>CBDUBY010000521.1:0-1500 GCA_965365505.1 uncultured Pyrinomonadaceae bacterium | reverse complement strand
GCCCGCGAAACGGTTTTGAAGGAAAATCTTTTCCAGATGCGCCGCGCCATTGACCAATACGCCGCTGACAAAGGCAAACTGCCCGAATCGCTCGACAAATTGATAGAAGAAAAATATCTCCGCGAAAAGCCGACCGACCCGATTATTGAAAAAGCTGAGTGGGAAGAAGTGCCGGGCGAGAATTTAGACGAAGACAGCGGCTCCGGCATCAAAGATGTCAAAAGCGTCGCCGAGGGCGAGGACGGCGACGGGAAACAATATAAAGATTATTAGAAACAGATGTTAGAAAGTTTAACTCGACCGAATTATCCGAAAGCCGCGCTTGGTTTGGAGCAACAGAGCGTAACGGCTCTCGCTTTGCAAAAGGAAGGCAGAAATCGTTTCGGCATCCGGCAAGGGGCAACAATTGATTTGCCCGCGCATCTGCTCACGCCGAGTTTTACCGAGCGCAACATTACTAATCAAAACGAAATGCTCGTCCTGCTCGAAGAAGCGGCGACGAACGCCGGTTTGCGAAAACAAAAACGCTGGTCAATTTCATTGCCAAGCAGCACGGCGCGAACCGCGATTTTGACTCTTGACAGCAAACCCGTTTCAAAAGAAGAATTGACGGAAATTCTTGATTGGAAATCCGAGCAGGCTTTCGGCGCGCCGTCGGGCGATTTGCGGATTTCGCGCCGCGAAATTAAGCCGGACGCAAACGGCAAGGCGCGTTATTTTGCGACCGCTGTTAAATTGAGCGTCATTGACGAATACGAAACGATGTTTGAAACACTCGGCTGGTTGGCGGGTTTGATTATGCCAAGAGCCGTCAGCGAAGCGAATTGGCTGATTGACTCGAAAAATCAAACGGATTCTTTGCTGATTAGCTCGCAGTCCGACGGCTTTACTGCGCTTCTGCTGCGCGGCGACGAGCCGTCCGTTGTGCGATCGGTAACTTGCGCCGATTCCGAGCGCGACGACGAAATTTATCGCCTGCTGATGTTTTATCGTGATCGCTTTGGCGAAGGTTCAGGCGATAATTCACTGGAAAAACTGCTGGTCGTTGGCAAAGATTTCGTGCCTGCGAAATTAACTGACATTGCCGCCGAAGCCCTCGGCAGAACGCTGAACATTCTGCGCCCCGAAGATGTCGGCTTGACAATGCCCGTTCAAACATTGAGATTCGACGACGTTGCCGCGCCTGCGGGTTTGGCGACCTTGGGCTGGAGTTAGATTAGATTTCAAACAATCTTCTAGTTATGTGTTGCCCGCAGAAAGCAACCACGCGCATAACATAAAGCAACACGAAAAGTATCTAACCGTTTCGTGTTGCTTTATGTTATGCGCGTGGTCTAAAGTATTTAACAATATCCTGTCTATTTTCCTTTAGCTATTGAAACAATTTCGGAAATGATGCCGTAATAACTTTGCGAATATGATGACACCAGCATTTGCCCTGCAAAACATTAAAACTTTAACCGACATTGAGCTAATTGCGAAAGCGATTCGCGGGCGCGA
>CBDUBY010000520.1:0-1503 GCA_965365505.1 uncultured Pyrinomonadaceae bacterium | reverse complement strand
AATTGCGGATTTACAACTTCTACATAGCGCGCCGTCATTTCCGGTGTCATCACCTCAATCATCAGGCGATTTTCCGCCCAAACTTCGAGCAGTTGAAAAAGACCTTCGCCGCGATTGCAAGTCAATACGCGCCAGCCTTCGCGTCGGGCAATTGCTTTCACCTCTTCCGCGCTCAAAGGCGTATTGATGTTCAAGTGCGTCGCCGTGTATTCGGAATGCGTCGGTCGTTCGGTAAATTTCGCCTCGTATTCTTCGGTCGGCGTGTTTGAATTGAAATTATCATCTTCGGCGGGCAATTCGTCGCCCGGCAAAAGCTCGATATTGATTGGCGTGACTTCGACCATCGTGCCTCGTCCGTCATCGGCTAAAGCCATAAAAGCGTTCGGGCACGGCGGAAACGGAAAAGCATAGCCATTCCACAGTTCCGCCAAAACATTGGCGACTCGTTCGGGGTTGTGTGCGCTGATAGAAATATGATTTATCATTTGAAAAAAGCTCCTTTATAAATTTCCGGGCGTAAATATTTTGCCCTTCATTTCTAAACGCGCATTTTCTCAAAAGAAAATGTCAAGTTTTTGCGGCGGTCAAAATTTGCATCAAAACTCTCCTTTCGCGTGCGCCGTCAAATTCACAAAGAAAAATTCCCTGCCATCTGCCCAAAAGCAACTTGTTGTTTTCAAACGGAACGGTAACGCTCACGCCGAAAAACGAAGATTTCAAATGCGCGTCGGAGTTTTGTTCATAATGCTGAAAATCAGCGTAATCTTGCGGAATCAGTTTGCGTAAAAAACCTAACATATCGCTTTTCACATCCGGGTCGGCGTTTTCGTTTATCGTCAATCCGCAGGTCGTATGCTGCGTAAACAAAACGCATACGCCGTCTTTTACTTCTGATTCGCGCAACCGATTTTCTACGTCGCGCGTGATTTCAATCATTTCCTCGCGCTGTTTCGATTGAACTTTTAGAGTCTTCATAAAAATATTTCAACACAGAGAAATCAAATTCAAAAACTAAAAGCGCGGAGATATTTGCAAATATCTCCGCGCTTTTACACCACTGCATTTTAATAAAATGTCACGCAATCTCTTTTACAGCCGCTTTTCAAGAGGAATTTCAACAGTTCTTTCCACTTGAGCCTTAGGTGCTGTTTTCGGCTGAGTTCCGTGATTTGAGTTGATTGCGATATGCGGAGCGATGATTAACGCTACGATACTCATCAGCTTAATCAGGATATTCATCGAAGGTCCTGAAGTATCTTTGAACGGATCGCCGACCGTATCGCCGGTCACGCTCGCTTTATGCGCTTCGCTTCCTTTATACTGCATCACTCCGTTAATCATGACGCCGGTTTCAAAAGATTTTTTAGCATTATCCCACGCGCCGCCGGCATTGTTTTGGAACATTCCCATCAGCACGCCTGTCACAGTAACACCGGCTAATAAGCCGCCGAGAACTTCCGGTCCGAAAACGAATCCGACGAGAACTGGAGTAGTTAAAGCAAT
>CBDUBY010000519.1:0-1508 GCA_965365505.1 uncultured Pyrinomonadaceae bacterium | reverse complement strand
GCGGCGAGGAAACCGCGCTTTTATCGAGTTTGGAAGGCTATCGCGGACATCCGCGAATGAAACCGCCGTTTCCCGCAGTCGAAGGTTTATACGCTTCGCCGACAGTCGTTAATAATGTCGAAACTTTAACCGCCGTGCCGCAGATTATCGAAATGGGCGGCATCGCGTGGCGCGATTTGGGAACGGAAAAATCGGGCGGCACGAAACTTTGGTCAGTCAGCGGTCACGTCAAAAAGCCGGGCGTTTATGAATTGCCGATGGGTTATGCCGATATGGAGAAATTCATAATGGAAGACTGCGGCGGAATCAGAAACGGCAACAAGTTAAAAGGCTGCATTCCGGGCGGTTCGTCGGTTTATATTATGCGCGCCGATGACATTATCGGAAAAAAAGTTTTGATGGATTACGAAGGACTTGTCGCAGGCGGTTCTTTGGTCGGTTCGGGCGGATTCATCGTTGTTGACGAAACGGTTGACATCGTTGATTCGACGAAAAACTTGTCGGAATTTTACAAACACGAATCGTGCGGCTGGTGTACGCCGTGCCGCGAAGGAACAGATTGGATTGTAAAAATCTTTAATCGCATTGCCGATGGCGGCGGGCGACCGGAAGACGCGCAGCTTCTTTTGGATTTGTGTGACAACATTGAAGGGAAATCCTTTTGTGCCTTGGGTGACGCGGCGGCGTGGGCGATTCAAGGAGCAATAAAACGCTTTCCCGAAGATTTTATGCCGTATTTAAACGGGCAGAAAACGACTTCGACTGAACCCGAAGCGAGAAAATTCTAATTATTTAAGGAGGAAAAACTTTATGGGCAGAGGAGATAAAAGAACACGAAAAGGTAAAATTTTCGCAGGCAGTTTCGGCAAAACCCGTCCGCACGGCAAAAAGAAAGGCGCGACGAGCAAAAAAGAAACCGAAAATAAATCGGAAGAATAAATTTTAAGTTTTTTATTAATTTTTAAGATGTCAGAACTTATCAAAGTTACGATTAACGGGCAGGAATTTGAAACGGAAAAGGGCGCGCGGCTGATTGACGTTTGCCGCGAGCAAGCCTTTAACATTCCTTCGTTTTGTTATTATCAAGACCTCGCTTTGCAGGCTTCGTGCCGGATGTGTCTGGTTCGCATTGAGAAAATGCCGAAGCTGCAAACATCCTGCACAATAACCTGCACGGACGGAATGAACGTCACCACTCAAAGCCCGGAAATCGAAAAGGCACAGCGCGCGATGGGCGAGTTTTTGCTCGCTAATCATCCGCTCGATTGTCCGGTGTGCGACCGCGGCGGCGAGTGTGAACTTCAGGAAATGATTTTCGATTGGGGCGATGTCGAGGAGAGATTTGTCGAATCGAAAAACGCCACGCCGGAAAAATTCCTATCGCCGATTGTCGCCAACGACCCGCAGCGCTGTATTTTGTGCAAACGCTGCACGAGAGTTTGCGACGAATGGATGGGCGAAGATGCCATCGAAGCCGGAAATCGCGGCGTGAACACGGTTATCGGAAC
>CBDUBY010000518.1:0-1515 GCA_965365505.1 uncultured Pyrinomonadaceae bacterium | reverse complement strand
AACAAATTCTCGTCGCCGTTCTCGCCGAAGGACACGCGCTTTTGGAAGGCGTTCCGGGAACGGCGAAAACTTTAACGGTTAAAACGCTGGCGCGAATCATCGGCGCGAGATTTTCGCGCATTCAATTCACACCAGATCTAATGCCGTCGGATATTACGGGAACAAATGTTTTTAATATGCAGAACTCGGAATTTTCCTTGCGTCCGGGTCCGATTTTTACCGATATTTTGCTTGCCGACGAAATCAACCGCACGCCGCCGAAAACGCAAGCCGCGCTGCTCGAAGCGATGGAAGAACGGCAGACGACGATTGACGGCAAACGCTATCGTCTGTCGCCGCTTTTTACCGTTTTAGCAACGGAAAATCCGATTGAATACGAAGGAACTTATCCTTTGCCCGAAGCGCAATTGGACAGATTTTTATTGAAAATTTTGATTGATTATCCGCAGCAGGATGCCGAATTGGAAATCGTTTCACGTTGGGATTCGGGTTTTAATTCACGCCATTTGGAAGAAATCGAAATTATACCTTTGGCGGAAAAGGACGCGATAAAAAATTGCCGTGATGAAATAAAAGCAATGCGGACAGAAGCCGGAATTCAAAAATATATTGTCGAAATCGTCAACAAAACGCGCAATCATCCGACAATTCTTTACGGCGCGAGTCCGCGTGCTTCGGTTGCTTTGCTCTTGTGTTCAAAAGCACTCGCCGCAATTCGCGGGCGCGATTTTGCCACGCCGGACGACGTGCGCGACGTTTCGCTGCCGGTTTTGCGCCACCGCCTCGCGCTTCGCGCCGAAGCCGAACTCGACGGCGCGACAACCGACGCGGTGATTACCGATATTATTAAAACGGTTGAAGTTCCGCGCTAAGTGGAGCGCAGATCGGAGCGCGGACATCCTGTCCGCCAGCGAGCGAAGCGAGGCGTTGAACACCTCACATAACGATTGAGATGACGTGGGCGGAAACCGCCACCACACAACTCAAGGGTAAAAAGACCTGTTTGATAACAAAGTCGCTGTTTCCGCCTAACGTCCATTGATTTGTTCGACGGCGCGTTCGTTGTTGACTTGCCGACTCTGTAAAGCTCGCCTTTCAAAGTAAAGATACCAATATGTCATATATTTTATCTGCGACAAACGCGGAAATATCACGGCAATTCGATTTCGTAAATCGCAAACTTTCCGTCTCGATTGCCGGCGAAAATCAGTTTTTTGCCGTCCGATGTAAATTGCGGCGTGAATTCTTCCGCCTTCGTGCGCGTCAGGCGAACGAGTCCCGTGCCGTCCGTGTTCATCAGGTAAATTTCCCAATTGCCGTCCGCGCTGCTGGCGAAAACGATGCGCCGTCCGTCGGGCGAAAAAGCGGGCGAGCCGTCGTGAAAACGGCGGGCGGTTAATCGTTTTTCTTCGTTCGGATTTTCGAGGTCGAGCAGAAAAATGTCCAAGCCGCGCGAATTGGCTTGCTGACGGTCGGCGGCAAAAGCGAGCGTCGCGCCGTCGGACGAAAATGCTC
>CBDUBY010000517.1:0-1521 GCA_965365505.1 uncultured Pyrinomonadaceae bacterium | reverse complement strand
GTAATCTCCTTCTATTTTATAAAATTTGAATTACACAAAATTCCTTACAGCCCCTCTTTTCGTGTCGTTTCGTGTTTTGAGTTTTTCTGTTTTCGTTGTTCCGAACTCAGTTTGATTATATCTATTTCTCTTTCAGATATTTCTCAATCGTCTGCGTCACCGTTTCGCTTTCGGGCGTGTCTTTTGATGAAAATCTGGCGACGACTTCGCCTTTGCGGTTCACTAAAAATTTGTTGAAATTCCACGAAATATCGCCCGCGAAATTCGGATTGGTTTCCTTTGAAGTCAAAAAACTAAAAAGCGCGTTTTGGTCTTCGCCTTTGACCGAGATTTTGGCGAACATCGGGAACGTGACTTTATATTTCGATTCGCAAAATTCCTTGATTTCCTTTTCCGTTCCCGGTTCTTGTCCGCCGAAATTGTTGGCGGGAAAACCGAGAACAGTGAAACCCTGCGCTTGATATTTCTCATAAATCGCCTGCAATCCTTCGTATTGCGGCGTGTAACCGCACTTGCTCGCCGTGTTGACGATTAAAAAAACGTCGCCTTTATATTTTTTGAGCTTCACTTCTTTGCCGTCAATGTCTTTCATTTTGAAATTCAAAACGGATTTCGATTGGGCAGCCGCCGAAGTTATGCCGATAAAAACGGCGAGTAATAAAACGGATGTGATTTTTAACATAATTATTCTCCTTGAAACTTGATATGTCGCAGTTCGCGGCGCGGAAACATTTTCAATTATCTTCCTAACTCGCGCGGCGTGCGCGGCGGTGTCGGCGGCAATTCTTTTTTCGTGTCGCCGGTTTCGCTCAACACTTCCTTTATCGCTCCGATGCTGGAAAGCATCGAGGACGTTTCCATCGGCATAAAAATAACCTTCGAGTTCTGCGTTCTGGTCATATCGCGTAAAGATTCGATGTAGCGCGACGTAATTAAATACTGCGTCGTCTGTTCGCGGTTACCGATTGATTCGGCGATTTGCGCGATTGCCTGCGCGTCCGCCGTCGCCGCTTTCAAACGCGCCTGCGCCGCGCCGTCGGCTGATAAAATCGCCGATTCGCGTTCGCCTTCCGAGCGCGTAATCGCCGCCTGCTTTTCGCCTTCGGCTCGCGTAATCGCGGCTTGCTTGTCGCCTTCCGCCTGCAAAATCAAAGCGCGGCGGTTGCGTTCGGCGGTCATCTGTTTTTCCATCGTGATGCGAACGTCTTCGGGCGGATTGATGTTTTTCACGTCCACGCGAGTTACTTTCACGCCCCATTTGTCGGTCGCTTCGTCGAGAATCAGGCGCAGTTTGGCGTTAATCTGGTCGCGGTTGGAAAGCGTGTGGTCTAAATCCATCTCGCCCATCACCGAACGCATTCCGGTAATCGTCAACTGCACGAGCGAGCCGACCAAATCATTGATTTCATACACGGCTTTGATCGGGTCGGTAATCATCCAATAAACTACCGAATCAACATTTATCGTCACGTTATCGCGCGTGATAACCGGCTGCGGCGGCAAATCAATATACTGCTCGCG
>CBDUBY010000516.1:0-1536 GCA_965365505.1 uncultured Pyrinomonadaceae bacterium | reverse complement strand
GATGAATGGTTCGGTAATTTTTTCAAAAAAGCTGCGACAACAAATTTTCCTACTGAATTTCAAAACAAAACTCGTGAATTTTACGGGCAATTAAGCGGCGATTCAAAACAGAAATTTCTTATTCACGGCGACCTTCATCACGAAAATATCTTATCGGCGACACGCGACGATTTTCTGGCGATTGACCCGAAAGGCATCGTCGGCGGCATCGGTTATGAAATCGCGGTTTTCCTGAACAATCATCTTTGGTGGTCAGCGTCCGAGCGAAAATTAAAGGAAAATTTAAACAACGCCGTTCAGCGATTCGCCGAAGCGTTTGATGTTGAGCCGATTGATTTGCGGCGTTGGGCATACGCGCAGATAGTTTTATCGGCGTGGTGGACGTTTGATGAAAACGGCGAAAATTGGGCGAACGAACTGTCGTTCGCTGAGTTTTGGGAAACGAACGCTGATTAGTTTGATGGATGAAATTTTATTTTCTTTGATAGCTGTGCGTGTTTCTCACAAAAAAGTCGGTCGTGTTTTCATAGCGAACTTCTTTGGTGACGGAAAAATTGTTTTCGCCGATAATCATTGTTTCGCGCAGATCGGCGTTGCGGTTGTTATCTTTCCACTTGGTTTCATAAACAATCCGGCGCGTTTTCGTTTTTTTGTCGAAGGAATTACTCGTAATCGTCCACTTCATTTTTTCTTCGACAATCTGCGTTCCGTCGGGCGACAGCGCGAACGCTCCCGCGCTTTTGACTTCTTTGCCGTTCGGTTCGATATAGACGATTTCCTGCGAAACTCGTCCGTCTTTGACCGTATTCATCGAACGGAGTTTCAAGCGCGTTTTTGATTTGTCGTTTTGATAATCGAGATATTCGAGTTCACCGTCCCAATTTCCCGCCAATTTGTTTAGTTCCTTATTTTTGACTTTTGCTTGCCCTGACGCGCTCGAAAACAGCAGACCGATTGTTAATAAAGCGGCGGCAAAACAAATCGTATTTTTAATCATCAGCTTCTATTTCCTTTCAATTTTAATTTAAGAACACCGCCGAAACGGATTCTATGACGGAATTTTGCAATAACCCGACTAATTATGCGAACATTCAAAAATAAATTTATGGAAAAAGCACAGTTTGGAATGGTCGGACTTGGAACGATGGGCAGAAACTTTTTGCTGAACGTCGCGGAACACGGATTCGCGTGCGTCGGTTTTGATTTGGACGCGGCGAAACGACAGCTACTTTTGGAAGAAGGCGCGACGATGAAAATCGCGTCGGCGGAAAATATCAAGGAGTTTGTCGAAAGTCTGGACGCGCCGAGAAAAATTATGCTGCTTGTTCCGGCAGGAAAAATCGTGGACGGCGTGATTGAAAATCTGCTGCCGCATCTCGACAAAGGCGACATCATTATTGACGGCGGCAATTCGCATTTCGTTGACACGGAAACCAGAGAAGCGTATCTCGCCAAACAGGGAATCGAATTTATCGGTGTCGGCGTTTCCGGCGGCGAAGAAGGCGCGCGTCACGGCGCGAGCATTATGCCCGGCGG
>CBDUBY010000515.1:0-1552 GCA_965365505.1 uncultured Pyrinomonadaceae bacterium | reverse complement strand
CGATGTTCGTAAAACGGAATTTCTTCCGCGAGCTGCGCGACGAAATGCGGGCGTTCGGGACGCGGTCCGACAAAGCTCATTTCGCCTTTGATGATGTTCCAGAACTGCGGAATCTCGTCCACGCGGATTTGGCGAATGACGCGCCCGACTCTTGTTACGCGCTCGTCGTCAGCGGTCGCCCAAATCGGTTTGCCGTCGGCTTCCGCGTCGGTTTTCATCGAACGAAATTTTATGACGTTGAAAATTTTGCCGTTCACGCCGACACGCTGCTGCCGGTAAAAAACTTCGCCCTTTGAATCGAGTTTAATTAAAATCGCCGTCAGTAAAATAATCGGCAAAGAAATTATCAAGCCCGTTAAAGCCAGCGAGCGATGAACCACTTCGCGGAAGAAAACCGACAGGCGCGTGTCGCGCTTGCGTCCGGCGAAAATCAGCCACGACGGGCGCACCATATCAATATGGACTTGTCCGGTAACGCGCTCGAAAAACGACGAGCATTCTTCGATGTTGACGTTGCCCGCCAAACTCATTTTCAAAAGCGTTTCGGTCGGAAACGCGCCGCGCCGCTCGCGCACCGCAATCACGATGCGGTCAATTTTCTCGCTTTTGACGATGCCTTCGAGGTCGCCGGTCGTTCCGATAATTTCCGCGTCGGCGACTTCTGAATCGGGACTCGTTCCGTTCTCGGTGACAAAGCCGGAAATCCGATAACCTGCGTCGCGCCGTTTCCAAACCGCTTCCGCCGTTTCCTGCGCGGAACGCCCTGTTCCGACGATTAAAATTCGCTCGCCGATTTCCGGGTGTCCGGTCAAATAATGAATCAGAATGCGCCAAACGAGCAGCAGCACCAGCACGATAAAAACCGAAAAGACGGAAACGCCGCGCCCGATAAGCAGCGGCGGCACGAAATAAAAAAGCAGCGCGAGCAAAACCCAGGCGATGCCGAGAGCCTGCACAAGCCGCAGCATCAGCTCGCGCCGGTTGCCCATCACGGTAAAATCGTAAAGGTCGTAAAAATATAAAATCAACAGGCAGACGGCAGTTGCCAGAATGATTTTGACCCAGCCGTTGCGCTCGTTTAACTCGTAATCAGACCCTTCAAAACCCAGCCGCACATACAAAGCGAGGATAATCCCGCCGTAAATTATTGCTGCATCGGCGAGAATCAACCAAACGGTGCGCGGTGTGAATCGGGTGCCGTCCATTGGGGAATTGAGGGATGAGGGATGAAGGATGAGGGATGAATAAGAAATTGTTTCATTCATCCCTCATCCTTCATCCCTCATCCCTTGTTTTTCGCGTAATAACCGTAATTATAATGCGATTCGTCCATTACATCTTCCGATTGGTTTAGGACAACGCCGAGCATTCTGTCGCGCGGCAGACTTTCTAAAACGCGGTCAACCGCGCTGTAACGGGTTCGACCGGCGCGGATGACGAGCATTGCACCGTCGGCGTGGTTGATTAAAACATTTGCGTCGGTAAAAATTCCCAAAGGCGGCGCGTCAATAATGACGTAATCGAACATCTCTTTGGCTTCGCGCAGAATTTC
>CBDUBY010000514.1:0-1556 GCA_965365505.1 uncultured Pyrinomonadaceae bacterium | reverse complement strand
AGCGGTTTGATGCCGTAATTTTTGCTGACGTTTTCGAGCGAGAGAATGTTCATAGAAATTGAGAAGTGGAAAATGAAAACTGAAAGGCAGAAAGCTATCTAATCTTTTACCTTTCAGTTTTCATTTTTCAAATCTTATTTATTTTACGCCGAGAACTTCAACGATAAAAATCAGCGTCGCGCCCGGCGGAATCACGCCGCCCGCGCCGCGCTCGCCGTAAGCGATTGACGACGGAATGATCAGCGTTGCGTGGTCGCCGATTTTTAATTTTTGAAAGCCTTCATCCCAACCCTTGATAACTCTGCCCGCGCCGAGCGGAAACGAAAACGGTTCGCTGCGGTCGAGCGAGCTGTCGAATTTCTGACCGTTCGTTAAAAGTCCGGTGTAGTTGACGATGATTTCGTCGCCCGCTTTTAACTGCGCGCCTGTCCCATTTTTGGTGATGATGTAGGTTAAACCTGATGCGGTCGTAACCGCTTGCTGTGGAATCATAATTTTTTTGTTGACAATCGGTTTTATCGGAATTTTTTTTCTGACAGTCGGATTTCTCGTCGGGCGGCGGACGGGTTTTCTTTTCGTTTGCGTGAAAGCGAAACCGGCGAACACGCCCAGCATTAAAACGACGGCGATGAATGATTTTTTCATTTTGTTAGATTATCCGTAAGCGGCACGATTCGCAAAATGCGGTCGTCGGTCGTGGTCGGATCGCCGCGCCCGTCGCGGTTTGAAGTCGAAAAATAAATCGAGCCGTCGGGTGCTTCGGCGATTTCTCGAATGCGTCCGTAAGTTTTATGAAATAATTTCTCTTCAGCGACGACGCGCCTGCCGTCTAAAACTAATCGAATGATTGACTCGCCCTTGAGCGTGCCGAACAAAAAATTATTTTTGAATTCGGGAAACAGCGAGCCGCGATAAAACATTCCGCTCGCGGGCGCGACTGCCGGCGAGTATTGCCGAATCGCCGTTTCCATTCCTTCGCGCGTCATTTTATGCGAGATTTTCGCCCAACCGTAATTTTTCCCGCGCTCGACAATGTTGACTTCATCGCCGCCGCTGCGCTTGAACAGCGAAACGCCATCAATCAACGAAGGTCCGTGTTCGGTCTGAAACATCAAATTCGTTTCCGGCTGCCAATCCAATCCTTGCGCGTTGCGATGCCCGTAAGTCCAGATTTCCGGTCGCGCGTCTTTCCCATTCACAAACGGATTATCTTCGGGAATCGTGCCGTCGTCGTTTAATCGCAAAGTTTTCCCGCCGAGCGTGTTTAATTGCTGCGCCTGACTTTGATTCGTCGCATCGCCCGTCGTGATGTAAAGTTTGCCGTCCGCCGGACTGAAACCTAATCTGGTTCCGGCGTGATAACGCGCCGCCGGAATCAATTCGACAATCGTTTTCGCGTCAATCAAAGTTTCGCCCGTTTCGCGGTAACGCACGACTTTGACCGCTTGTTTACCATTTGTCTGGTAAGTGTAAGCCAGATACAAAAAATGATTTTCGGCGAATTTCGGATGCAGAGCCATTCCCATCAAACCGCCTTCGTCTTTCAATTCGACATC
>CBDUBY010000513.1:0-1560 GCA_965365505.1 uncultured Pyrinomonadaceae bacterium | reverse complement strand
AATCTGTCCAACTACATAAACCGAAAGAGTTTTAATAATAGGCGATTCTGATTCGCTGTATAAACAATCGCTCAAACCGCCTCGGATTGCGAAGTGAAATTAAATGATTTTAGTTTGAGTGCCGGAAGCAGCGACAGACCGCCGCCTTCCGATTCGCCGACGCGCTCCGGCGCGCCGATCAGTTCGACGTTGCCGGGCGCGAGCATTTGGATGGTTGACTGGTTGAAGCGAAAATTCTTCACCGGATATTGAACTTTGCCGTTCTCGACCAGCCAAACACCGTCGCGCGTCAGTCCCGTCAAACTCGCCGTGCGCGGGTCGGTCTGGCGAATATACCAGAAACGGCTGATAATCAATCCGCGTTTTGTCGTGCTGATCATTTCTTCGAGCGTCGAAGGTTTGCCGCTCGTTTCCAAAATCGTATTCACCGGTCCGGCGGTCGGCTCTTTCGATTGCTTTTGCGCCCAGAAACGCGAGTAGACCAGATTTTCCAGCATTCCATTTTTGACAAGGTAAATTTTCTGCGCCGGCAGACCGCTCTGCGCCGATTGCGAGCCGGGAATTTCCGGGTTCCAGGGGTCGCTCAAAATACTTATTCGTTCGTCGTAAATTCGCTCGCCGAGCCGTGTTTTGCCGCCCGCTACCGAATACGGACTGCGACCTTCATCAGCACTGCGCGCGTCAAATCCGAAGGAAAGCGAACCTAAAAGATCGGCGACGGCTTGCGGTTCGAGAATGACCGTATAACTGCCCGGTTCAAGCGCGCGGGCGTTTCGTCCTTCGAGAGTTTTGCGAATCGCTTCGCGCGCGACTCGCATTGTATCCAAGCGGTTCATATCAAAATGACCGCGCTGAAAATAGCCGGAACTCGTGCCGTCATCGGTTCTGGTTGTCACCGACAAACTGACCGCCGAACGGCGTTCAAAATCGAAATTTCCGTTTTTCGTAGCGGACGCGCCCGCCTGCGCTCGGGCTTGATGAAAGCCCGCGCCGATGACGCCGGATTTTTCGCATTCAGCCAGAATATCGCCGACGGCTTTGGCGCGAGCGTTTGCGGAAACATTCGCCGTCGCTTCGACATAACCGCCGGTCGGTTTATAAGTCTGCGCCTTTAGCGTCGGCAGATATTCGCGGTCAATTGGCGCGAGTTTGGCGAGCTGTTCGGCTTGCTCGACCATCAATTTTAAACTCGCGTCGTCCAGATCGTTTGTCGAAGACGAGCCGCGTTTTCCCGCAATCCAAACCGTGACATTCGCGCCGCGTCCCAACCGCTGACCGCTGGTTAAAAATCCGTTGCGGGCAAATCGCAGGTGCGAAAGTTTGTCGCTGCTGACGCTCGCCGTCGCGTCGTCGGCTTTAACGAACGAGAGTATTTTATCGGTAACAGTTTTGGCTTCTTTATCGGTTAAAAGCATTTTGGTAATCCTCTTTTTAACTTTGCCCTTGCGCGGCGGTATTTAACACATTGATGTTGCGGAAACGCGCCGACGGGCAGCCGTGCGAAACGGCGTTCGATTGTCCGGGTTCGCCTTTGCCGTCGTTGAAACTGCCGGGAATCAG
>CBDUBY010000512.1:0-1580 GCA_965365505.1 uncultured Pyrinomonadaceae bacterium | reverse complement strand
CCTTTGACGGAAACGAGCGAGTCGGGAGTTTGCACATAAAGGCGACCGTTGTGCTGTTTGGCGGCTTCGACGATCACATCGCCGCGTTCAAGATTGACCGTTACACCGCGCCTGTTTTCGCTGACGGAAAATTCGGAGCGTTCGCGCATTTCAATTGTCGAACCGTCGGCGAGCATTAACACGGCGTTTGAATCTTTTGCCGTGCGGACGCGCTCGCCTTTCTGAATCTGCTCACCCGCCGCCAGTTGGCGGCTTTCCGCATCGGAAACCACATAAACCGCGCCGTTCGCATTTTCAAGAGTCGCCGCCAGTGTGCGTCCCGACCAATCGAAACGCTCGGACACGAACAATCCGACAAATCCCACACAGATGACAAACGCGGCGGCTATGCTCCAGCGCGCTGTTTTAGTTTTGCTCCATTCTTTCGGATTGATCCGGTTATACGTCTGAGCGCGTTGCCTTTCGGACAAATTGTGCCGCGCCGGTCGGCTGGGAATAAACGTCGCTCCCTGCATTGCCGCGTTCGACCTTTGAGTTTTCAATGCCCGACGACAAGGAATACATTCGTTGTTATGATCTTCCAAAAGCAATCTGCGAGCCGTCGAAAGTTCACCGTCGAGATATGCCGGAATGAGCGATTGGAAATCCGCGCAACCGTTAATTTGTTCGGAATTCAAATTTTTTAGATTTGTATTTCCCGAATTTGTATTTGCAGACAATAAATTTTCCGTCATCGCCGACGCGCCTGTCGAGCGGGAACTTTCGTCCGCCAACTGTTCGCTGACTCGCGCCCACACAACCGCCGCCGATTGATTTATGATTGAATCTTCGATCTGTTCGTCGCGGATGCTGCACGTCGCGTTGTTTATCATTGCGTCTAATTCTTGTTTATTATGCTTCATAATGTTTCTCCAAATAACTGCTGATTTCTTTCCGCAAACGGGTTCTGGCGCGGTGCAGCGTAACTGCAACAACCATTTGCGATGTGCCTAAAATTTGTGCGATGCGATTATTGTCGTATCCTTCAAAATAACGAAGCGCGAAGGCGGTCGCCGCACGACCCTCGAGTTTGGCGACCGCCTGACGGATAAGTTCACGCAGTTCCGCGTCTGCCAAATTGTCTTCGGGACTCGCCGCCGAGAACTTTGCTTCTTTATCAAAATCTAATACATCTAAAGAGACGGAATTAGATCGCTTGCGATTTCTTAGCAAATCGAGTGAAGCGTTGACTGCCGCTCGACTAAGATAACCGCCGGCATTCGGCAGAAAATCCCTGCGCGCCCGGTTTGGAGTAAGCCGCAGAAAAATAGTTTGCAAAACGTCCTCCGCATCGCTCTGGCTGCCGGTAATCCGATAAGCGATGCGGAAAATTATTTTATGGTAATTGCGAAAAAGAACTTCCAGCTCTTCAAATTCTGCGTTTTCCGCAATCGCATTATGCTGAAGCGAGCTTTTTTCGGAATTTATTAAATCGCTTGAAAACAGCGCATTGGCGGCGTTAGTGTTCACTTTAGTCTCCTTATAATCGTCATTCATAAATAATAACGTGCGCGGCGGCAGATTATTAACAACGAAAAAAA
>CBDUBY010000511.1:0-1588 GCA_965365505.1 uncultured Pyrinomonadaceae bacterium | reverse complement strand
GAAGTGCGGACGAATTCAATCGGAATGGAATTGGTCAGCATTCCGGCAGGCACTTTCCTGATGGGATTGGACGAAACCAACACGCAAAGGACGATTACCCTAGCCCGTAAAGATTATCGCGACTTCGAGCCGGAAACTTTAGCCGTCGAAAAACCGGCTCGCAAGGTGACGTTGGTTGACGGTTTCTGGATTGGCACAACCGAAGTCACGCAGGCGCAGTGGAAAATGGTGATGGGCGAGAATCCGAGTTTCGCCGCAACCTGCGGCGACGATTGTCCGGTCGAGCGCGTTAGTTGGGAAATGGCGAAATCGTTCATTAAAAAATTAAACGAAAGCGATACGGAATTTGAATATCGCCTGCCGTCTGAAGCCGAATGGGAATACGCGGCGCGCGCCGGAACGACCGGACTTTTCGCCGCCAATGTGTCTGCTGACGAAATGATGTGGCACAGCGGCAACTCTGAAGGAAAAACACATCAGGTCGGATTGCTGCGGGCAAACGCCTTTGGGCTTTTCGATGTGTATGGAAATGTTGAAGAGTGGTGCGAAGACATTTTCAGCCCGACATATGAAGGATTGCCGGTTGACGGTTCGTCTAATACAACCATCGGTAACAGCAAACTCAGAATTATTCGCGGCGGTTCGTGGAACAATTTCCCGACTTATTCGCGCTCTTCCGCTCGCAAAGGTCATTCGGCAGACGGCATCAGCGTTTCGGTTGGCTTCCGCGTCGCCGCGCGTTTGAAATAGTTTTTCGACTGCTAACCTCAATTTGAAAAAACCGATTGCCGAACACTATTTCGGCAATCGGTTTTTCAATGACGTCAAAAATAATTAGTTTACTCCAAATTCGATTCGACCTCTTTAGCCAGCAAATTTTCGTGTTTGATGCCGACGCGCAAGCGGCGGTATATGCTCATTAATTGATTTGCAACCCACGGGATAGCAAAGAAAGCCAAAATGTAACCGCGCCAATCGTCAATCAAAAGCTGAAAACCCGTCAGCAGCAAAATTAAAACGGTCGTCCAATGACTAAAGCAGTATTCGCAGGTAAAGACATAGAAAAATTTGCGTTTCGGCAGCGATTGGCAATTGTCACAGCGGTCTTGGCAGAATTCGCGCCACTCTCTAAAAATTTCTTCCTGCGTCACCGTCCAGGCGATTGAAGCGACGACCATTGAAAGAATGATTAGCCAGAAAATTTGCGTTGAAATATCCATCTAAAAACGATTTTGCGGGTTGCGACGGCAAAAAGCAATCGCAACCCGCAAATCTGAAATCATAATTTTTCTTAGCTTTGTTTGCCTTCCAAAAACGCCTTCAACCGGCGCGAGCGCGACGGGTGGCGCAATTTTCTCAGAGCTTTCGCTTCGATTTGGCGAATGCGTTCGCGCGTGACGGCAAAATGCTGTCCGACTTCTTCAAGCGTGTGTTCCGAGCCGGTGTTACCGAGTCCGAAACGCATCTTTATCACTTTTTCCTCACGCGGCGTTAATGTCGCCAGAACTTCGTCGGTGATTTCGCGCAGATTGCCGAACGTCACCGATTCCGCCGGATTCATAATGGATTTGTCTTCGATAAAATCGCC
>CBDUBY010000510.1:0-1599 GCA_965365505.1 uncultured Pyrinomonadaceae bacterium | reverse complement strand
GTCGCCACGCCGCCGATCGAATCAATCGAACCGTCTTTTTTTAGTTCTTCGCCGATGAGAATCGGGTCAATGCGCTCGCCTTTTTCAAACAACGTGGTCATCGCTTTGAAGATGCGGCGGTTATTCGGGGAATAAAAATCTTCGGCGGAAATTTTCTCGACGGCTTGCGTAATGAGTTCGTTATCGAGGAGAATCGCGCCCAAAATCACGCGCTCGCTGTCCGGGCTGGACGGCAAAGGGCGTTCGAGAAATTGTTCGCGTGTGCGTTCGGGATTCGGAGTCATTCGATTTTGGAATTTCTGATAAAAAAAGACCGCAAGTCGAAACCTGCAGTCTTGATAATAATATAAATCAAGGATGCGAACAATAAATTATCCGCGCCTGATTTTCCCGTGTTTATTAGCTTTCGTCTTCGCTGCCTGCGTTATCCACAGAATCTTCCACAACTTTTTCTTCCGATTCGGTCGCTGAAGTTTCCGATTTAGCAGATTTTTCCGCGCCGCCTTCCGCAGAAACGGTAACAGGAATCTCTAATATCACTTCGCGGTGCAGTTTGACGTTGACCGTATAATCGCCGGTTTCTTTAATCGTATCTTTCAAAACGATTTTGCGGCGGTCAATTTCGTAGCCTTTCGCTTGCAGTGCTTCGGCGATGTCCATCGAAGTCACCGAACCGAACAACGTTCCACCTTCGCCCGCTTTGCGTTCAAAAGCAAGTGAAATACTGCGCATTTGTTCGGCTTGCGCCTCTGCGGTTGATTTTTCGGTCGCCGCTTTTTTGAGCAGCGTTTCGCGTTCTTTCTCGATTTGTTTGACGTTGCCTTTTGTCGCTAAAGTCGCAATGCCTTTCGGAAGCAGGAAGTTTCTGGCATAACCGGCTTTGACTTTCACCACTTCGCCGCGTCCGCCCAAATTTTCGATGTCTTCGCGTAATAAAATTTTTGTCGTTGCCATAATTTTAAATCTCCTTTTATTAGTCGGTGACGAACGGAATCAAAGCCATCGAGCGAGCGCGTTTAATCGCTTTTGCCAGTCGGCGCTGGTCTTTGGCGGATACTTGCGAAATACGTCTGGGCATAATTTTACCGCGTTCGGGAATAAAGCGTTTCAAAAAATCAACGTCCTTCCAATCAATATAATCAGGGACGAATTGACTTTGGCGACGGCGTTGAAACCGGCGCGGCATTCGTTCATTTTTCAGTTCGCTGACATTGCCCAAATCAATATTGTTTAAATCTGCAATTACATCATCGTTTTTGTCTTTATTTTCTGCCATTTTTCCTCCTATTGATTGTCCTGGGCTTGTTCTGTTTGAGTTTCACCGAAATTCGAAGAAGCGTTTCGGCGGCGACCTTGCCGGTCTTCGCGCTTGGCGGTCAATTTGGCTGCCGTTTTGCGCTCTTCGTCAACCCGCACGGTGATAAAACGCATCACCACGTCATTGACGCGAAATCGGCGTTCGAGTTCGGCGATTTCCTGTCCCGAACCTTCGATTTCAAACAAAGTATAATGACCTTCGGTTTTCTTCTGAATCGGATACGCGAGTTTGCGCCGACCCATCGCTTCGGTTTTGACGACTGTGCCGCCTTCCTTTTCAAC
>CBDUBY010000509.1:0-1607 GCA_965365505.1 uncultured Pyrinomonadaceae bacterium | reverse complement strand
GAGCGTATCAGCCAGAATCCGGCGCTCGCCGAATGGTGGAAAGGTAAAAAGGGCGACGGCTTGGGCTTGAATGAGCAGACGATTGCGCGAGTTCGTGAATTCGGCTCACAACTCGGCGAAGAAATTGTCGTCAGCGGCGAGTTGGACGCGAAAGGTGAACCGAACGGCATACTCGTTCTGGGCGAAGTAAAAAACAGTGCAAGTTTCCGCACATATCTCGACGGACAACTCTCGCGCTTTGCGAAAGAATTGGGAAGCGCGCCCAATGTCCGCATCATTGACGACCCGATGACGGTGACAGTTACGAATGCTTCGACACCGGCAATTGTCAACACCGTTGAGAAAACGAAAGATGCAACGGCAAAAAACGCCGCGACAAAATCTGAAGTGTTCGTCTGGATTCATAACGACATTTTCGCGGCATCACCGCAGCTCGAACGTCTGCGCGGGCTGGCGACGACCTTGAATGCGCCGGACACGAATCGCTTCAAGAATTCGCCGTTCTATCAGCGCATCAACGACGTTTACAAAGACGGCGCGGGATTAGTCGTTGCCGCCGACCTCGAAAAGATTATCGCGCAGACAGTCAGTAAAGATAATAAGCCGGAAGACGCTCGTCAGCTCGAAGGATTCAAACAGCTCGGCATCACGAATTTACGCCACTTCGTCGTGGAACAAAAGGAAGTGAACAACAAAACCTTGAGCCGCGCCGCTCTGACATTCAGCGAATCGAATCGCGGCATCGCGACGTGGCTTGCCGCGCCGGGCTCAATGGGCACGCTGGATTTTATCTCGCCCAACGCTAACGTCGTCACCGCATTTGTCGTCAAAAAGCCCGAACTGCTGGTTGACGATTTGCTCGGATTTTTAGAAACGGTCGAACCGGATTTGCGACGCCGAATGCAGGACATCGAAAAGTCGCAGGGCTTCGATATTCGAAATGATTTCGCCGCGCCGCTCGGCGGAGAGTTCGCCTTTGCCATTGACGGACCGCTTTTGCCGACACCTTCGTGGAAAATAGTTTTGGAAGTTTATAACCAGACTAAATTGCAGGAAACATTCGCGCGCGCAGTCGAAAAGCTGAATCAATTTTCGATGCTGCACGGCAAAGGCAAACTGAGCCTGGAGAACACGACGGCGGGCGACCGCACTTTCTATGCGATAAAATCCACTGACGCCGGACTCGAAGTGCATTACACTTACGCGAATGGTTATCTTGTCGCCGCTCCGAGCCGCGCTTTGCTCGAACAGTCAATCAGAAACCGCGACGCGGGGCAAACGCTCGTTCGTTCGTCAAGGTTTATGAGTGCGCTTCCTGTTGACGGCAACACGAATTTCTCCGCGATTCTTTATCACGACCTCGCGCCGCTGATGCAGCCGCTCGCGGAAAAATTGAAGAATGCTGGTGGTGAAGGATTGACGGAGGAACAGCGTCAATCGCTCGGCTCGATTGACGCGAATGCGCCGCCGACGCTGGTCTATGCTTACGCGCAGGGCGACCGCATTACGCTTGCCGCGAATACGGAAGGTGGCGCGTTCGGTTTAAGTCCGGCGAGTCTTATCGGTCTACCGAATTCATTCGAGATGCAGCACATTTTAATGAACGC
>CBDUBY010000508.1:0-1609 GCA_965365505.1 uncultured Pyrinomonadaceae bacterium | reverse complement strand
TTCTCGCCCGTAATGCGCCATCTGCCGTTGATTCTGCTGAACGTCAACTGCTGCTGAACTTTGCCGGACGAGTATTTATCTTCGCCTTCAAAATTCCATTCTTTGTCTAAAACGACCGTCGCCTTGTCGCCCGAAACGTCGGGCGTGACTTTGACATTATCAATATTGACGTTCAGCGAATCGTAGGCGGCAAAGGCGCGGCTGCGGTCGTCGCGCACTCGCGCCGCGCTCACGCGCCCGGCTTTGTAATAATCAACCGTATCGGCATATTGACTGATGTGCGCGTCGAGGTCGCCGTCTTCGGTCGCGTCTTTCCAATCGTCAATCACCTTTTTCACATCTTTCGTAATCTCTTTCGCGTCTTCGGGTCGCAGCGTCGGCTGCGCGGTCGGCGAAGGCGTGGGCGACGGCGACGCGGCAAGATTAGAATTTTGATTCGCCTGGTTCGCATTTGTCGAACGATTCGCAGGCGCGGCGTTGATGTTGACGGCGATTTCGGTCGGCTTGTTTTTGAAATAAAGCCACGCGCCCGCGCCGCCAATTCCCAAAATCAAAAGCGTTCCCAAAACCGACAGCGCGATTATCATCGCCGTGTTCGATTTTTTCGGCGGCTCGGCGTTCACGGGCAAAGTCGGCTGCCAATTCGCCTGATTGGTTTGATAAGAACTCGGCGGCTCGAACCGAATCGGCTCGACCTGTCTGGGCAGAGATTCAATTCCTTTGTTGCTCGAAATAACCGTTTCCGCTTCGGTGTCGTAATTGGTCGCCGCGCTGTTCTGACCCGGAAATTCAGCGAGCGGCGTTCCGTCCTGTAAACAAAATTGCAGATTGTCGTCGGTGTATGTCGTCTGGCAGTTCGGGCAGTATTTCATAAATTTATTGTTTGATAATAAATCGAACTGCCGCGATTAGTAAATAAACTGGCGGCGAATGTTTGAAACAAAAACAAAAGCCCGCAGCAAATGCCGCGGGCTTTTGTTTTAACGATTAAAAATCGCCGGAAAAATTACCAGCGCGAACCGCCGCCGCCGCGATTTCCGCCGCCGCCGTAACCGCCGCGTCCGCCGCCGCCGCCGCCGCGATTGTCTTCACGCGGTTTGGCTTCGTTGACGGTCAAAGCGCGACCGTCAACGTCTTTACCGTTGAGCGTGGCAATCGCCGTTTCGCCTTCTTCTTTGCTCGACATTTCGATAAAACCGAAGCCGCGCGAGCGACCCGTTTCGCGGTCTTCGATAATGTTCGTTGACTCGACCGTGCCGTGCGCGCCGAACATTTCTTCTAAATCCTGGGTTGATGTGTTGAAGGAAAGATTTCCGACATAAAGTTTCATTGACATAATAATAATTTACCTTTTCCCTGTTTTTTTACAGAGAATTTCAAAAGAAGCGTCGAAGCGGATTGGTCTCTGTCGGGAACGATTAAATGCCTTTCGGAATGAATCTGGTTTCGGATGCTCGCTGAAATTTCAAGAGCGACTTCTGTAACTAATAACGAACCTGCTCTCGAACTATCCAAAAACCGTTTTTGACGAGCGCGTCAATCAAGACGCAAGAGAAGGATTAACGCCTGCTATGATGCGCCCTTTGCCGCAGAGTTGCAAACTAAGTTT
>CBDUBY010000507.1:0-1618 GCA_965365505.1 uncultured Pyrinomonadaceae bacterium | reverse complement strand
TGCCGCGCGACATTGACCGCTTCGAGATTTCGCAGATCGGACAAAACGCTCTCATTCAAGGCAGAATCTATTTCAATGACGGCGATGGCTTCGCCGCCTTTGGCTTCGCGTCCGAGATAAAAACGGCTGATATTGACGTTTGCTTCGCCCAAAAGCGTACCGATTTTGCCGATTACGCCCGGAACGTCTCTGTTTTTTGTGATGAGCATAAATCCGTTCGGAATTGCTTCAATACTGAAATTTCCGATTTCGGTAATGCGACCTTCGCCGTTAGCAAAAATTAAACCGGAAGCAGTTTGTTCGGCATCTTTCGTTGAAACTTTTGTGCGAATATCATAATTGAGGTTTTTGCGTGTCTGCGTGTAACTCGTCGTGATATTTATGCCGCGTTCTTCAGCGATGTGCAGAGCGTTGACAACATTGACACGCGCCGAAACATCTCTGAGAAGTCCGGCTAAAAAAGCGCGTGTTACCGGCGCGGCATCTTTTTCGGCGAGTTCGCCCGCAAATTCCAATTTGACTTCCACAATCGGATTTTCATTCATAATTTGCGCCTGAAAACGCCCGAGTTTTTCCGCCAAATTGATAAACGGCTGAAACGCTTCGAGTTCGCTCGCGGCAAGCGAAGGCGCGTTGACGGCATTTCGCAATTCGCCGGAAAGCAAAAAATCGCGCATTTGTTCGGCAACCGTCAACGCCACGCCCTCCTGCGCTTCGGTGGTTGACGCGCCGAGATGCGGAGTCGTAATAATTTTATCGTTTTTGAGTAACGGCGAATTTTCGTCTAAAGGTTCATTAGCAAAAACATCCATCGCCGCCGCCGCGACCATGCCGTTTTCAATCGCTTCGAGCAACGCTGTTTCGTCAACAAGTCCGCCGCGGGCGCAATTGACGATTCGTACACCTTTTTTCATTTTTGCAAACGCTTCGCGCCCGATAATATTGCGCGTCTCACTTGTAACCGGCGTGTGAATCGTCAGAAAATCGGCTTTTTGCAAAACTTCGTCCAATGTTCCGACTTCGATGCCCAAATCCTTCGCCTGTTCATTTGAAACAAACGGATCGAACGCCAAAATTTTCATTCCGAAACCTTTGGCAATGTTTGCGACGTGCCTGCCGATTCTGCCTAAACCGATGACACCTAAAGTTTTCCCGTTTAATTCTACGCCGACAAAACTTTTTTTATCCCAAACGCCGGATTGCAGTTTGGCGTGCGCCTGCGGCACATTTCGCGCCATCGAAACGAGCAGCGCAATCGTGTGTTCGGCGGTTGTAATCGTGTTGCCGTCCGGCGCGTTCATCACGACAATTCCGCGCTGTGTCGCTGCTTTAACATCAATATTGTCAACGCCGACACCGGCGCGTCCGATGACGCGCAGTTTTTTCGATTTATCCATCAAATCGGAGGTAATTTTCGTCGCGCTTCTGACAATTACGCCGTCGGCATCTTTCATTTTTTCAGCCAGCGCGTCGAAGTCGAGTTTTGTTTCTTTTTCAACCGTAAATCCGGCATCTCGAAGCGGCGCGAGTTTTTCATCGTTCACATCGTCGGCGATGAATATTTTTATATTTTCCATAAATTACTGATTGAAACAATAAATAAATCGGCAATTATTTT
>CBDUBY010000506.1:0-1618 GCA_965365505.1 uncultured Pyrinomonadaceae bacterium | reverse complement strand
AGCCTTCCTGAATCAACGCTTCGCTTTCCGAATCAAGGCTTGATGTCGCTTCGTCTAAAATCAAAATCTTCGGGTCGGCGAGCAGCGCCCGCGCAATCGCGATGCGCTGACGTTGACCGCCGGAAAGTTTCACGCCGCGCTCGCCGACGATGGTTTCATATTTATTTTCAAACCGCTCGATGAATTCGTCGCAGTAAGCTATCCGGCAAACTTCCTTGATTTCTTCAAACGTCGCGTGCGGATTCGAGAACCGAATGTTGTCTAAAATCGTGCCGTCGAACAGAAAGTTGTCCTGCAAAACCACGCCCAAATGTCGGCGGTAATCGCGCAGCTTTATCCGCTGCAAATCTTCGCCGTCAACCGAAACCGTTCCTTGATTCGGTTGGATAAAATTTAATACCAAACTCAAGATCGTAGATTTTCCCGAACCGCTGGAGCCGACCAAAGCGGTTGTCGTTCCGGCGGGCGCGTCGAATGAAATGCCCTGCACGACCGGCGTTTCCGCTTCGTATTCAAAGAAAACATTGTCGAAACGAATCGCGCCGCGAATGTCGGGTAGAGGTTTTTTCGTCGCGTCCATTTCGTCTTCGGTCGTCTTGTCCATCACCTCGCGGATTCTGTCCAATCCGGCGAAAGCGTCGGTGATTTGCGTCCCGATTGAGGTCAATTCGATAATCGGAAACGCCATCAAACTGGTAAAGAAAATATACATAAACAAATCGCCGAGCGTCATCGAACCAGCCATCACGGAATTGCCGCCGACGACAATCATCACGACGCTGATTGCGCCGATAACGAGCGACGAAAACGCGGTGACGGCGGAAACGCCCGTCAAAGATTTGGCGATGTTGCGGAAAAGACGATGCGCGCCGCGAGCAAACGAAAGCTCTTCGCGTCGTTCAGCAGTATAGGCTTTGACGATGCGAATGCCGCCGAGCGATTCGGTAAGTCGCCCCGTAACTTCGGCGTTAATTTGATTGCGCTCGCGGAAAATCGGGCGCAATTTTTTGAATGCGTAAGCGAGAATCCCGCCGAAAATCGCCAGCACGACAATCGTTATCAAAGTCAGCCGCCAATTCAAATAAAATAAAACACAGACGGAAATCAACGCCGTCAAAATGCTGCCCGCTAATTGAACCAAACCCGTTCCGACCAAATTGCGGATGCCGTCCGCGTCGTTCATAATCCGCGAAATAAGTTGCCCGCTCTGGGTCGAATCGAAATACGAAATCGGCAATCGTTCGATGTGCGCCTGCACACGCTTTCGCATTTCCGTAATCGCCCGCTGCGCCGCCACGCCCAAAACCTGCGACAGCGTGAAACTCGTCACGCCCTGCACGAGCGTCGAAATGCCAATCGCTAAAGCAATCCATTTCAGCATTTCAAATTGCTGTTTAACGATAATTTCGTCAACCAGATATTTCGACGACGCGGGCAAAACGAGTCCTGCCAAACGGCTGATAATCATCAAAACGCCGCCGAGCGCGAGCCGCCAGCGATACGCATAAATTAAATCCTTCGCTTCAAACCACGCCTTTGAAAAGCTGAAGCGTTTTTTCTTCGGTTCTTCATCTGCCATACTTTTGAGTATAGCAACTTGGAGAAATAAGAGCGTGTC
>CBDUBY010000505.1:0-1620 GCA_965365505.1 uncultured Pyrinomonadaceae bacterium | reverse complement strand
CGAGAACTTCCGGTCCGAAAACGAATCCGACGAGAACTGGAGTAGTTAAAGCAATCGCGCCCGGAAGCATCATTTCTCTCAAAGATGCTTTTGTCGAAATAGCGACGCACTTTTCATATTCGGGTTTCCCTTTATACTCCATAATTCCCGGAATTTCTCTAAACTGCCGTCTGACTTCCTGCACCATCGCCATTGCCGCGCGACCGACTGCCGCAATGCAGAGCGAAGAAAAAATAAAAGGAATCATTCCGCCGACGAATAAACCGGCGAGAACATCGGCTTTGTAAATATCAATCGAGCTGATACCGGCAAGACCGACAAAAGCGGCAAACAACGCGAGAGCCGTCAAAGCCGCCGAAGCGATGGCAAAACCTTTACCCGTTGCCGCCGTTGTATTCCCGACGGCATCCAAAATATCCGTTCTGGCGCGAACTTCCTTCGGCAGACCGCTCATCTCGGCGATGCCGCCCGCGTTATCGGCAATCGGTCCGAAAGCATCAATCGCCAACTGCATCGCGGTCGTCGCCATCATTCCGGCGGCGGCAATAGCAACGCCGTATAAACCGGCAAAATAATAAGATAAATAAATACCGGATGCCAGAATAAGCGTCGGAACTAAAGTAGATTCCATACCAACGGCAAGTCCGCCGATGATGTTTGTCGCCGCGCCTGTATCGGATTGCTGCACGATTGATTTAACCGGACGTGAACCCATAGAAGTGTAGTATTCGGTCACAATACTCATCAGCGCACCGACAATTGAGCCGACCAAGATTGCCCAAAAAACTCCCATTTTTGTGAAGGTATAACCTCTAAGGTTCATATCTGCTGGAAGCATCCACATTACAATAAAGAAACAAGCAACGGTCGTCAGAATAATCGAAGTGTAGTTGCCGATATTCAAAGCTCTTTGAACGTTGCCTTTATCATCGGAAATTCTGACGAGCGTAAAACTGATGACGGAAAATATAATTCCGACTCCGGCGATAACCATCGGAAGCAGCATCGGAGAAAGACCATTAAAGTTGTCGCTGACGACAATCTCGCGTCCCAAAACCATCGTTGCCAGAATCGTCGCCACGTAAGAGCCGAACAAATCCGCGCCCATTCCGGCAACGTCGCCGACGTTATCGCCGACGTTATCGGCAATCGTCGCCGGGTTTCGCACGTCGTCTTCGGGAATTCCCGCTTCGACTTTTCCGACCAAATCTGCGCCGACATCAGCCGCTTTGGTATAAATACCGCCGCCGACTCTGGCAAAAAGAGCGATTGATTCCGCGCCGAGAGAAAATCCGGCAAGCACCTCAATCGCTTTTTCCATCGGAATACCGTTGACGGCGGCAATGCCGTTGACCGGACCGCCCGCGCTCACCACATAGATTTGATAAAAGATGATAAATAACGTGCTGAGACCTAAAACCGCCAAACTCGCAACGCCGAGTCCCATTACCGTTCCGCCGGTAAAAGCGACTCTCAGCGCGTCCTTCAAACTGGTTCTGGCGGCTTGCGTCGTTCTGACATTCGCTTTGGTTGCAATGTTCATCCCGAAATATCCGGCAGTCGCGCTGAATATCGCGCCGATGACGAATGAAACGGCGATAACCGGCGAAGAAGTTTCGA
>CBDUBY010000504.1:0-1627 GCA_965365505.1 uncultured Pyrinomonadaceae bacterium | reverse complement strand
AACTCATCACCGATAAAAACGGCAAAGCCGAATTGAAATTCAAACTCGGCGATAACATTACGACTTGGAAACTTTAC
This sequence comes from uncultured Pyrinomonadaceae bacterium, assembly GCA_965365505.1. GTDB lineage: Bacteria > Acidobacteriota > Blastocatellia > Pyrinomonadales > Pyrinomonadaceae. The sequence goes on along the minus strand of CBDUBY010000504.1, from coordinate 1,550 downwards.
GCGATTGCGTCGAACGAACAGGGAAATGTCGGTATCGCCCAACAGGAAATCAAAGCGTTTCAGCCGTTCTTTGTAGATTTGGAACCGCCGAAGTTTTTAACCGTCGGCGACGAAATCAGTTTGCCCGTGCAAGTCAGAAATTACACCGACACGAAACAGAAAGTCGCGGTTGAAATGGCGAAAGCGGATTGGTTTGATTTTATGAATCAACCGAATCAGCAAGTCGAAGTCGCGCCGAACGATTCGCAAAACGCGGTTTTCGGATTCAAAGCGAACGCCGTTATCAAAGACGGCAAACAGAAAGTTTCGGCGATTGCCGATAAGGATTCGGACGCGATTGAAAAGCCCGTCACCGTGCTTCCGAACGGCAAGGAAATCGTGCAGACGAAATCGGAAATTTTCCGCGAGTCGGTTTCGTTTGACGTGAATTTTCCGGCGAACGCTTTGCCGCAGACACAGCAAGCGGAATTGAAAATTTATCCGAATTTGCTGGCGCACGTCGCCGAATCAATCGAAGGTCTTTTGAAACGACCCTACGGCTGCGGCGAGCAGACGATTTCTTCGACGTATCCGAATTTGATGATTTTGAAGTTCGCGCCACAGGACGTAAAACTTCGCGCTCAAGCCGCCGAATTTTTACAGAAAGGTTACGAAAGACTTTTGGGTTATCAGCAGTCGGACGGCGGATTTTCCGTGTGGGCGAAAGACGCGCCCGATGTCGCGCTGACGGCTTACGCGATTCGGTTTTTGGTTGACGCGGAAAAATTTATTGCGGTTGACGAAGACGTAATAAAACGCGCGCGAACCTGGTTGATAAAACAGCAGCGCACCGACGGCAGTTGGACACGGCAATACGGTTGGGAAAAAGTCGAAGACAAGCAGCGCACGAAATTGATGACGAGTTACTCAACCAGAACTTTGGCGATGATTAAAATTGATGAAAAGGACAAGGAAGCAAACGCGGCGTTGCAGCGCGGCTTGGAATTTTTGAAAACTGGGAACGAGGAAATTGACGAACCTTACGCGCTCGCGCTGTTCGGTCTGGCTTCTCTCGACGCGGGAAACTTAACGGACGCGAAAGCGATTGCCCAAAAACTCGAATCAATGGCGATTCAGGAAACGGCGGGCGCGTATTGGAATTTGGAAACTAACACGCCGTTTTACGGTTGGGGAACGGCTGGCAGAATCGAAACGACCGCGCTCGTCGTGCAACTGCTCATAAGAATTGATGGGAAAATTTTAGATGAGAAGAAGTCTTTGAAAGACAGTGAACAGCGAATAGTGAATAGCGAACAACGTGCGAGCCTGATTTCTAAAGGCACGCAGTTTCTATTGAAAAACAAAGACCGCTACGGCGTTTGGTATTCGACACAGACGACCATCAATGTTCTCGACGCATTTCTCGCGGCGATTGGCGATGGTGGAAATAATGCTAATGAAAATCGTACGGCGGAAGTTTTCATCAACGGTCGTAAATTCAAAGACGTTGTGCTGCCGCCGGAAAACGCGCTGGCTTTTCCGGTAAATTTAGATTTGCCGGTTGACGAAAG
>CBDUBY010000503.1:0-1627 GCA_965365505.1 uncultured Pyrinomonadaceae bacterium | reverse complement strand
TCATCTACAACAAACTCGAACGCGACGCGCACGCCGCGACGATTAAGCAGGCGCGTGAAATGGTCGAGCGGCAAGAGCCAATTGTCTGGGACATTTTGGAAGAAGTAATTCGTGAACATCCGGTTTTATTGAACCGCGCTCCGACTTTGCACAGACTCGGAATTCAGGCATTCGAGCCGGTTCTGGTCGAAGGCAAGGCAATTAAAATTCACCCGCTCGTCTGCACGGCTTTTAACGCCGACTTTGACGGCGACCAGATGGCGGTTCACATTCCGCTGTCTGCCGAAGCGCAAATCGAAGCGACGGTTTTGATGCTCGCTTCGAATAATCTTTTGTCGCCCGCGTCGGGTCAGCCGATTACCGTTCCGTCGCAGGACATCGTTCTCGGTTGCTATTACCTGACGCTCGACCGTGAAGAGTTGGTCGGCGAAGGCAAATCGTTTAATTCGGTTGACGACGTGCTGCTCGCGCTCGACGCGAAAGCCGTCGCCACGCAGACGAAAATCAAGCTGCGTTGGAACGGCGATTTGATTGATTTGACCAAAGAGCATAATACGCAGGACGTGATGCGAGCCACGCCGCGTCCCGTGAATAATACTTTGATTGACACGACCGTCGGGCGCGTTATTTTGAACGAGCGGCTGACTAGGGACGGCTTGCCGTTCGTCAACGGAACGCTCAAGAAAAAAGGCTTGCAGTCGCTGGTCAGCTTTTGCCATTTGAAACTCGGACACGACCAAACGGTCGTGATGCTCGACGATTTGAAAACGATGGGTTTCACGTATGCGACTCGTTCGGGCGTGTCAATTGGCATTGATGATATGGTAACGCCGGCAAGCAAAAAAGGCATTATCGAAGAAGCCAGAAAAGAAGTTGACAAATTGCAGCGTCAATATGAAGACGCGACGATGACCAATATGGAACGCGTCAACAAAGTGACGGCGATTTGGTCGGACGTAACCGACCGCGTGGCGAAGGAAATGTTCAAAGCGATGAATCAGCGCGAGAAAGACCGCAAGGAACTCAACCCGATTCTCGTGATGGCTGATTCGGGAGCGCGAGGTTCGGAAGCGCAAATCAGGCAACTTGCCGGTATGCGCGGTTTGATGGCGAAACCGTCGGGCGAGATTATAGAAACGCCGATTGTCGCTAACTTCCGCGAAGGCTTGAACGTGCTGCAATACTTTATTTCGACGCACGGCGCGCGAAAAGGACTTGCGGACACGGCTTTGAAAACGGCTGACTCAGGTTATCTGACACGCCGCCTCGTTGACGTAGCGCAAGACGTGATTGTTTCCGAAGAGGATTGCGGAACGCTGCGCGGAACTTGGGCGGAAGCGATTATCCGCAATGGTGAAGAAGTCGAAAGTCTGCGTGACCGCATCGTTGGTTGCACTTCGCTCGATGACATCATTGACCCGGTTGACGGCACGACGATTGTTGAAGCCAATCAGGAAATTGATGAAGAATTAGCGGCGCAAGTTCAACTTTCAGGGCTGCAAAGCGTCCGAATGCGCTCGCCTTTGACGTGCGAAACTCGTCGCGGCATCTGCGTTAAATGCTACGGTCGCAACCTTGCAACCGGCAACACGGTGGAAATCGGCGAAGCGGTCGGCGTTATCGCCGC
>CBDUBY010000502.1:0-1638 GCA_965365505.1 uncultured Pyrinomonadaceae bacterium | reverse complement strand
GAGAAATTGAAATGAAAAATTTATACGGCTTAATAATTTTACCGGCATTTTTATTCTTCTTAAACGTCGCCGTCAACGCGCAGACGGCGAGCGGCGGAAATTTCACGCTCGAACAGACAGTCATCGCGTCGGGCGGCAATTCAAATTCGGCGGGCGGAAATTTCGCACTCGCCGGAACAATCGGGCAAGCCGCTGCCGGAACTCGTTCAACGAGTCCGACATTTAATACGCAAAACGGTTTCTGGACGGCACAATCGTTTGCGCCGACCGCCGCGATGGTTTCAATCGGCGGACGAGTCACCACGAATGACAATCGCGGAATCAAAAACTCGCTCGTGACATTGACCGATGCGAGCGGCGCATCGCGCACGGTTCTGACCGGAAAATTCGGCGCGTTTGTCTTCCGCGAAATCGAAGCCGGTCAAACGGTAATCATCAGCGTCAGCGCGAAACGATTCACATTCGCCGCGCCGACGCAAATCGTTTCCGTCACCGAAGATTTAACCGAAATAATTTTTGTCGCCACGGCGAATCAACCGATTTTGCAAATTGACGCGCCTTAAAATGACGCGCCGCCGTTGAAAATTTACCCAAAGGAGGAAAAGAAAATGATTACAGTAATGATAATTTTGTTGGCGGCAATCATCGCCCTATTGCCCGCTGTGCAGTAAAAATCAAACGAAAAAACCGAAACAAGCCGGGTCAGAGTTCAAACTTGCGATTTGAACTCTGACCAAAAACGACAGAAATTTCGATTGAAATTGACAAAGGATATATGATGAAAGAAACCAGAAAAATTATTCGACCCGGATATTTTCCCGCTTTATTTTTAATGCTCATCGCTGCCGCTTTTGTCGGCTGCGCTTCGCCTGAAAACAGAAACGTTTCGTCGGCGCGAAGCAACTCCGACGCGAACGGCAACGCGGCGGATGTCGCTACGATGAAAACGCCCGCCATCAAATCGAGTCGCCTCGAACCGATTGAGCGACCGTTCGCCGAAGAACCGGAATACATTCGTCCGGCGCGCGGCAGCGATGAAGCGTCGAAAGCCGTGACCAAGGAAAATTTCGACCGCGTTAAAATCGGAATGACTCGCCGGGAAGTCGTGGAAATTTTCGGCGATGAAGGAATGCAGACTTCGACGATGAAAATCAACAACCGCGAAACGACGATTTTCAAATGGACAGTGCCGGATTTCAGCAAATACATTGACCTGCATTTTGAAAACGATAAGGTCATCGAGAAAAAACAGAAGGGCTTGCTGTAGGTTAAAAAAATCAGAGTATTGGGAGAAGAAAAGATGAAGAACGCATTGGGATTTATACTCGCCGCGATTTTTGCGATTTTGAGTTTGTTTCACATTTACTGGGCGGCAGGCGGAAGTTTCGGAGGCGCGTCTGCCGTCCCGACAATTGGCGGCGAGCGGACATTTAATCCGTCGCCGTTTGGAACGGTGCTGGTCGCCGTCGCGCTGTTTGCGGCGATGCTGACCGTTCTGGGACAAATCGGTTTTTTGGGTGAATTGATTCCGCGATGGATTTTTCGTCTGGCGACTTTCGGCATTGCCGCGCTATTTTTTCTGCGGGCGATTGGAGATTTCAAACTGCTCGGATTTTTCAAACAGGCGAGCGATAGCGG
>CBDUBY010000501.1:0-1639 GCA_965365505.1 uncultured Pyrinomonadaceae bacterium | reverse complement strand
CGGATGAAGAATTCTCATAATCAGCTCTGGGAGACAGTGCGCGACGGATAATTGCGGAATAAACTTTCGGTCGCCAGCAAAGAAAATCGTTAGATAAAACGAAACGCAAATACGAAATCTTAGTCGAAAGGAAAAAACAAAATGGCAAATATTTTAATTTTAGGCGGCGGATTTGGCGGAATTGTTACGGCTGAACGACTTGCCGCATCACTTGAGTCCGAGCATCAAATCACGCTCGTCGCGCCGAATCGAAAATTTACGTTTTACCCGGCTCTCGTCCAGCTTGCCTTCGGCGAGTGTGAACCTGAAGACATTCAGTTTGACCTGCGAGACAAATTGGGCGATTTGGGCGTTCGTTTCGTGCAGGGCGAGATGATTAGGTTAAACCCCGAAAGACGGACGGCGGAAATTACGGGCGACGATTTTGACGGCGAAATCGCTTACGATTATTTGGTTGTCGCGCTTGGTCGCCGCCTGGCAACTGAGAAAGTGCCGGGCTTTTTTGAACGCGCGCAGCATCTGCTCGGCACGGGCGCGGCACTTAAATTCGGCGAATTGGTGCGAAATTTCCACGCCGGAACTATTATTGTCGGAATGTGTCCCGACGGGCGACTTCCCGTGCCGGTTTGCGAAACGGCATTTGCTCTGGCGCGAAAGTTTGAAACCGAAATACGGAGCGGCAAAATTAAAATCAAAGTGATTTTCCCGGAATCGGTCGAAGCCGCGTTCGGCGGCGCGAATCTGCACAAGGAATTGGAAGCGGCTTTTCGGCGGCACGGCATCAATGTTCTGTATGACGTTCCAATTCGTGAAATTACATTCTTCGAAATTATCTCGGCGAAAAAACACCGGATAAAATGCGATTTGCTGATGCTCGTGCCGCCGTTTCGCGGGAACGCCGCGCTTCGTAGTTTGGGCGCGTCGAACGACGAGGATTTCATCAAAGTTGACGGCGCGATGCGCGTTCACGGGCAGGAAAAAACCTACGCCGTCGGCGACACGGTGGCGTTTTCCGGTCCGAAGTTCGCGCATATGGCGGTGCGACAGGCAACCGTCGCGGCAGCGAATATCGCGGCGGAAATCAAAGGCGAAAAACCGTCTGCGGAGTATTATCACGAAATCGCCGCCATCATTGACGCGGGCGGCGCGGACTCGATTTATCTGCATTACGGAATTTGGGACGACACGCTGTATAACCTGAAGAAAGGGCGAATGTGGAGCTGGGTTAAAGAAGCGCATGACCGCTTTTGGCAGGCGAAGCACGGTTAGAAAAACGCCCGAAAGCTTTCGGTTTTGAAAAAATGCGGAGAAAATTTAATGAGCATTGAAACGATAAGAAATTGGCTTTTCTGGTGTTCGATTATTAACTACGGAATATTGCTCGTTTGGTTTTTGGTTTTCGTCGCGGCGCACGATTTTATTTATCGGCTGCACGGAAGATGGTTTCGCCTGTCGGTCGAGCAGTTCGATGCGCTGAACTACGTCGGAATGACGATTTATAAAATCGGCGTTCTGCTGCTCAACATCGTTCCTTTAATAGCTCTGTGGATTGTCGGTTAATTGCGGATCGTCAATTCAAAACTCGAATCGGATAAATTATGAAACGCATTGCAATTTTGACGAGCGGCGGCGACGCGCC
>CBDUBY010000500.1:0-1643 GCA_965365505.1 uncultured Pyrinomonadaceae bacterium | reverse complement strand
TTTGCTCGATTCTTATCCCGAACTCACGTTAAATAAATACCTAAAACTTTTGCAAAGCCGCCTGTGCGTCTTGCAGCATTTTTTTGTCGTAGCCGCTGAAGGCGTTTTGCGATTTCAGACGAGTCAGAATGTCGAGCGTCGTTCGGTAGTTTCGTTCGGCTTCCGCCGGCTGAGCGAGTTTGAGATTCATCTCGGCGACGTTTTTCAGCGACTGCGCCCTATCACGCAGGGCGTTTGTATTTTGCGGATTCGCCTGCGCGAGACGCTCGAAAACGTCGGCGGATTTTTGATAATCGTCGAGCGCGGCGCGCCACTCCGACTGTGCTTTTTTCGCGTCGGCGACGCGGACGTATAACACGCCGAGACTGCGTTTATAGCCTAGATTTTTTGGTTCGGCGGCGGTTAAATCAAGCAGGATTTTTCCCGCGCGTTCCAGATTCGCCAATGCTTCGGAGCTTTTTTTCAGAATCGCCAGTGCCGAGCCGATGCGCGAAAAACTCGTTGCCAGGTAGCTTTTCGCCTGCACGTCGCCGGCATCGTCGGCGACGGCTTTCTCGGCAACGGCGAGACTTTTTCGGGCGTATTCAAGGGAAATTTTATCGTTGACGCTTTCGTAAGTATTGCTTGCCAGCAGATAAACGCGCCACGCGGTTTGCTGAACGGTCGAGTCGTTCGGGTGCGCGGCGTAAATCGCTTCGGCGAGCACGACGGATTTTTCCGTCTCCGCTTCGGCTTCGCTTTGCCGGTTGTCCCAAGACAGCGCGTTGGCTAAAAACGCCGAATTGCGCGTTTCTAAAATTTGCGTTTCGAGATTTTTTTCTCGGAACGCATTAAAATTTTCAGCGACCTGCTGAAAAATCAAAATGCTTTTGGCGTATTGATTGTTATCGGCAAAATTCTGCGCGTAATTGCTCCGCGTTTCCAAAAGAGCGAGTTTCAAATCTGTGTCGGCTGGATTTTCCGTCGTCAACCGCTCGAATATTTGCAGCGATTTTTCCGAACTTTCGCGCGAGCGTCCGATTTCCTTCTGCACGAAATAAACTTCGGCGAACTGATTGAAATTTTCGGCGAGCAGCCGCTGGTTTTCAGCAGTTTTGGGCAATCTCTGACGAATCGCATTCGCCTTTTCAAAACTTTCGATTGCGCCCGTGAAATTATTCAAGTTCGGTTTGTTCGGATTGCCCTGCACGTCACCGATTTTTTCATACGCCGAGGCGAGTTCGCTTTGCAGAGAAGCGTCGGCGGCAGATTCCGCAGCGAAACTGTCGAGATATTCGAGCGCGCGTTTGACTAAAATTTCTCGGGCTTCGGTCGAGCCTTGCAGCCGTTCGATTTTCGGCGTGATTTCAAAAAGCAGAGAATTGGAAAGTTGGCGCACGTCGGCAAAACGCCGCTCGGCGCGGTCGCGCTCTGGCGCGCGCGACACGCGCCTGCCAGAGCGCGATTGCTAAACCGGAAACAAGGGCTAAAATCACAAACGCCGTCGCCGAAACCACGATTCGATTGCGCCGGAAAAATCTCGAAGCCCGATAGGAAACCGTGTTCGGACGCGCCGCGATTGGCAGATTTTTCAAATCCCGCTCGATGTCGTCGGCAAATGCTTCGACCGATTTGTATCGCCGCGCCGGTTCTTTCCGCAGTGC
>CBDUBY010000499.1:0-1650 GCA_965365505.1 uncultured Pyrinomonadaceae bacterium | reverse complement strand
ACGGTTGGTGGCTCGCAACTGCCGTCGGAGTCGGTGCGATTACAGCTTACACGGTTTGGGGAAAGCCGAAACCGAAATACAGTTTTGAAGATAAAGTCGTCTTAATCACGGGCGGTTCGCGCGGTCTCGGTTTGGTTTTGGCACGAAATTTGGCGCGTGAAAATGCAAAATTGGCGATTTGCGCGCGCACCGGCGAAGAATTAAAACGAGCGCGCAAGGATTTGGAAAGTCGCGGCGCGGAAGTTTTGGACATTGTTTGCGATGTTCGGAATCAAAACGAAGTTAATCAAATGATCGAAGATGTTTGTAGTCATTACGGACAGATTGACGTTTTGATAAACAACGCGGGCGTGATTCAAGTCGGACCTTTAGAAGTTCAAACAAAGGAAGATTTTGAAGACGCGATTAATGTGCATTTTTGGGGACCTTATCACACAATGACAGCGGTGATTCCGCAAATGCGGAAACGCGGCGAAGGCAAAATTGTCAACATTTCTTCAATCGGCGGCAAAATGAATGTGCCGCATCTCGCGCCTTACTGCGCCAGCAAATTCGCGCTCGTCGGACTTTCCGGCGCGATGCGCGTCGAACTCGCCAAAGACAATATTGATGTAACGACCGTTTGTCCGGGTTTGATGAGAACCGGAAGCCACGTCAACGCCGTTTTCAAAGGCAAAAATACTTTAGAATACGCTTGGTTCAGCATCTCGGACGCTTTTCCGCTGGCTTCAATCGGCGCGGAAGAGGCGGCGGAGCAAATCATTGAAGCGTGCCGCAGCGGTGAAGCGGAAGCGATTATTTCCATTCAGGCGGAAATTGCGGCAAAGGCGAACGCTTTGCTGCCCGAATTGGTCTCGGAAATTTCCGGTTTGATCAATCAAATTTTGCCGTCGGCAGGCGGCATCGGCGAACAGCACGCGCTCGGAAAAGACAGCACTTCGTTTGCTTCGCCGTCGTTTTTGACCGCTTCGATTGACGAAAAGGCGTATCAAAACAACGAACTCAAACCGAGTGAACAATTAACTTAAAAACAACAAACAAGGGAAGGAGTAAAATTATGAATAACAACACACAAGACAAATCATTAACGAAAATTTTGACGAATACACAAACAAATGTCGGAACGAACGAAAGAATCGTTTCGGCAGTCGGCGGCGGTGCGCTGCTGACTTACGGACTCAAACGCGGCGACAATTTGGGAATTATACTTTCGATTTTGGGCGGCGGTTTAGCATTGCGCGGCGCAACCGGACATTGTCAGGTTTATGACGCGATGGATGTTAATACGAATGAAAAATCGAGAAATCCGAAATCTCCATACACGGACAGTTGGGCTTCGGGCAAGGTTCACGTTACAAAATCGGTTACAATCAATAAATCACCCGAAGAACTTTATAATTTCTGGCACAATTTCGAGAATTTGCCGAAATTTATGAATCATCTCGAATCGGTTACAAATCTTGACGGCAGCCGTTCGCACTGGAAAACCAAAGCACCGCTCGGTTATTCGGTCGAATGGGACGCGGAAACGACCAGCGATCAGGAAAACGAGAGAATCGGCTGGCGTTCGCTCGAAGGCGCGGATATTCCAAACTCCGGCGTGGTCGAATTTAATCCGACTTCAAATCGCGGAACCGAAGTAAGAGTTAC
>CBDUBY010000498.1:0-1654 GCA_965365505.1 uncultured Pyrinomonadaceae bacterium | reverse complement strand
GAGAAGCAGTAAAAATGAGTACAGAAACGAAGGGCAAAGCGATTGACGCGGCTCTCGCAAACATTGAAAAGAAATTCGGCAAAGGTTCGATAATGCGCCTCGGCGAGCGTCCGCACGAAGAGGTCGGCTCAATTTCGACAAATTGTTTGAGTCTCGACACGGCGGTCGGCGTCGGCGGTTTTCCGCGCGGCAGAATTATCGAAGTTTACGGACCGGAGAGCTCGGGTAAAACGACACTTGCGCTCCAAGTCGTCGCGCAGGCGCAAAAAGCTGGAGGCATTGCTGCCTACATTGACGCGGAACACGCGATGGACCCGGATTACGCGGAAAAACTCGGCGTGAATATTGATGATTTGTTAATTTCGCAGCCGGATTCAGGCGAACAGGCGTTAGATATCGCCGAAACTCTTTTACGTTCGGCGAGCGTTGACGTGATTGTCGTTGACTCGGTGGCGGCGCTCGTGCCGCGAGCGGAAATTGACGGCGATATGGGCGATTCGCATATGGGACTTCAGGCGCGTTTGATGTCGCAGGCGTTACGCAAAATGACTTCGATTATCTCGAATTCAAATACCTGTTTTATTTTTATCAACCAACTGCGCGACAAGATCGGCGTAATGTTCGGCTCGCCCGAAACGACGACCGGCGGCAAAGCGTTAAAGTTTTACGCCAGTGTTCGCCTCGACATTCGGCGCATCGGTGCTATCAAGGAAGCCGACAGAGTGGTTGGCAACCGCACCAGAGTTAAGGTCGTGAAAAATAAAGTCGCGCCGCCGTTCCGCGAAACCGAATTTGACATTATGTATGGCGAAGGAATTTCGCGCGAAGGCGATCTGCTTGATTTGGCGGTCAATAATAACGTCGTCGAAAAATCGGGCGCGTGGTTTTCGTATTCGGGCGAAAGACTGGGGCAAGGACGCGAAAATTCAAAGAACACGCTCAAGGAAAATCGCGATATGTTGGAGCGCATCGAACATGATGTGAAAGTCGCGCTCGGAATAATAAAAGTTGAAACTGCCGCGGAAACGGCAGTCGAAGAAGCGGCTTAAATCAGCAAACAGAAAAAGCGGAAGTCGGCAGAATTACTTTTCCTGCCGACTTCCGCTTTTTTCCTTTTAAATTATGGTTGGCGCGTGTTGCCTCGTTTATTTGCCGGTTGATCGTTGGCGGTTGAACGCTGATTCGGCGGCGGATTGTTCACGATGTTGACATCTTGCAATGGCGTATTCAACTGACGCTTAATTTCTGCTTCGCTAGGAATGCCGGGAATCGGCGGCGTATTTTTCGGCTGCGGTGTTTTCTTATTCGGGTCGGGAATGCCCGGTATATTTCCCGTCGGCATTTTGTTTGCATTCGGATCGTTCGGGTTAGGAATTCCGGGAATGTTTCCGTTGATTTGAACGGCATTAGTCGAAAATCCGGGCGGCAGATTCGCCGGGTCAATATTGACCGCGTTTCCCGTATTGGCATTAGCCGTCGGCGTATTCGCCGATGAACACGCCAGATTCACAGCGACTGAAAAACAAATTAGAACAAATAATAAATTTCTTAACATATAACTTAAAACCTCAAAAATAAATTTAAAATAGCTGTGCCGGCTTGAAGGTTGCGTCCCCGGGGGTCAGCGACGGCGTTCAAACCGGCACGGGCAGGT
>CBDUBY010000497.1:0-1661 GCA_965365505.1 uncultured Pyrinomonadaceae bacterium | reverse complement strand
TTTGTTCACAATAAAAGTGATGCCTTCGCAGGATTGACGAATTTAATGAGAGAACATTTTTGTTTTATTAGGCGACGAGTGACGGGCAAAGCTGAATTTTTATTTTTCTGACGCGCCGCGAATTTCGCGTCCCAGCCAGGATTTCGCCAGCCGCCAATGTTTCATTACCGTGACCGGAGCGATTTTCAGAACTTCGGCAGTTTCCTCAACCGTCAAACCTCCGAAAAACCGCAGTTCGACGATTTTGCTTTTCAAAGCGTCCACTTCCGCCAGACGTTTCAACGCTTCGTCTAAAGCGATTAAATCAACGGACATTTCGGGCAAGGCGTGGTTGGCTTCTTCCAATTCGACGCGAGTTATACCGCCGCCGCGTTTGCCGCGCGCGATTGTCCGCGCGTGATTGAGCAGTATGCGCCGCATTATCGTAGACGCGAGCGCGAAAAAATGCGAACGGTTTTGCCATTGTATATTTCGCTGGTCAATTAGTTTGATATACGCCTCGTTGACTAATGCCGTGGTTTGCAAGGTGTGTCCCTGCGCTTCGCGGGGCATATACCGTCGGGCAATGCGTTTCAGTTCGCTTTCAACCAGCGGCATCAATCTGTCCAAAGATGAAACGTCGCCGCCGCTCCATTCCATCAATAGCTGCGTAATTTCATCATTCATATCGAAAACTTAAATTATCACAAGGTTAAAAGATTTGACAGATAGTTTCTCATCGAGTTTCAAAAAAAATTATTGTTCCCGTATAGGTTTCGGACGAGTTTGTCGCGTATATCAGACGAACGGGATTTTGATGAGTTCATTCGTCGAAATTATTTTTTGTAATTTCTTGCGGAAAATTAACATTAGTAATAAAGCAGTTCACGTCAGAGTTAAAAATTTTAGGAGAAAAAAAATGAAAAAATTCCTTTTTAGTTCAAGTGTAATTTTCCTGTTCGCCGTATTTGCGGCAACATCGGCAAACGCGCAAAACTTAAAAGCCGATTACCAATTTCAGGGCAATCTGAACAGTTCCGTCGCCGGTGCGCCCGCGCTGACGAATTTAAACGGCAGCGGCGCAAATTCTTTTGTTTCGGATACGATTGACGGCTATGCCAGACAATCGCTGCGCTTTCCGTTCAACAGCGGCGTGGCGGTCAACACGGCGGGCGTGATTCCGAACAACGCCTATACAATCGTGATGCTTTTCAGAGTTGATGAAACGAGCGGTTTCCGCCGCGTGGCGAGTTTCGACAACGGAACTACCGACAACGGCGCATATATCCAGGACGGGCGTTTGGAGTTTGAGAACACGACAAACGCGGTCTTTTCTCCGAACACCTATATTCAGGTCGCCATCGTCCGCGAGGCTTCCGGCATTGTTCGCGCTTACCGCGACGGCGGTTTTCGCGTCAATGTGGCAAACGACGGCGGCGCGTTTCAGATTTCTGGCGCGAATATCTTGCGTTTTTTCCAAGACGACGTGCTTGTTCCGACCGAAGCGACGGCGGGCAATGTCGCCCGCATAAGGCTTTACGACGCAGCGATGACGACGACGCAGGTCAGACTGCTCGACCGAATGCCGAATGTCGGCGGCGGCGAGCAGCCGATTCTTTTTCACACCCAGCGTGACGGTTTCACGGAAATCTATACGATGAACGCCGACGGCAGCAATCAAA
>CBDUBY010000496.1:0-1671 GCA_965365505.1 uncultured Pyrinomonadaceae bacterium | reverse complement strand
TTTCTTTTAAGATATTATAATTGCCGAAATTTTCAAACTCGAAATTTCCCTGTTAGCCGAAACCCGCTCGTGAACAATGTTCAAGCTAACTTTCCAAATATAGGTTTAATAAAGCTGCCGTCGCAAAAATTTCGACGGCAATAGCACTCCGCTGCAACTGATATTTTTCTTGCTATTATCCGCGATGTGCGTTATCTTGAGGGCATAAATTACAAAACGGCGCGGTTTTATTTGCGGTTGAAATAATTTTTCTTCCCGGCAAATACCCTATAAATCGCTCAATATAATTGACGCTCTGGCAATCGCAATCCGGCATTTTTCATCACGCCAATGTGCAGGGCAAAACCAGCTCGGCGAAATTGGTAAAGTTAAACCCGCTTAATTTATTCAATCGCCGCAACCTTTAAACTATTTCCCGATTTCCCAAAGGAGGACTATATGCGATTCTCTGCTTTCTCGTTTGTTTTTCTCGTTTTACTCGTTTTCGTTGCCGATGCATCCGGGCAAAATCGTCGGCGTATTCCGCTGAAACCTAAAACTCTGCCTGCCGCAAAAACTCCGGCAACGGCAATCGTCGTTGATGAAAGATTGTCGGTTTTACGCGCCGAGCCGAGTTTCGCCGCTATGCCCGTTCAGCGAATGCGCACCGGCAGAACGGTAACGATTTCCGGCTCGCGCGAGGCGGACGGCGTGACGTTTTACCGCATCAACGCCGCGCCGAATTACGGCTGGGTGCAGGCGGAAGCCGTTTTCAGCAAAGCGCGGCGCGGCGACGATGCGCGGTTAGCGAAACTCGTGCAGTCTTCCGACGGCTTCGAGCAAATCGAACGCGCCCAAATTTTTCTTGAAACTTACGCCGATTCGCCGCTGCGTCCGGCGATTCTTTTATTGCTCGGAGATTTGATAGAAGAAATCTCTTTGAAATTATCCGCCGAGGCGACCCGCCGCCTCGACCGCCGCGAGATGGCGGCGACCGCTGCGCCGCTGCACAGCTTTTATTTAAACTACGTTTCGCTAGACCGTTACCGACGAATGAGCATCAATTTCGTCTTCAATTCAAACACGAAATTGTTTCACTACGACGGCGCGGGCTGGCGCGAGATTATCAAGAAATTTCCAAAATCTACCGAAGCGGTCGAGGCGCAGAAAAGGCTCGACTCGTTGAAAGTAAAAATGGAAAAAACACAATAAAAAAAGGCAAAAGAAAAAGCCGCGAGGTTTGACGCTCGCGGCTTTTTCTTTATACTCCAACGCCGCTGATAACTAACGATCGTTAGCTATTTTAACTGGGTTAGTCGTTCAGGGAGATGATGTTCACCTACCTGATTTTTGCTGAATTAAGAACGCACTCGAACCGGCATTAACGATTTTCGATCCCCGGTCGTTGTTTTGCAAAATTGGCAGCGCAAAGATTTGCCGACTTGCCGTCGGCGCGCCGCAATCTCCTACGTTTTGTGCGCTCGGCGTCAACATTCCGCCTGCCGGGAAATTCGGACTAAACGGCGCCGCATACATCGTTGTTGAATCCGGTGCTGCCGCCAATTCGCCGTAATAAAATGCACCGGCAGCAAACGGCGTCGTGTTGCCCGGGCAGCGTGTGACCGCATCCGGTTGGTCCGGTCCGGTGTTGCTGATGTTCACTACTCCAAACTCATCTCCGTAGACCGGTTC
>CBDUBY010000495.1:0-1676 GCA_965365505.1 uncultured Pyrinomonadaceae bacterium | reverse complement strand
CGATTATTCGCTGGGCGAACGACGATTTGAAGAAAAAATATCTGCCGCAAATGGCAAACAGCAAAGTCGGCGCGTATGCTCTGAGCGAAGCCGGAAGCGGTTCGGACGCTTTTGCATTGAAAACAAAAGCTGTTGACAAAGGCGATTTTTGGGAAATAAACGGGCAAAAATTGTGGATTACGAACGGTAACGAAGCGGAGATTTTTATCGTTTTCGCCACCGTTGACGCTGATGCCGGTTACAAAGGAATTACGGCATTTATTGTCGAAAAAAGTTTTGAAGGTTTTTCCGTCGGCAAAAAAGAAGATAAACTCGGCATTCGCGCCAGTTCGACAACCGAATTGATTTTAGATAACTGCAAAGTACCGAAAGAAAACGTCCTCGGCGAAGTCGGCAAAGGCTACAAAGTTTCCATCGAAACTTTGAACGAAGGCAGAATCGGCATCGGCGCACAAATGATCGGCATCGCGCAGGGCGCATTTGAAGCGGCGTTAAACTACACGAACGAACGCGAACAATTCGGCAAAAAAATCAACGATTTCCAAGCCGTCCAATTTCAACTGGCGGAAATGGCGATTGATTTGGAAGCGGCGCGTTTATTGGTTTACAACGCCGCGCGTTTGAAAGATGCGGGCAAGCCCTTTTTGAAGGAAGCGGCAATGGCGAAAGTTTATTCTTCGCGCGTAGCGGAAAAAATCTCGTCGAAAGCCATCGAACTTTTCGGCGGTTACGGCTACGTCAAAGATTATCCGGTCGAAAAATTCTGGCGTGATTCAAAAATCGGCGCGATTTACGAAGGCACGTCGAATATGCAGCTTCAAACGATTGCCAAATTAATTACGAGCGGGAAATAACCACCTTTATACGAAATACAAAAAAGGCGCAAATTGAGATTGATTTGCGCTTTTTTTGTATTTCCGAATTTCAACTCTACTGCGGCAAGCGTCCCGGTGTCAGCGGTGCGCCCGCATTTTCCAGAGTTTTTTCAAACGCCGGTAAATCAACTTCGACTAATTTTCGCAAACGCGCCAAAACGGGTCTGAATTCCGAAGCGGCAAGATTGTATTGTTCAATCTGCGTCTGTGTCGGTTTGGTCAAAGAAAGCCGCACCGTGTCGGCGATCATACCGACGCGCGAACTTATCGAAGGCGGCGGAATGTCGGAATTTTCGCGTCCGCCGCGCAGTTCGTTGATGATGTCGTTTATTTCGTCGTCAAACTGTTTTGCCTGATTGATAAACTGCTGATTGGCTACCGGAGCTTCATTGGCGGCGCGTTTCAAAAATCCGATGCGCGTTTTGGTTTCCGTCGCCACCTGATTCGCGCCGCCGACGGCTCTTTGCAGATCGGAAAGCTGACGTTGAAACGCAATGAGTTCGGCGCGTTCGGCTTCGGTCATTTTTTCTCTGCCTTCGACGATGACGTTAAAACTTTGCGTTCCCGGCATTGGCGTAACCGTGCCGCGAACGCGCGTCGCCATCGAAACCGTGTATTTTCCGGGCATCACCAGCGGACCTTGCGGACCTCGAATTTGAAAAAAGTCAGGCAGATCGGCATCGCCTGCGCTGCGCGGCGGTGCGGCGGAAATCGCGGGCGGCGTGTAGCGCATATCCCAAACGACACGCTGTATGCCCTGCATTGCGGGCGCGGTCAGACGGCGGACGACTTTGCCGTCCG
>CBDUBY010000494.1:0-1691 GCA_965365505.1 uncultured Pyrinomonadaceae bacterium | reverse complement strand
GGTAATGATAAACGTGCTGCCGAGTTCACCGTCATTTATTCCGGCGGAAACGCTCGTCGCCAATTTTTTCTCATAAACCAGACGGCGGTCGAGCCGCGAGCTTTTTGAACCGGCGAGTGCGTCGGCGAATAAACTCAAATTTTGCAGTTCGGCATCTTTCCAGGCAGGCGCGTGATAAATGCGGTAAATTCGCGCCTGCGGAACGCGGTCTTCCATCTCGTCGCGCAAATTGCGGTCAAGCGTCGGAATCCATTTCTCGGTGCGCGTAAGCGGCGGACCGGCGGGAATGCCGCCGAAATATTTCGTGACCAGTTCAAGCGCGCGTTCCGGCGTGATATCGCCCGCCAAGGAAATAACGGCATTGTTCGGCGCGTAATAGGTCTTATACCATTCCTTAATATCATCGAGAGTCGCGGCGTTCAAATCTTCCATCGAGCCGATAGTTGACCACGAATACGGGTGCGAGTAAGGATAGATTTTCCCGCTGATTTCCGAAAAAACGCGACCGTAAGGCTGATTTTCGCCTTGCCGCTTTTCGTTCTGCACGACGCCGCGCTCGCGTTCCAACATTTCTTTTGAGATGTAATTCGCCAGAAAACCCATTCGGTCGGCTTCGAGATACAGCGTGCGTTCGAGTGCGGAAACGGGAACGTCTTCAAAGAAATTCGTCCGGTCGGTATTGGTTGTGCCGTTCCGATTATTCGCGCCGAGATCGTCCATCGCTTCGCGGAAACCGCTGCGGTAATTTTCCGAACCGTTAAAAAAGAAATGCTCAAACAAATGGGCGAATCCGGTTTTGCCGCGCTTTTCATTGCGCGAGCCGACGTGATACCAGAGATTAACGCCGACGATTGGAACGCTTTTGTCCCCGTGAACGAGCAGCGTCAAGCCATTGTCGAGAACAAATTTTTTATGTGCAATCGCATAACGCGCGCGGTCAAAATTAACTGCCGAAGATGTTTTATCGAGTTGATTTTGCTGCGCGTAAACCGATGGCAGAGCATATTGAAGCGCGATTGAAATTAACAGCGCGAGACAGATAAACGGTCGTTGTTTCATAAATTAGATTTTGAATTGCCCAAATTTCAGGCGTTTAATAATGGTTTTCG
This sequence comes from uncultured Pyrinomonadaceae bacterium, assembly GCA_965365505.1. Classification (GTDB taxonomy): domain Bacteria; phylum Acidobacteriota; class Blastocatellia; order Pyrinomonadales; family Pyrinomonadaceae. The sequence continues at coordinate 582 of CBDUBY010000494.1, read as the reverse complement.
TTTAACTGGATGTTACGTTCATTTGAAAAGTATAGTTTCAACCCGGAACGTAACTATAAAGCAGATGTTTGACTTTTTACTCAATAGTTATAAGCCGATATTTCTGTTGGCGTTACAACATCAAGCCTAAATTTACGCGCAGCTTGTTTCTCAATTCACAACAGCGGCTCATTAGTAATGACCGCAACGGTATTTTTCAGTGGTACGGCGAGTCGTTCACAGTTTCCGCGCCGGTTGCCGGAGAAAGCGTCGAAGACGGTATTTTGTGAAGTGCGAAAAGCAGGGCGCTCTGGTATGTCAGAGGGCAAACGCTCGTACGATTTATGAACGACCGAAGAAGTGGATACGCGCTGTCGTTCACGAAAGCAAGCGAACTTGTCACCAAAATGCTCGAAGACAGCCGCAGGCGCGTCTGGGTCGGCACGAGGAACGCGGGGCTTTTGATTTTGAAGGACGAAACGATTAATCGTTACCCGCATTGCGCTTTCGCGGTCGGCGTTTGCTACAACCCTTGCCAGAGAGCGATTACTCAAACGCGATGACTTATCAATGGCAGACCGGATTATCAACGATTAAGAACTG
>CBDUBY010000493.1:0-1691 GCA_965365505.1 uncultured Pyrinomonadaceae bacterium | reverse complement strand
TTCCGAACTCGATTAAAAGCGTTCCCGTTTCCGCCGGATTCGTCACCGCGCCTTTCGTTTTCCCTGTTTTGAGATTGACGTATTTATATGGCAAGCCGGTCGGCGAATCGAATACGGGCAATAATCTTCTGCCCAAATCTTCGGCTAAATTCAAAAGTTTTTTGTCATTCGTCATTTGATAAGCCGACAAAAGACCGCCCAAAAGTCGAATCGTAATTTCAAAATTTTGAACGTCAATGTCTTTATCAAACGAAAGATTCGTCGTGATATATTTTCTGGTATTGTCGGCTTCCTTTTTGAAACCGAGCAAATAAAGCGAATCAAGCGAATCAACCGGAGTCATAAGGAGCGTCTGTCCATACCAATCTTTATAACCTTTGCTCAACGGCTTCAAATCGTCGTGTCCCCAAGCGTATTTTTTATAGCCATTCCAGGCATGCAGAAATTCGCTTTTCACCTGCGCAGCGAGTTGTTTCTTATCAACCTTCTGTTTCGTTTGGGCGAAAGAAGTCGAAACCACTGCCAAAATTAAAAAGATTGTAATTTTAAGTTTTGATAATCTCATAAGTTTCATTAAACTTTCGGCTTGTCGCTCATCGTAAACGTCAATTTCCCGCCGCTCATAATTTCTTGGTGCGTGATGTAATTTCGATTAATCAATTTTCCGTTGAGCGTGACTTTCTCGACATAAACATTTTTATCCGATTGATTCGCGGCTTCAATCGTCAGAGTTTTGCCGTTTTCGAGTTTCAAAACAGCGGTTTTTATCGCCGGACTTCCGAGAGCGTATTGGTCTGAGCCGGGCGCGACCGGATAAAATCCTAAACTGGAAAACAGAAACCACGCCGACATTTGCCCGCAGTCGTCGTTGCCGCCCAAACCGTCGGGTGTCGGGCGATATTGATTTTTTAAAATCATCCGCACTCTTTCCTGGGTTCGGGCGGGCGCGTTTGCCCAATTATAAAGATACGCGACGTGGTGCGAAGGTTCGTTGCCGTGAACGTAGTTGCCGATGATACCTTCGCGTGTGATGTCTTCGGTTTCGGCGAAAAATTCGTCCGGTAAATTCATCGTGAAAAGCTCGTCTAAGTGCGCGGCGAATTTCTGTTTGCCGCCCATCAACCGAATCATTTCGTCGGGTTGATGCGGAACGTAAAGACTGTAATTCCACGCATTGCCTTCGATAAATCCCTGGTCGTGCGTTTGCAGCGCGTCGAATTTTTCGCGGAATTTGCCGTCCGACATTTTCGGGCGCATAAAATTGATTGACGCATCATAGACGTTTCGCCAGTTTTCCGAACGCTTGGAAAATTCGTTGTAAATGTCCGTTCGATTTAATTTCTTCGCCGCTTGCGCGATTGCCCAATCGTCATAAGCGTATTCCAAAGTTTTTGAAACGCTCGAAGAATTTTTATCTTCCGGCACATAGCCGAGCCGCATATAAAATTCGAGTCCGTCGTAGTATTTCGTTCGGGCTGTCTGCGCCATCGCGTCGAGTGCCTTGTTCGCATCAATGCCTTCGATGTTGTTTTTCACAATCGCGTCCGAAATGACCGACACCGAATGATAGCCGATCATACACCAGTTTTCGTTGGCGTAATGCGACCAAACGGGCAGCATTTTGTGAACGCTCTGGTCGTAATGCGCCGTCATCGAACGAATCATTTCGCGGTTTCTGCGCGGCTGAATGA
>CBDUBY010000492.1:0-1705 GCA_965365505.1 uncultured Pyrinomonadaceae bacterium | reverse complement strand
TCAATCTGCGCCGTCTTCTCGCCTTCCTTTATCAAATCCGACGAGATTCGGTCGCCCGTGAGCGCGCCCAAACTGTCCACAATAATTGATTTCCCGGAGCCTGTTTCGCCGGTCAAAAGATTCAAGCCGTTTGAGAATTCGAGCTGAAGTTCATCAATCAGCGCGATGTTTTTGATTTTCAGAAGTGAAAGCATAATCCAATTTTAGATTTTGGATTTTGCGTTTTCGATTGTAAAGCCGTCAATGTTTTTTAAAGAAATTTTAGCCACAGAGGACACGGAGGAAGGCAAGAGGAAAAAGTTTTTCAGGCTGTGGTTTTTCTCTAAAATCTCTGTGTTCTCTGTGGCTAAAATTTCTTCGGCAAAAGTTTCCCGCCTTTCGTCCATTTGCCGTTCGAGAAAATCGCGTCGGGCGGAAATGCTTTTTCTAAATCTTTCGTCGTCCAATCAATCTTCTCGCGCGACTTTTTGTAAAAATGAAATTCGCCGCTTGAGCCGACGCGCAGAAGTCCGCCTTTCGGAATCAAATAAAAATCTTTCGCGTCGTATTCGTCCAAACCGTGAAAGATTGAGAGGTCGCCGATTTCACGGACGTAAGTCGGCGCGGCTTCGTTCGCTCGCCGTCGTTCCGCGTTGATTGAAATGTCCGCCGTGAACGGCTCGATGTTTTCGGCGAAGTTGATGATATTGGCGTTGCGGAAGATGAAATGATACAGATTGCCCGAATCGTTGAAGGGAAGGTTTTCGTAAATTTTTGCATCGGCTTTCTGTTCGCTTTTATCAACTACGGAACGAAGCGCGGCAAGATAAGCGATAAAATTTAATTTGACGAGAAACATTTCATCCCGTCCGTGTAGCGCGCCCGTTTCAATCAAAATCACCGGCGTTCCCCACGCCGAAATCATATCGCCGAAAGCGCGCGGATTATACGAATCGTCGTAGCGTCCGATGTGTCCTTTAATGAAAGTTTCAAGCGCGGAAATCATCACGGCGCAGATTCGTTTGTTGCGCTCGTGTCCGTCGTTTGTTTTGCCTTCAGCGTTTCCCAGAACGGCGAGAAATGAAATCGTCGCCTGTTTGGGCGTGTTGCCGACTGTTGTCAAAGAATTTTGATTGTGCAGATTAAAACCGATGTCGGGCGACCAATCATCGCGCAGTTTTTTGAGCAGTCTGCCTTCGGGCGTTTCGAGCGCCGCCGCGTCGCGGTTGATGTCAATGCCCTGCAAATTCGTGCGCTGAAAAAGCTCCGCGCCGTCCGGGTTGAGCATCGGCACGGCGCGAATCGTCAAACTGTTTTCCAATTCTTTGACCCAGGTTTTGCTGCGGTTTTTTTGCAAATAAACCAGCATATCGAGCAGCGCGGTCGTCGCTGTCGGTTCGTTGCCGTGCATCTGCGACCACATAAAAACTTTTGTCGCGCCTTTGCCCCATTCGATTTGGTAAATCTCGCGGTCGTTGTAACTGCGTCCGGCTTCTTCTACTTTTAATCCGAGTTTTTTTATCTCGTCAAGCTGTTTTTTCAAATCGGCGTGACGCATATTCGACGGCGCGACTTTAGAAAAATGCTGTTTGTCCCAATCGGCGGCAAAATCTTTGGCGGTCTGCGCATTCATATTAATAGAGAAAAGAAAAACAAAAATCAGCAAAGCGTATTTCATAGCAAAACGATAATACTTTCTTCCGCGCAAAAATAAAACGGCAAGCTG
>CBDUBY010000491.1:0-1709 GCA_965365505.1 uncultured Pyrinomonadaceae bacterium | reverse complement strand
CGGTGTGCCGTCTGTGCCGCCGCGAAGGTGGAAAATTATTTTTGAAGGGCGACCGCTGTTTCAAGTCGTCGTGTGCGATTGAAAAACGCGGAACGCAGCCTCCGGGAATGCACGGCGCGACCGCTCGCCGCAAAGTTCTTGCCGGTTACGGTCAGCAGCTTCGTGAAAAACAGAAAGTCAAGCGTATCTACTTTGTGCTTGAAAAGCAGTTCCGAAATTATTTCGAGAAAGCATCTCGTCAAAAAGGCATCACGGGCGAAAATTTATTGTTTATGCTCGAACGTCGTCTTGATAATGTCGTTTACCGCGCCGGTTTCTCAACTTCGCGCCGACAAGCCAGACAACTCGTCAATCACGGACACATCGAAGTCAACGGCAGCAAAGTTGATATTCCTTCGTTTCAGGTGAAACAGGGCGATATAGTAACGGTCGTCAATAAAAGCGTGAGAAATCCGCACGTCGAAGGCGCGTGGCAGACGGCAGTTGGTCGCGGTCGTCCGAATTGGATTAGCGCGGGCGGAACGGATTTGAGCGCGACGGTTTCGGCTATGCCGACCCGCGCCGATATTGACCCGACTATCAACGAACAATTAATTGTCGAACTTTATAGCAAGTAGTTATTTATAGTTTCAGGTTTCGGAATTCAGGTTTTACTCATTAAAATCTGAACTCCGAGGCTTGGAACTTGAAACATTTTAAAATACAAATATGGCACAAAATACTTGGACGGATTTTCAAATACCGAGCCGCTTAAACGTCGAGCAGGAAACTTTGACCGACCGCTACGGAAAGTTTTACGCACAGCCGTTTGAACGCGGTTTCGGCACGACTATCGGTAATTCTCTGCGCCGCGCACTGCTTTCGTCAATCGAAGGCGCGGCGGTGACGGCGGTGAAAATCGAAGGCGTGGAACACGAATTTTCATCAATCAAAGGCGTGGTCGAAGACGCGACCGACGTTATCCTAAATCTTAAACAAGTTCCTTTTAAATTACACGGCGAAGGTCCGAAGACTCTGACCATTAACAAAAAAGGCGCGGGCGAAGTGACCAGCGCGGACATCGAAGCCGACGGCGACGTTGAGATTTTGGACGATGCGGTTCACATTGCTACGATTAGCGATAAAGGAAACATCGCTATTGAAATGCGTCTGAAATCGGGACGCGGTTACGTTTCGGCTGAATTCAATAACGACGAAGATTTGTCGGTTGGTTATATTCCGATTGATTCGGTTCATACGCCGATTAAAAAAGTTAATTATACGGTTGATAAAACCCGTCAGGGTTCAAACACCGAATTCGATAAATTGATTATCGAAGTCTGGACGGATGGCTCGGTTAAGCCGGATGACTCGATTGGTCTGGCGGCGAAACTCGTCAAAGACCATATGAGCATTTTCGTCAATTTCGAGGAAGAAGAAGACGATTTCAAATTTGAAGACATCGCGCGTCCGCCGCTTCTGCGGAACGATTTGCTCGACCGTTCGGTTGACGAACTCGAACTTTCGGTGCGCTCATACAATTGTTTGAAAAACGCCGATATTCGTTCGATTCGAGATTTGATTAAACGCAGTGAGCGCGATATGCTGCACACGAAGAACTTCGGCAAAAAATCCTTGACGGAAATCAAGGATATGCTTCACGGAATGGGCTTGGATTTCGGAATGGATTTTGATGAACAGGGCAATCCGATTCCCGGTTCGGGCGGACG
>CBDUBY010000490.1:0-1713 GCA_965365505.1 uncultured Pyrinomonadaceae bacterium | reverse complement strand
GTTCGAGCGAAGCGTTTATGAAAGTTCAGGACGAACTTGCCGGAACGGAAAACCGTATAGCCACCAAGCGCGAAGATTATAATCGTCAGGTTGTGCAGTATAACACGCAACGAAATCAATTTCCGGCGGTCATCACGGCAAGTTTGTTCGGTTTTAAGGAAGAGCCGACCTTCAAAGCCGATCCGTCGGCAGCCCAGGCACCACAGCTTCCTGACCCGAATTCAATGCGGCGAGATAACAAGTAAAATCAAAACCCGCGTGAATTGCACATCGCGCAATGATCGCAAGGCTTGCCCGCAGGTTCATACGGGCAAGCCTTTTCCGTTTCGATTTCCGCGATTATTTCGTTGGCGAGTTCTTCGAGATTATTAAATTTCTCTTGGCTGAAATGATTAACTTTTAGATTTTGAATGTTGGATTTGAGATTTTGCGAAGAGATTTGTGATTCGATGTTGTCTAATCTTTTGTTGATTTTATCAAGACTCAATTGCAGGGAATTGTCCGCGTTTTGCTTTTCCGACTGCAAAAGAAGCGCGATTTTTTCAGCTAAATTGTCTAAGTTTTGATTTTCCATCTGGAATCCTGGAACTTGGAATCTGAAATTATTTTTCGTCCAGCAATAAATCAACATAATCAACCACGCCGACAATCGCCGAATCAATCGCCGCGCCCTGTTTGCCGGTTGACGCGGTTGACGCGCCCCAGCCTTCCTGCACGATCAAAACAATGTCGCCTTCGCCCGCCGAAACCGAATCGAGTGCCAGACAAGTATATTCCATATCTTCGCCTTCCGGCGTAATTTGGCGGCAAAGCATTACACGCGCACCTTCGTAACGCTGATTTTTCTGCGTCGCCACCACATTTCCGATAACTTTTGCTAATAACATTTTCGTAAATAGTAAATCGTAAATCGTAAATCGATCTTTCTATTGACGATTTACGATTTACGATTTACTTTTTGATAAACGTGCAAATCCGAATCTATGATTCCGACAATCGTGCAGTCGGTCGGTGTCGAATCACGCTTGAACGGAAAACTCGCTTCTTTGCCGCGACACCAGAAAACCAGTTCGCCTTCGCCCGCGCCGACGGCATCGAGCGCAATAATCGGTTTGCCTTTCGGCTCTAAATCGGCGTTCAAAGTCTGCACAATCAAAAACTTGCGTCCAGCAAGCGTTTCATTTTTGACTGTGGAAACTACTGTTCCGATGACACGGGCAATTTGCATAATTCCCAAATCGTAAAATGAATGACAAAATTTTATGCTTCGCCATTTACATCAATCGTATCAATCACGCCGACAATCGCCGAATCAACCGGACAATCTTTGTTGCCTTCCGCCAGACGTGCCGACGAACCCGCGACGACTAAAACTGTTTCGTGAAAACCCGCGCCAACCGTATCAACGGCGACGACATAACCGCTTTGATCCGTTCCGTCAAGATTGATCGGTTTCACGATAAGAAGTTTTTTGCCGTGCAGTCGCTCGTCTTTCTGCGTGGACACGACCGTTCCTAAAATTCGTGCAATTATCATTTTCGTAAATCGTAAATCGTAATAAATCTTTTTCTATTCACGATTTACGCCTTGATTCCTATCGGCATAATGTCGTCAACACTGCCGTGCGGACGGGGGATAACGTGAACCGAAACGAGTTCGCCGACACGCCGCGCCGCCGCCGCGCCCGCGTCAGTGGCGGCTTTGACCGCCGCG
>CBDUBY010000489.1:0-1718 GCA_965365505.1 uncultured Pyrinomonadaceae bacterium | reverse complement strand
CATTGCGGATTTTGCGCGGTCAACAAAGGCGTGCCGATGGATTTAGACCCGGAAGAACCGCGCCACGTCGCCGAAGCCGTCGGACATCTCGGTTTGGAACACGCCGTCATCACATCGGTCAACCGCGACGATTTGCCTGACGGCGGCGCGGCGCATTGGGCGGAAACGATTCGCACGGTTCATCAAATGAATCCGACGTGCCGCGTCGAAGTTTTGATTCCCGATTTTCAGGGTAACGAAGCGGCTCTAAATACTGTTCTCGCCGCGCGACCGGAAGTTTTGAATCACAACACGGAAACCATCGCCCGACTTTATCGCCGCGTTCGACCCGACGCGAAATACACGCAGACTCTGGAATTACTGGAACGCGCCGCCTTTTACCGCGACACGCAGTTTCCGCGTATGAAAACGAAAAGCGGAATTATGGCTGGCTTGGGCGAACAGTTTGAAGAAGTCGTCGCGCTGATGAAGGATTTGCGCTCGGTTTCCTGCGACATTATGACCATCGGACAATATCTCCAGCCGTATGAAAAACGCCTGCCCGTCGAGCGTTACGTCACGCCCGAAGAATTCGCCGAATGGAAACGCATTGGTTTGGATTTAGGTTTCAAGCACGTCGAATCTTCGCCCTTAACGCGCTCGTCGTATCACGCCAGACAGCAGAGCGAAGCGGGCGAGAGCGTAAAGATTGCGGCGTAATACCTGAACAATCATCTTTGCGGAGAAACGAATTATGTCAACAGCAACCATCGAAACAGTTGTAAAAATGCTCGAAACTTTGCCCGCGCCGACGCAGGAACGCGCCGTCGAGCATTTGCGCGAATACATCGAAGATTTGAAAGACGAAACGCATTGGGACGCGCAGTTTGACGCGCACTCAAGCAAACTTTCCGAGATGGCGAACAGGGCGAGAAAAGAAGTAGCCGCCGGAAAATCCGCGCCGATGGATTTTGACGAGTTATGAAATCCGAAACGCTGCCTTCGTTCTGGAAAGAATACGCGAAACTCGCTCCCGAATTGAAACAGCGAGCGCGAAAAGCCTACGAACGATGGGCGGAAAATCCGTTTCACCCGTCTTTGCGTTTCAAATGCGTTAATCAGGCGGAAAGCATTTGGTCGGTCAGAATTACACGCGGAATCCGCGCCGTCGGCATTATGGACGGCGACACGGTAACTTGGTTCTGGATTGGCGGTCACGACGATTACGAAGCGTTTTTCGGGTAAGTTTTCTCTATCAAATCATCGCCGCTCACGCGCTCGTCGTATCACGCCCGCCAGCAATCGGAAGCGGGCGCGGCAAACACGGCGGCGGTCAAATTATAGATAACCGGCGCACGACCGAATTATTTTCATCCGCCCTAAAATAATTCGTCTGAAGATTTTCAGACGAATTATTTTTTGCCCGCTCGAATCAAAGCTCGGGTAATGGGTCAGTTTGAAATATGAGAGATTTTTTCACGAGTCCCATTAGGGACTGTCTGTTAATAGCCCAACGATTTATCGTTGGGTAAATTAAAACAATGAATGCAAGTCCCGCAAGGGACGGCAGAAATTATCAGTCGTCCCTTGCGGGACTTGCCACATTTTCTCGTCCTGAACCCAACGATAAATCGTTGGGCTATTAACGGGAGCGTCCCTTGCGGGACTCATCAAACGATTAGTCAATCCAAACTAACCCATTACCAAAGCTCGGTAATTATTGACTCAAATAGCCGACA
>CBDUBY010000488.1:0-1739 GCA_965365505.1 uncultured Pyrinomonadaceae bacterium | reverse complement strand
AAGCCTACAAAGCGAAGCCGCCGAACGGTAGCGTTGACGCGGAGCGGAACCGCCGCCAAGCCCGCCGAAAGTAACCGCGCAAGCCGAATAAGAAAGTCGCTGCCCGCGCCCGAAGCGTCCATTGAATTGTTAGATTGCGCCGCCTGCCTGCACCTCAGCCCGTTCTGCCGCTTGAACTTTTGGTAGTGTAAAACTCATCGCCCAGACAGAAACAACTAAACTCGCCAACAAAAGTGTCATTCGTCCCCAAGTGCCGAGCATCCAGTTGTTAGCCAGCACGGTCAGTTCCGCGCCGCTGCGCCCGCCGCCGTCCGGCGAAAAGATTATCCTCAAAATAGGAACAAAGTAAAAAATTGTGGTCAGCGTGTTAATTAGAACGCAAAGAAACGAAACGAGAACCAGATAACGGCGTGGGCGGCTGTGCCAATTAAAAATTAACGCGCCAAACAAAAAGAGCGCGGGTATTCCGCCAAGTGCGCCCCAAAATCTGCCGGGATTGACAGAATGCTCACGATTAGTCATAAAACTTAGCGACTCGGGCAGTGCCGCACTCCAAACCCAGTTGATAACCATCGTTTCGTAAATTGAGCCGCCAAATGTAATCGCTGCAAAGATGATGTGCGCCCAAAGAAACAACTGTGCAAGATAATTACGAACTGTCATCAGTATTGTCCTCACAATTTAATCGTTTAAGTTTTACACAGTTTGCAACCGCGAAGCAATCTAACGGCTGAGATGACGTGGGGCGAAACCGCCACCGCACAACTTCGAATTCACAAAAAACCGTCCATAACAAAGTCGCTGTTTCGCCCTCACGTCCATTGAATTGTTCGGCATTGGTTTAAGTGACGTTAGGCGGCAAACGCTGATTTCGCAACGTCGAGAAATCGCACGACAGAAATCCGATCAAGTTTTTGATTGTATTTTCCCAGACGAATATCAAGAGCGTCCTTTACTACCTTCTGTGACGGCTCGCGGGCAAGCAGCCATTCTCCTCCGCCGGTTTTTGAACAAAGAACTTTTTCTTCCGCAAAACGCCACGCACGGCAGGCATTTAACACGGCGTAATGTCCGAGCGGATCGTGAAACGGATGAAAAATATGTTTTCGATGCCATTCAATTATCTTCCGCAAAATTTCCTTGAGCCGCTCATCGGGAACGACGGCAAAGACTTCAACCGGAGCAAGACCGTAAAGCGTTTGTCCATATTTTCTACAAATGGCGAAATCAAGTGACAATTCATCGTAAACGCCTCCGTATTCGACTTCCGTTTCCCAGTTTTCTCCTGTCGAAATGGCAAATTCAAACGTCGGATTTTCGGGTGCGGAAGATGCACAATCGAAATCCGCGAGAATGAAATCGAGTCCGGCAGCCGGACAATTCAAATTATCGTGCGATATTTCGCGGGCAAGTTTTTCTTTCAATTTGTGCGGCAGAGTTTTTGCCGAAACTGCTAAAACATCAATGTCGCTTCGTCCGGCAAAATCATTATAAGCGAACGAACCGGATACATAAAGACCGATTAGCCTGTCCCCGAGCGTTTGCTCGACGCGAATGGTCAAGGAATTCAGATAATCATTGATGACAGGTTCAACATTCATTATTAAAGATTTTTCTGAACCTTAACCCTATGTCATAAGCAACACGAAAGTAAAAACTGAAATAAGTTTTCGCTTAATTACAAAATCTGTAAGTTTAGGTGAAAATGCCGAACGATTGAGATGACGTGGGGCGAAACC
>CBDUBY010000487.1:0-1739 GCA_965365505.1 uncultured Pyrinomonadaceae bacterium | reverse complement strand
TAACAAAAATTTTAGGGTTGAATTATCAAAATAAAAACTCGCTCAAAAGCCTTATCTAACGTGAGTTCGGGGTAAGAATCGAGCAAATGGAACGCCGTCATCTTGACGGCAATGAACGCGACAGCGTTCAAACAGTGTTTGGTTAAATTCAATTTGAACGTTTATCAACGCCGTTAGATGGCGCCGCGCAATCTTTGCCGTCAAGATGACGGCGTTCCATTATTATCCCTAAGTCACGTTAGATAATAACGTAAAAATAAAAGGTAAAAGGCAAAAGTTCGGAATTATCCGAACTTTTGCCTTTTACCTTTTATTTTTTCCTTCTTCGACCTACCAGCTAAACCGCATTTGCAGTTCAACGCGGCGATTGCCGGAATTTCCGCCGCCGCCGAAGCCGAAACCGCCTGCCGTCGAGGTTGATTGACCGAAACGGCTCGAACTCAAATTGCCGACCGGCGTGTTGAGGTTCGTGCGATTAAATAAATTGGAAAACTGCAAACCGACGGTTAGGTTATAAGGCTTATCACTTCCTCCGCCGCCGAAACCGCCGCCGCGATTGCCACCGCCGCCGCGATTACCACCGCCACGATTACCGCGACCGCCGCCGACTCCGGGAATCTGACCGCCGCCTGCCGAAGGTGTCCGATTGGCAGGTGCTTCCGCAACTGTCGAATTTCTTGAGCCGCCAAATCCGAAGGTTTTATCGAGCCGCAGATTGACGTTGAAAAATGAAGGTCCGCGCCCGTAATTTCTGGGAATAATAGCATTCACATCCGAAACATCGCTGAGATCACAAAACGAATTTGTCAGTCCGAGCGTGTTGCAGCGCGCGTTGACGGCAGCAAACGTCGGACGTTCGGTAAAGCGCGTGTCGTTGTTCGTGTCAATGCCGGTTGTGATATTGAACGGTCTGCCCGACGAAGCGATGATAAACGGACTCATACGCACTTTCCAGGGCATCGTCACTGAGCCGCCAATGACGAAGTTGTGGCGAATATCAAAAGCTGCGTCACCGTATTCATTACTCAAATCGTAGCTGTAAGCCGGAAAACTATTTACGCCGTCCGCATTGCTTTGGGCAAAACCGAGCCGGTAATTCCCGAAAATGGAGATATTCGGATTCACATTCGTGCGGAAGTTGGCAATGAGCTGCTGTTGATTCAGAACGCCGCTCGATTCGTATTGATAAATGTTGCCGCGTGCCGGGTCTGGTCGCACACCATTTCGGCAGTCCTGATCGGCAAGGCAAACGGGAGCGTTAATATTGCGCGTTCTAAGCAGATGCAAATTTCTCGATGCGATGTAGAAAACAGTCGCCGTGGTTTTGAACGGCAGTTGCCGCTCAACGCCGAGAGCGACTTGCATCGTATAAGGCGAGCGTAAATCGGACGCAACCTGCGTAATCGTATTCGATTGCGGCAGAACAGCTAAAATCTGCGCCGCTGTCGGAACGTTCGTGACACCATTCAAGGTGAACGTCGGCTGATTCAAAAGCGCGAGTGCCGCTGCCCGCCGAACAGGGTCGGATTCATTCGCTGTAACAACCAGATTCAATTGATTTGAACCGTTAAAACGCTCGGCTTGCAAAGTCAGGTTTTCGCTGAAACGGTCGAAGAAAACTCCGAAGCCGCCGCGAAAAACTGTTTTCGGCTGACGCGCGCCGCCCGCGCCAGGCGAATAGGCGAACGAAAAACGCGGCGCAAAATTCAGGTTGTCTTTGATGTTTGTTTGATTTTCGT
>CBDUBY010000486.1:0-1741 GCA_965365505.1 uncultured Pyrinomonadaceae bacterium | reverse complement strand
CTTTGACGACGACATCAACAATCGTCGGCGTTAAGCGTTCGACTTTGACGACGTAGGCGCGAAGCTGTTCGTCGAGAGTTTTGACGAGATTATCAAAAATCGAATCTTTTTCGGCTTGCGGCAAAGTTCCCTGTTTTTCGAGCGCGTCGGCAAAAAGTTCGACGACTTTCGGATAACCGTTTTTTGCCGAAGCCATCGCTTTGACAACATTTCCGGCGTAAATCGGGTGATTGTCGCCGTAATACGAAATAAATCTTCCGTCGTGTTCGTAAGACGTGAAAAATCCGGTTTCGCCTTTGGCGGCTTCGACGGCGTGAAAATTTCCGTCGCCGTTTTTCTCCAGTTTAAAAGGCTGAAAAAACTGTTTCCATTCGTCCAATTTGAAAGTTCCCGGTTTTTCCTTTTCGTAAATGACGTTTGGCGAAGTTCCCGCCGCGACGCAGACGGTTCGCGCCGGAAATTCGACCATTTCGCCCGTATTTTCAAACTTTCCGGTTTCGGCGTTGTGATGCAAACGCTCAAAAATCAGAGCTTTGATCGCGCCGTAATCGTCCGGCACGGCTTCCGCCGGATTCATACATTCGACGAAATTGATGCCTTCTTCGAGAGCTTTCTGAACTTCCTCGTGATTCAGACGATAAGCGGGCGAATCCTGCAAACGCTTGCGATAAATCAAGGATACGCCGCCCCAGCTTTGCACGAGCGGCACGAAATTCGGTTCTTCACCATTTTCTTCGGCGCGTTCTCTTTCGGCACGAATTGCTTTACCGTGCTTCAGAAATTCATCCAAAACATCAATTTCTTCCGAATCAAATTTCTCCCAAACATAATCTTCGCCGAATTCTTCCAAAATTTGCTCATATTTTTCGAGCATTTTTTCGACCTGCACCGGATAATAGGCAAAAAGTTCGGTTGCGGTATCAACTCCCGTCAAACCGCCGCCGATGACGACAGCCGGAAGTCGGACTTGCAGATTCGACATCGTATCTTTTTTGAACGCGCCGGTTAATTGAAGTGCCATTAAAAAATCGGAAGCTTGTCGGATGCCGCGAATCAGATTGTTTTTCATTTTAACAATTGTCGGTCGTCCTGCGCCGGTGGCGATGGCAATGTGGTCGAAACCATATTGCCACGCGTCTTCAATCGTCAAAGTTCCGCCGAATCGAATGCCGCCGTAAGCGCGAAAACGCTTGCGCCGCGCGAGCATCAATTGGAGCATCGTTAAGAAATTTTTGTCCCAGCGAACCGTAATTCCGTATTCGGAAACGCCGCCGAAACCGGACAAAACACGCTCGTCGAGTTCGTCTTTGATTTCGTCAATATATTTTATCGGCTTCGGCGTTTCCATACCGTTTTTGCCGGTCCATTCGTCCGGCAGCGGTTCGATTTTCAAACCGTCCATTCCGACCACGCCGAAACCTTCATTTAAAAGATAATGCGCCAAAGTGTAACCAGCCGGACCCAACCCGACGACCATTACGTTTTTGCCGTTATAAGGTAATGAATACGGGCGTTTTGCATTCAAAGGATTCCAGCGCGTCAGTAAACTGTAAATTTCAAATCCATAGGGCAAATCCAAAACATCTGTCAAAGTCGCGGTTTCGGCGAGCGGAATATTGACCGGCTCCTGTTTTTGGAAAATACAGCCTTTCATACAATCGTTACAGATGCGGTGTCCGGTTCCGGCGCACATCGGATTGTCAATCGTAACCAAGGCGAGCGACGCAATCGAATCGCCCTG
>CBDUBY010000485.1:0-1743 GCA_965365505.1 uncultured Pyrinomonadaceae bacterium | reverse complement strand
CAGTGTCCCGATTACTGCAAGGAAAACATCACCGTTCCGCCGACCGCCAGAGTTTCATATCCGCTCATTCGCGGCGGCGTGATGGTCGGCGGAAAAACCATCGAACAGATTCAGGACGAAATTACCACCAAACTCGACGAATATATTATCGAGCCGAAAGTCACCGTCACTCTGGTCAAAGCGATGTCGGCGCGTTACAGCGTGATGGGCAAAGTCGCCCAGCCCGGAATTCGCGTGATGGACAGAAAAGTCAGTCTCTATGAAGCGATAATCGAATCGGGCGGCGTAGCGAAAACCGGCGACAAAAAGAAAATCGCGCTTATCAGATTTAATGAAAAGGGAACTCTTTCACGCCAGAACGTCAATCTAGCCGACATCGAAAGCGGCAAAGTTCCGATGGTTTATCTGAGTCCGGGCGATCAGGTTTTCGTTCCCGGCAAAGGTTTTACCATCGAAAGCGTTTTTCAGGTTCTCGATAAAGTAAGTCTTGTGCGTCTGCTGTTCGGCAGCCCGTTTTAATTGAGCGAAATTCACGGCTGACTTTATGATATTAGTTGGAAAAATTTCGATTTTATTTCTGTTTCTCGTCTGCCTTCAAACAGCGCAAGCCGGTTGGACAAAGCAGAACTCGAACACGCTCGCGTGGCTGCACGACGTTTATTTTCTCGACAGTCAAACCGGCTGGGTTGTCGGCAGCGGCGGAACGTATCTCACGACAATTGATGGCGGCAAAACCTGGGCAAAGGAGAAAAATTTTACCGGCGATACGATTCGTCAGGTTTATTTTACCGACGCTTCAAACGGTTGGCTGCTGTGCGAGCGCGACCTTTACACGCTCGGCGCGAACGCTCCTTCGTATCTGCTGAAAACCGCGAACGGCGGTGTCTTTTGGGAGCGCGTCGAGTTCGCCGACAGCCAGCGCAAACGGGTTACGAAATTTTTCTTCGCCGAAAACGGCGCGGGTTTGGCAATCGGCGAAGGCGGCGCGTTTTTCGCGCTTTCCGACGATAAAAAAATCTGGAAACGCCAGCCATCGCCGGTGCGCTATCTGATGTTCGACGGCGTTTTCACCTGCGGTTCGAATGCGGTTGTCGTCGGTGCAAGCGGCTCGATTTTGTTCACCGAGGACGCGGGCTTGTCGTGGAAGTCAGCCTCGATTTTCGGCGGCGCGGAAACGAAATTAAATTCGGTCTTTTTCATCAATCAACGAAACGGCTGGACGGTCGGCGGCGGCGGAAAAATCTTTCAAACCGTCAACGGCGGGAAAACGTGGCGCGAGCAAAAATCAAATGTCACATCGGATTTGACCGATGTTTTCTTCAACACTACGGCGGAAGGCTGGGCAATCGGCGACGGCGGAACTATCATGCAAACCGCAACGGCGGGAAATGTGTGGACGACGGTTAAATCAAACGCCAGACATAAACTTGAACGAATTTTCTTTGCCGGAAAAAAAGGTTTCGCCGTTGGCTTCGGCGGCACGATTTTGGCGTATGACGAAAATGATAAGGACGCTAATTCGCAACTGCTCGCGCCAAAATTAAGGATGAGAAATTAAAAGGTTTAATCTGTCCCGCGCTTGACAACCGCGCTTGATTTTTCGTAGCATTGCAATTCGCCGTTAAGTTCAATCGGCGCGTTTTTTGAAGGGAATTTGGACGTGAGCCTGCTAAAATCGAGCGTGTAAATTTCGGGCATGTACGTCAATTGGTAGACAGCCTCCCTTACAAGGAGGAAGTTAGG
>CBDUBY010000484.1:0-1747 GCA_965365505.1 uncultured Pyrinomonadaceae bacterium | reverse complement strand
TTTTCCGCGATGCGCGGCGTGCCGTCAAGATTAAACTGGACGAGCGGCGAAACCAATAAATTCTCCGGTTTCGGATTGCCGTGCGCGAGCAGATGAAACTGCGCGGTTTTTTCGGTCAGCGTCGTCAAACGATGCAGTTTGTGTCCGACTTTCGGCGTTTCGATAATCTTCTCGTTCGTTTCCGGCAGTGCTTCGATTCGCTGGCGAATAGCGGTCGTTTCTTTCGACAAATCTCGTTTCTCGCCGATTTTATATTTCACCGACGCCGGTTTCGATTCGTTTTTCAAATGCGGATAGCGCAAGCCTTCGTAACCGGCTGTCGCGTCGGCGAGCGCTTTGAAAACCGCCGAAGCCGAAAAATTATAATTGAAATCAACGCCCATCTCGCGGGCAATCATCGAAGTTATCATCCAATCGGCTTTCGATTGATAAACCGGCTCGATTGCCTGCCGGACTCTTTGCACAAATCCAGTGTTATTCGTATAAGTTCCGTCAACTTCGGCGAACGAAGCGGCAGGCAGAACAACATCGGCAAAATCGGTGGTTTCGGTTTCAAACAGTTCCTGCACGACGATAAAATCTTTGCGGCTCAAAAATCCGTCGGTCAAAGACGAATTTTTCGAGAGACTTCCGCCGATAAGCAGCGCCCGCGAATTCATCAAAACGTCAGACAAAGATTTTCTGCCCGCCGTCATATCGTTCGCGCCGACTGAATTATTGTAAAGCGGCAAAGGATGAAGCAAAACGCGCCGGTTGCCAGACGTGAAATTTGCCGCCGCGCTCGCCAGAACCGCTTGCGCCTCGGCTGACAAATCTCTGCCGAACATTATAATAAAATCGCCTTCGCTCTCGGCGACGGTTTTTAAAACTTCGTCAATCTCACTTTGCGCCGCGCCGATTCGTTTCGTAATTGTATCGTCCGGTTTGTCCGCAAAAGCTAAAACGAAAGCGTCGAGCGAATTCGGCGCGACGTGAATAAACTGCGAAGCCTGCGCCGTCAAACGAATCGGCGTATCGTGAACAATTATCAATTTCGCGCCGCCATTGCGAACCGCTTGACGAATTTGTTTCGCCGTAAAAGTTTGCTCTTCTTCCGGTTCGCCGCCGATGAGAAGAATCGTCTTCGCGTGACGAATTTCCTTGTGTGTTGCCAGCGGCGCAGACAAATTATCGAATACCGGCGATAAATCGTAAGCGTCGGAAACGGCGTAGTTTTCCGAGTGACAAACTTCGGTTGCAAATCTTTTTAGCGTGAAAATTGCTTCATTCGTTAAACGCGCCGACGCAATTACGCCGACATCTTTACCGAGTTCCTTAAACTTATTGGCAACGTAACCAATCGCTTCGTCCCAAGTCGTCGGAATCAGTTTGCCGCCTTTTTTGTAACGAATCATCGGCGTTTTGATGCGGTCAGGATGATTAATAAATTCGTGTCCGAAACGCGCTTTGACATCCAGAAATTCGCCGTTCAAACCGTCAACGTAACGGTCGCGGGCGACGATTCGATGAACCAATCCGCCGCGTGAACCGATTGAAAGCTGCATTCCGTCCGACGAATAAACGTCGGTCGAAATCGTCTGGTCTAATTCCCACGGTCTGGTTTCATGGCGATAAACGCCGTCGAGCAAAGTTCCGGTCGGGCAGACTTCGATGCAGTTTCCGCACTGCGAACAATCGAGCCAGCCGCCATATGTTCCGATAACCGTGTTCACGCCGCGATTTCCGGCTTCGATGGCATCTTCGCCCA
>CBDUBY010000483.1:0-1753 GCA_965365505.1 uncultured Pyrinomonadaceae bacterium | reverse complement strand
TGACCGTTGCAAAATCGAACGGCGCGAATGTTTCGGCGATTGTGACGATTCCGAATCTGGTAACGATTCCGGCTCGCGGTCATTATCTTCTGACCAACAACAATCCGTCGGGCGGTTTCAGTTTGATTGATTATCCGACCGGCAGAGGCTCGACGACGGCAGTTGGCGACCAGACTTTTTCTGCGGATATCGCCGACAATTCAAACCTGGTGATTTTGAAAACGGCAAACGCGGGAAATTTCAATCAAGCCAATCTGGTAGACGCGGTTGGATTCAACGCCGATTGGACGGGCGAAGGCAATACGCTTCCGGTAACTGTTGCCGAAAACTCTGAGAGCTGTTATGTTCGCAAATTCACCCCGAACGGATTGCAGGATACTAACAACAACAATGCCGACTTTGTTCTGCTCGATAATCACGCACGAGTTTTTTCGAGCGGCGGCGGAAACCTTTATTCGGCTCTCGGCGCGCCCGCGCCTGAAACCACCGAAAGTCTGCGTTTGATGAAACCGTCAGAAGTTGCGTTCACCGAATATGCGTCCGCAATCGGTTCGGAAAGATACGACCCGGCAACTATTACAAACGGCTATAAAGGAACTTTGACTTTGTATCGGCAAATCACGAACAACACCGGCGAACCGTTAAACCGTCTGCGTCTGCGCGTAATTGAATTTCCGACCGAAGGCAGCGCAAGCCAAAGGCGTTATTCGTCAAAACCGGATTTTCGGATTTTTAATTCGGTTGACGAAACGATTGGCGAATTTCAAAGCGAATTGATACAGGCAAGAGGCGTAACTCTTGCGGCAGAGCGTTTGCACGTGAACGGCGGTGGAATCAACAGCACTTTAACCGTTGACTCCATCACTCCGCAAACTCCGCTTGGTTCGGGGCAAAGCGTCGTTGTCGCCATTCGCCTCGGCGTAATGCGCTGGGGCAGACATCCGTTCACCGTTGCCGTCGAAGCGATGAAATAACATCGTTTCAAGTTAGAAAAGGAAAAAGCATTTGGCTAAGAAGCGCGAGCGTTCGTGTGCGTTTCCAGCAAATGCTTTTTCCTTTTCCTCATTAAATTTAAGTGGTTTTGTTTCGTATTTTAATGCAAGTCAAAGCAACTTGCCGCGTTCTTCGACTCGTCATACAAAGCGTAAATTGAAATTTCCCCGCGCTTAAATTATTCGATTCAAGGAGAAAAAGATGAAATTTAAAAATGCTGCAAGTTTATTTTGTTTGTTATTCGCCGGTTTAATCGCCGCCCTTTCCGCCAGCGCGCAAGGAGTGATTGTGCCGATTGTTTGCGACATTCGCCCGTGTCGTCCGATTCCGATTCCGCGTCCGCGACCCATTCCAGTGCCGAATGCGCTGCCGGTCAAATCAATCGAGCTTGACGTAAAAATTGACGGGCAAGTGGCGACGACGCACGTCGAGCAGGTTTTTCGCAACGATACGCCTTACACGCTTGAAGGAACTTATTTTTTCCCGATTCCTGAAACGGCTTCGATTGTCGAGTTTGCGATTTGGGAAAACGGCAAAAAACTCGTCGGCGAAGTTCGCAGCCGCGAAGAAGCCCGTCGAATTTACGATGAAATAGTGCGGCGACAGAAAGACCCCGGACTGCTTGAATACGCGGGCAAGGATTTGTTTCAGGCTTCAATTTTTCCGATTCCGCCGAACTCGGATAAAAAACTCGAAATAACTTACACGCAAATTTTGAAAGCCGAATCGGGAACGGTCGCGTATCGTTACCCTTTAGGAA
>CBDUBY010000482.1:0-1772 GCA_965365505.1 uncultured Pyrinomonadaceae bacterium | reverse complement strand
CCTTGAATCGTCTGCAAATTTTGCAGCGCGTCGTTCAAAATAATATCGCGCGTGATGCGCCTGCCATCGGGAAATTCCTCGCTTAAAAATCTGCCTTCGTTAACGCGGATGATTTTCGCCGTCACGCTAACCGTTGCCGCCGTCTCGCCCTGCGCCGGAACGATGTTGTATTTGCCGCCGATTAAAATCGTCGCCCTGCCTTCCCGCGCCAACTTTAGAGAAGTCGCCAAACTCGGCAAAATCGTCAGCGGCACGCGAAGTTTCTGCTGAATCGTTTTACGCTCGTCATTGGAAACAACATTCAGCGTCGGTACTTTCAGCAATTCGGCAAGCGCGTCCGCAAAACTTTCGCCGACCCAATTAAATTCCGCTTTGTCCGACGTATTCTCAAACGGCAAAATCATCACCGTGTCATTGTTCGTCTGCGCGTTTGTCGAAACAATAACAATTGCCAGCCAAAGAATCGTGATATAAATTTTTCGCATAGTTTTTATAAACGCCGGGTTACGGAAAAAGATTTAAAAACTCCGCACGTTCGTCTTTCTAAAATAAAAAAATTCGCCCCGATAGCAAGCGAATCGTCACGAATTTGATGCCGATAATTGATGAAAAGATGGTAGTCGGTACGGGATTTGAACCCGTGTCGCCGCCGTGAAAGGGCGGTGTCCTAGACCCCTAGACGAACCGACCACAAAAGCAGATTGTGGCTGAAAATCTATTTTTCTTTAGATTTTCCCAGAAAACTTTTAACTTACAAACATCACGCCTTTCAATTGAAAAACGATTAGTTAGATTATCGTATCGAATCTTTGACTGTCAAATTCATTAGAGAAATTCTTTATAAATCTTGTGTCTTCAGTATATACCAACGATAGAATGATAAATTAATTCGATTTCTCAAATATTATTCAGGCATTAAGTCGCTCGTTTGATCTTTATACTTTATCTGTCCGCTTATCTACACTAATGATAACTTCCAAGAAATATCGGTTATAATGTCATCAACTATCACAGACCTAAATTGAAACTTCAAAACAATTTATGACTGAACTGCTTATCGCCACTAAAAACGGCGGCAAAATAAAAGAACTCGAAAAAATGCTCGCAGGTCTTCCCATTCAATTAAGAAATTTAAATGAATTTCCCGATGTGATTGAGCCGGAAGAAACAGGCTTGACTTTCACTGAGAATGCCTGTTTGAAAGCCACTTTTTATGCCCGACAAACCGGAATTCGGGCAGTGGCTGACGATTCGGGTTTAGAGGTCGAAATTTGGAACGGCGCACCCGGCATTTACTCCGCCAGATATGCCGGAGAGAATGCGAGTGAGGCGGAGAGAATTGAAAAACTATTAAAGGAATTAAGTCAAACGAATGATACAAACCGACGCGCTCGGTTTGTATGCCTAATGGCGATTGCCGGTGAAACGGGCAAAATAGAATTTACCGCTGAAGGTATCTGCGACGGCATAATTGCGCGAGCGGCGAGCGGCGCGGGTGGTTTCGGCTACGATCCGGTTTTTATTCCCGACGGATTTTCAGCGACTTTCGGTGAGCTTTCCGCAGATATAAAGCAACAAATTAGCCATCGGGCGCGGGCATGCGTTAAAATAAATCAGTATTTACGCCGCTTTCACGCGCTTCCAAGTTGACTATTGCTGTTTTCGCCTGTAAAATTCGGCACTTGATAGTGTTTCTTGTATGAAACGCGCGTGAGAATCGCGGGGCGTGGCTCAGCCTGGTAGAGCGCTCGATTTGGGATCGAGAGGTCGGA
>CBDUBY010000481.1:0-1781 GCA_965365505.1 uncultured Pyrinomonadaceae bacterium | reverse complement strand
ACGAGCAAATCGAAGAAATCGCCCGAATGCTGACCGGCGCGCAGATTACCGAAACCGCCAGACAGCACGCGCGGGAAATGCTGGCGGGCGGCAAATAACTTTTATGCAATCTGAAATTCTGGCGAAAGCGATTCGCGGCGAGACGGTCGAATCCGTTCATCGAGGGCATTTAATCATCGTTGACGGCGACGGCAAAACGGTTTATTCGCTTGGAAATCCTGACACGGTAACGTTTTGGCGTTCGTCGGCGAAATCGTTTCAGGCGATTCCGGTTTTGAAAAGCGGAGCGGCGGAACAGTTCGGATTTAGCGAGAAGGAAATTGCTTTGGCGTGCGGCTCGCATTCGGGCGAAGCGATGCACGTCGAAACCGCCGCGCGAATGTTGGAGAAAATCGGTCTGAGCGAAGCGGATTTGCGGTGCGGAACGCATCTGCCGTTTGACGAACGACGCGCGGCGGAGATGACGCGCGACGGCGAACAGCCCAACCAGCTTCACAATAATTGTTCGGGCAAACACGCGGCGATGCTCGCTTTTGCAAAAACGCTCGGCGCGGATTTGAACACTTATGAGCGTCTGGAAAATCCGGTTCAGCAACGGATTTTAGAATGCGTCGCGGAATTTTCCGATGTGCCGCGAGATGAAATAAAACTTGGCATTGACGGCTGCGCCGCGCCGAATTTCGCCGTGCCGATCAGCGCGATGGCAAAGAGTTTTGCCCGACTCGTTTTCCCGCCGAAAAGTTTTGATGATGAAACTCGTGAAGCGTGTCGGCGCATCGTTTCGACGACGATTTCGCATCCTGAAATGATTGGCGGAACCGACCGTTTGGACACGATGATTATTCAGAGCGCGCGCGGGAAAATCATTTCTAAAATCGGCGCGGAAGGCGTTTATTCGGCGGGCGTTCTGCCGTCGCCCGAATATAAAACGGGCTTGGGCATCGCGTTCAAAATCGAAGACGGCGACGACAAACGTGCCCGCGCCGTCGTTCTTGTCGAGCTTTTGCGACAGTTAAAAATTCTCGGCAATGATGATTTGCCGGAAATATCGCCGCTTTTGATAAAGAATCGGCGCGGCGATGTGGTCGGCAGAGTCGAAGCGAGTTTCGACTTGCGAACAAACGAAACGCCGTCAGCTTGACGGCAAAGATTGCGCGAGCAATCTAACAAAATTGATAAAAGTCTAACTCGGTAATAATCGAACGCCGTTTGAACGCTTTCGCGTTCATTGCCGTCAAGATGACGGCGTTCCGTTATGATCATGACGTGCTAAATTATTAAATCATTATGAACGAAGCGAAACAGGCGCAGAACGAGCCGCCGAAATTGGAAAAAACAGCGAGCGGCGACATCAATACGACTTCTCTGGCAGATTTGCTTGAATGGTTTCTGAATTACGATTCGCGCGTCGCGGTCGTCCGCAATCCGCACGTCGAAGAATTGTTTCAGTGGAAACAGGCTGACGATGAAGCGAACGGCGTGGAAATTTACCCGTTTGAAAATGCCGAAGCCCGCTTTGCCATCGGCGCGTTTCAGGCGATTGCCGAATACGATTCGGAACCAAAACTGCGCCAATGGATAACCGAAGTTTTGCAGGCACTCGGCGAGTCGAAGCAGATGAACGAGGACATTGCCGCGAGTTACGGTTTAAGTCACGGCGAATCGCAGGTGGCGCAATCCGCGCAGATTTCCTCTGATACGGAACGTCGTTTATATCTATCGAGCGGCTGGCTCGAAGCGTTATGCACGGCGGAAGTCAGATTTTTGGGCTGGGTTTATCA
>CBDUBY010000480.1:0-1787 GCA_965365505.1 uncultured Pyrinomonadaceae bacterium | reverse complement strand
ATTTTATAGTTGGAGCGCGGAACCAATCCTCGTCCGCCCGTTCAAGCGAAGCGAGAAACGGAAAACGCCCCGATTCATTCAAGTTCCGGGAAATTGGAGCGTGTCCGCCATTTTTCGCTTCGCTTAATGGCGGGCGGACGAGGATTGGTTCCGCGCTCCAACATTTACGAATTTATTTTGTATGAACAAGCAATTATTTTTCGCAATTTTAATTTTTATGATTTTCGGCTGTGGCGTAATCACGGCGCAGGAAGTTACGCCTTCGCCGACTTTGACACCGACACCGATTCCGACACCGACGGTTGACGACACGCAGAATATTCAGCCGGAAAATTTACGGGAAGTGCCGCGCATCGCGCCAAATTATCAATCGGATGATAAGACTTTGCCGGACTTAGGTTTAGTCGGCGTTGATATGATGCAGCAATTGCCGCTTTCATTAAATGAAGCGATTACGATGGCACTCGAAAACAATAAAGATATTGAAGTTTCGCGGCAAAATGTGCGGATTGCCGAATTTGATTTGCGGGCGGCAAACGGATTTTACGATCCGAAATTTACCGGACAAACTTACTATGAACGCGCAACTGTGCCGAATGTCAGCGTTTTCAGCAATGTTGATACAATAACCACCAATTCGATTGTCGGAAACGCCGGTTTTCAGGGTTATATCAAAAAATTCGGCACGATTTTTAACGCAACCGCCAATAATAACCGCGCTTCGTCGAGCAATCCGCTGTCGGTTTTGAGCCCGCAGTATAATTCGAGTCTGGTTTTCAGCGTAACGCAGCCGCTTTTTCGCGGACGCACGTTTGACCAGCCGCGCCGCACAATCGAAATCGCCAAACGCAATCTTTCACTGACCGACACGCAGTTTCGGCAGCGTTCAATCGAAATTATCACAAATGTTCAGCGATCTTATTGGGATTTGATGTACAGCTTGCGAAATTTGCAGGTGCAGCGCGATTCGGTCAAAGACGCGAAGGACCAACTCGCGCATAATCAAAGATTGGTCGAAGAAGGACAGCTTGCGCCGATTGACATTACGGCGGCGGAAACGCAGGTGGCGAATTTCGAGCAGAATGTTTATATGGCTTTGGAAGAAGTCAACCGCGCCGAAAATACTTTGAAGAATTTGATTGCCGAAAACCGCACCGCGCCGATCTGGAATGCTTCGGTCATTCCGACCAATTCGGTTGATTTGGACGCGCCGAATACGACTTTGCCGGAAGCGTTGGCGTTAGCGTTGGAAAATCGCCCTGAAATCGAGATTAACAACGTCCAAAAAGACATCAATGAAATTGACCGCAGATTTTACAAAGAACAGGCAAAACCGCAAATTGATTTAATCGCCAGCTATACGACTTCCGGCATTGCGGGAACGGCGAATCCGAACGCGATCAGCATTTTTTCAAATAATTCGACTGCCGCGACGCTCAATCAACTTATACCGCGCGTCAACGCCAACGATCCGACTTTGCCGCCAATTGATTTGATTCCGGTTCTGCCGCCGCAAACCGTTTCAAACAATTTGACGGGCAGTAATTTCAGTTCGCTGACCGACGTTTTTGCCAATCGTTACCCAACTTTTCGCGCCGGCGTGCAGTTTAATCTGCCGCTGCGAAACGAGGTTGCCAAAGCGCAGCTCGGCAAAGCATTGGTGCAGGGCGAACAAATCGAAACACAGCGCGAACAAATCGCGCAAAATATTCAGGTTGACGTGCGAAACGCGCTGCAATCGGTCAGAACCGCCGAAGCGCGTTTGCGGACGGCGGCAATTTCGCGTG
>CBDUBY010000479.1:0-1799 GCA_965365505.1 uncultured Pyrinomonadaceae bacterium | reverse complement strand
CCGACGGAAAATCATCCGATTCCCGGCGCGAGAATGAAGCAAGCCGTTCGCAGCGGCACGAATTTAATCATCATTGACCCGCGCAAAACCGAGTTGACGCAATACGCCGACGTTCATCTCGCTTTGCGTCCGGGAACGAACATTCCGCTGATGAATGCGCTGGCGCACGCGATTATCGAAGAAGGATTGGCGGACGAGGAATTTATCCGCGAGCGCGTTGATGAATTTGAAGCGTATCGAGAATTTGTTAAAAATTATTCGCCCGAGTCGGTTGCCGAAATCTGCGGCGTTGACGCCGAAGACATCAGAAAAGCAGCCAGAATTTACGCGACGGCGAAGCCTGCGATGAGTTTTCACGGACTCGGAATAACCGAACATCTGCAAGGCACGGAAGGCGTGATGACGGTTGTCAATCTCGCGCTTTTGACCGGAAACATCGGCAAACGCGGCACGGGCGTCAATCCTCTGCGCGGGCAGAACAACGTGCAAGGCTCGGCGCAGATGGGCTGCGACCCGGGAATTTTGACCGGCTCGATTGCGCTCGACGACGGGCGCGAACATTTTGAATCAATTTGGAAAGCGCCTGTTCCGCGCGAAAAAGGCTTGAATCAACTGCAAATGATTGACGCCGCGAAAGCCGGAAAATTAAAGGCTTTGTGGACAATCGGCTACGACGTTTTTCTGTCGAACGCCAACTCGCACGAAACGGCGAAAGGCTTCGCCAATATGGAACTGTGCATCATTCAGGATTTCTTTATGAACGAAACCGCCCGCTATTTCGGTCACGTTTTCTTTCCCGTCGCCACGTCGTTTGAAAAAGACGGCACGTTTATGAACGCCGAGCGGCGCGTGCAAAGAATCAGAAAATCCGTCAGCCCGCGCGGAAATTCCCGAACCGATTGGGAAGTGATTTGCGATTTAGCAAAAGCAATGGGCAAAGGCGAGTTTTTCGATTTTCATTCGGCGGAAGAAATCTGGAACGAAATCCGTCTTGTCTGGCGAAACTCTTACGGTATCACTTACGAGCGTCTGGAAAAAGAAGGCGGCTTGCAGTGGAATTGCCCGGAAATCGGTCATCCGGGAACCGAAGTTCTGCATGCTGAGAGCTTCACAATCGGCAAAAAGGCTGCACTAAGGCAAATCAAATATCGCCCGACCAAGGAAACCGTTTCCGAAGAGTTTCCGCTTCTTTTAACAACCGGCAGAAGCCTTTATCAATTCAACGCCGGAACGATGACGATGCGGACGCCGAACGCGGAAATTCGTCCGACCGATTTGATAATTATATCGCCCGCTGATGCCGACAAACTCGAAATCGCCAACGGCGAAACCGTTCGACTGAAAAGCAAATACGGCGAAGCGATGTTGCCCGTGCAGATCAGCGGGCAAATGAAAGCGGGCGAATTGTTTTCGACTTTCCACGACCCGAAAGTTTTCTTAAATTACGCGACCAGCGCCGTGCGCGACCGTTTCACGCAGGCGCCGGAATTCAAAGTCACCGCCGTTCGTCTCGAAAAAATCGGCGACGAACATTCCTAATTGGCAGGAGTTTCAGCCGCGGATTTGCGCGGGTAACGCGGATCAGATTAATTGAGAAATAAAAACGTAAATTAAAATTCCGGCGTTTAATTTCCGCGTTTTAATTTTCAATCCTGCGTTGTCCGCCACAAATAAATTATGAGCGAAACAATCCAACACGCCGACGGTCGTGTCGAGCTGCGCGCGGAAGCTCTGCGCGAAATCGAAACATCGCCGCTTTACAACGAAGATTTAGCGCCCGTCGCAATCGAAAACCGCAA
>CBDUBY010000478.1:0-1816 GCA_965365505.1 uncultured Pyrinomonadaceae bacterium | reverse complement strand
CGATAACGTCGCGCCGTGCGTTTTCGGCGGTTTCACGCTGGTTCGCTCGCTCGACCCGCTCGACGTTGTTCGGCTCGATTTTCCGCCGCTGTTCGTCACGGTCATTCACCCGCAAATCGAGATTAAGACCGCCGAAGCCAGAGAAATTCTGCCCGCGCAAGTTTCGCTCAAAGACGCGGTTCGGCAATGGAGCAGCGTCGGCGCGCTCGTCGCCGGTTTGCAGAAAAAAGATTACAAATTGATTTCGCGCTCGCTCGAAGATTTCATTGTCGAGCCGGTCAGAAAAAAAATGATTCCTGAATTCGACCAGGTTAAAAGTGAAAGTTTGAAAACGGGCGCGCTCGGCGGCGGAATTTCCGGTTCGGGTCCTTCGATTTTTATGTTGAGCGAAACTCTGGAAACGGCGCGGCAGGTTGAGAATGTGATGCGCGAAATTTATTCGCAGACGGCGATTGATTTTAATGTCTATGTGACTGGAATTAACGCAGACGGCGTGAAAATTTGATTTTATGGAAGAATTAGTAAAATTATCGTTAACTAAATCTGAAATTATTTATGGCAGTCCAATACATCGGAATTGATTTCGGCACCTCGAATTCGCTGGCATCACTGGCTGAAAATAATCACATCGAGTTCGTCAAATACCCGGACGGTAATATCAGCAATCCGACGATTTTATATTTTCCCGCCAAATCGAAACAATTCTACATCGGCAACGAAGCGGTCGAGCGTTATCTGAGCAATCTGGAAGAAATCGGTTTCGGCGGCAGACTGATGCTCAGTATCAAAACTTTGCTGCCCGACGCTAAATTCGATTACACAATGGTCGCCGGTCACGGGCGTTTCACTTCCGAAGATTTGGTTTCCGGGTTTCTGGTGACTTTCAAAAATCGCGCGGAACAGCAATTTTCCAGACGCTTTGACGGCGTGGTTTTGGGCAGACCCGTCGAGTTTTCGGAACTCGCGGTCAGCCGATTGGAACAAGCCGCGAAGATTGCCGGTTTTAAGAACGTGGTTTTTTGGTTCGAGCCGGTCGCGGCGGCGATGGCTTACGAGATGACGGCGACGAAAGACGAACTCGTCTGCGTCGTTGACATCGGCGGCGGAACGAGCGACATCTGCGTTATCGAAACGTCGCCGTCGCGCTCTGCGTCGCCCGACCGTCTGGGCGACATCAAAGCAATCGGCGGCGTGGCGGAAGCGGGCGACGAGTTGAGTTCAAAAATTATGAAACACAAACTCGCCGCCAGATTCGGTGACGAATCAACATTCAAATCGCTGGGGAAAACGCTGCCGTTTCCGACGCACCTGATTCACAAACTTTCCAAATGGCATCGGATAAATCTGCTGAACAATCGCGGCGACATTGAAACGCTTTTATCTATTATTCCTTCGTCCGACCGACCGGAAGATGTCAGCCGGCTGCTGAATTTAATCAGCCATTATTACGGTTTTGAATTGTTTCGCGCGATTGACAACGCCAAAAAACATTTGTCCGGCAGCGACAAGGCGGCGATAAAATTCAGCCCGCTCGATTTGAACGAAGAAATCACCGTCGCCGAATTTGAAACGATGATTGAGCCGACCTCGCAAAAAATTGAAAAATCCATCAACGATTGTTTAGCGGCGGCATCTGTCAAACCGAAAGATATAAAGCGCGTAATTTTAACCGGCGGCACTTCGCAAGTGCCGCTGCTGAATCGCTCGGTCATAAAAATCTTCGGCGCGGAAAAAATTCTGCGCCCCGATTATTTTAGTTCGGTCGCCACCGGCTTGGGCTTTGCCGCATCGAGGCTGAACGCGGTTTGAAAAATTT
>CBDUBY010000477.1:0-1816 GCA_965365505.1 uncultured Pyrinomonadaceae bacterium | reverse complement strand
AAGCAGCAGCGCGACACGGCGCAACCGCCGATCTTTGCGCTCGCCGCCGCGTTCGATGGCTGGAACAAAGCGTCGCCAATAAAAATTTGCCGCGTAAAGTTTTGGACATTGGCTGCGGCGAAGGAACTTTTTTGCAGCAAGCAAAACGGCGCGGCTGGCGAACGGTCGGCGTCGAGATGAGTCGCGCCGGTTTGGAAAATTCCGATTTGGAAATTCACGACACGATTGCCGCAGTTAAAGAAACGCACGGCGAAGAATCATTTGCGGCGATTACGCTCTGGCACGTTTTGGAGCATCTCGAAGATCCGCGCGCGAGCCTGAAAGAGATTTACGAACTGCTCGCGCCCGACGGAAAACTATTGATTGCCGTTCCCGATGCGAGCGGATTTCAGGCGAAAATTTTCGGCGCAGATTGGCTGCATCTGGACGTGCCGCGACATCTTTACCATTTCAATTCTCGGTCGCTCGCAATGCTTTTAGAGCAATGCGGATTTCAAATTCAAGCGAGCCGCCATCGGGAATTTGAATACGATTTACTCGGCTGGTCGCAGAGCGCGCTGAATAAAATTTTCTCCACGCCGAACATTTTTTTTCAAACTCTGACAGGTAGAAAAAATAACCTCAATCGTGCCGAACTCGCCGCCAACTACTGGCTCGGTTTCGCATTTTCGGCGATGGCTTTGCCGCTCGTGCCGCTCGGCAGTTTGATGAAAAAAGGCGGAACGATTATCGTAGAAGCGACAAAGGAACGTCGGCATCTTGCCGGCTATGAACGTCTTTAGCTTTTGAACTATTTATTAAGCTCGGCGTTTGCCGGCAACTTGCCGGTAAGTTCCCTTTTTATAAAATGCTGAACAACCGCAAAATCGTCGTCGTGATGCCCGCCTATAACGCCGGAAAAACTCTGGTGCAGACGGTTTCGGAAATTCCGCGCGATGTCGTTGACGAAATAATTCTGGTGGACGACGCGAGCGCGGATGAAACGGTCGAAGTAGCAAACAGTTTAGGCTTAAAAGTTTTCCGCCACCAGCAAAATTTCGGTTACGGGCGCAACCAGAAAACCTGTTACCGCGAAGCGTTGCGGCGCGGCGCGGATATTGTCGTGATGGTGCATCCCGATTATCAATACTCGCCGCGACTGATTGCGCCGATGGCGGGAATGATTGCCTTCGGCGAATACGACGCGGTGATGGGTTCGCGCATTTTGGGCAAAGGCGCGCTCGCGGGCGGAATGCCCGTTTATAAATACATTGCCAACCGCTTTCTGACGCTCGCGCAAAATCTTTTGATAAACTATAAATTGAGCGAATATCACACTGGCTTTCGCGCCTTCAGCCGCGAGGTTCTGGAAGCGTTGCCGCTCGAAGAAAATTCAGACGATTTTGTTTTCGACAACGAAATGATCGCCCAGATCGTTTTTTTCGGCTACAAAGTCGGCGAGCTTTCCTGCCCGACGCGCTATGCGGCGGACGAATCTTCGTCAATCAATTTTCCGCGCTCGGTGCGTTACGGTTTGGGCGTGCTGGCGACTTCGTTTAAATTTAGATTCCATCGTCTCGGCGCGTTTCGCTCAAGAATTTTCCGGCGGCGCGGGCAGAAACTTCTACCCGATTATTATCAGGAAGTGGACGCGGCGCAAATTGAAAGCCCGAAATAGGCAGCGAGAAAAGTTTGAAGAAAATTGTTTTCTGAGGTATTTTAGTTGCACCATTCTTGGAGAAGAAATTATGACCGACAATCAATTTAATCAACTTTTCGATTTATAGCGATTCTCAGAATCATGCGACTCGATAGCCGCAATGTTTGAACCAGTTTC
>CBDUBY010000476.1:0-1818 GCA_965365505.1 uncultured Pyrinomonadaceae bacterium | reverse complement strand
TTTCGTCGGAATTTTCAAGCCGATGTTCTGGACGAATATGCAAATCATCGGGAAAATTATTCTTCTCGGGCTTTTCGTCGTCGGACTCGTGCATCTGATTAGCCGTCTGCGAAAAGGTTTTGAGCGTTATACCTATCGCGAAGAAAATCTGCACGATTCGATTCTCGAAGAAGTCGAACCGGTCAGAAAACCATACACGAGATTTGCCGCTGCGTGTTTTCTGGTCGTCGGTATTGCGGCGAGTCTTGGTGTCGGACTGTTAATTGGCGGAGTTCTTGATATGGCTATTTCGTCGCAAGTACCGAAATACTTCGCGGCGTCGCTAAAACCCGAATTCGTTTTCTACCCGCCGATTGTCGTGCTGCTGGTAGATTTAATGCACTCGCTTGCCTCTAAATTCGACTACTGAAATTGCGCCGGAATTGTCGCGCTTGACATCTTTTTACCCAAACTTTATACTCAATAGTTTCATAAAGGCGAAAGAATTTTCCCTTTTATATTAGTAAGCAAGATAAAGACGAGAAATGCCAAATCATAAATCATCAGAAAAGCGTGTCAGACAAAACGAACGCCGTCGCGCCGTGAACCGCAGCAACCGCAGCAATCTGCGAACGCAAATCAAAAAACTTCGCTCCGCAGTTACGGCAAGCGATAAAAATCAAAGTTTGGAACTATTAACGCCGACCATTTCGGCGATTGACAAAGCGGTCAATAAAGGCATTCTGCACCGAAATACAGCGGCGCGTTATAAATCGAGATTAACGATGCACGTCGGCAAATTAGCTTAAAGGAATTTTTTCAATCTCACAATCTTCATAGTTTTTCTCCTTTGACTAGAACGGAAGCGAATCATAAGCAAATTCGCTTCCGATTTTTTTGTCTTTTTTACTCAAAATTCCATTTAAACTAGCAATATAGAAATCAAATAGTCTAAAATTAGAATCTCAGAACTAATAATCATTTATCTAAGACGAAACTGATTTCCACTAAAGAGAGTTTTTAAATCTATGCAAGAGTTCACAGACCAGATGCCTTCGGATATTACTCGTTTTCCGATGGTGCCAATCCGCGATGTCGTTATTTTCCCGTTCACCAAGGTCGCCTTTAAAATCGGTCGTCCGAGTTCGGTTCGCGCGCTAGAACAAGCGATGACCAGCGAGCGAAATATCTTTCTCGCCACGCAGCACGACGCGACGGTTGACGAGCCGAATCCCGAACAGATTTACACGGTCGGGACTTTGGGCAGAATCCTTCAGGCGCAGAAACAGGACAATGGGCAAATCAAGGTCGTTGTCGAAGGACGCGAACGCGGGCAAGCCGTCAGGTTTGAACAGGACGACGACGGAATGTTTTACGCGATGGTTCGCAAAGTTCAGTCTATTGACGAATCGGGCTATCGCACCGACGGACTTTTGCAAAAAATCCATTCGCTGGTCGAACAATTCTTGCGCGTTTCGCCCGATGCTTACACTGACGCGCTTCACGCTTCTTTGCGAGGAATTTCCGCCGCTCAAATCGCCGACGCGATGAGTTCGCATCTACGCATACAAGTTGACGAGAAACAGCAGTTGCTCGAAATGTTTTCCGTTCAGGAACGACTTCAAAAATTGACGGAAATTCTGGAACAGGAAATTGAGAAAAAACAACTTGACCGAACGGTTCACACGCGCACGAAAAAGCAGATGGACAAACATCAGCGCGAGTATTACCTTAACGAGCAAATCAAAGCGATTCACAAAGAACTCGGACGCAAGGACGACAAGGCGGAACTCGACGAACTGAAAAAGAAAATCGAAGAAGCCGGAATGACCGAAGAAG
>CBDUBY010000475.1:0-1820 GCA_965365505.1 uncultured Pyrinomonadaceae bacterium | reverse complement strand
GTGTCTTTGAAGAAAATGAGCAGCGTAGATTTTACAGTACTTTTATAGTTTAAGGAGAAAAATGAAAAAACCAGCCGGATTAATTTTGATAATTTTTGTTTTGGCGGGCGGCGTTCTAATGGCGCAAACTACCGCTTTTACCTATCAAGGCAAGCTGACTGACGGCGGCGCGGCGGCTGATGGACAATACGATTTGCAATTCAAACTTTTCGACCTTATTTCAGGCGGAACGCAAATCGGCGGAATCGTTTCCTACGACGATGTGCAGGTATCGTCGGGAGTTTTCACCGTCAATCTGAATTTCGGTTCATCGCCTTTTACGACCGCCGCGCCGCGTTATTTGGAAATCGCGGTTCGTGCCGGTTTCGCCACGGGCGCCTACACAACGCTCGCGCCGCGCCAACTGATAACGAGTTCGCCATACTCGGTGCAGACGATTCGTGCCGCGAGCGCGGCGGTTGCCGATAATTCGCTTCAACTCGGAGGCATCGCTGCAAATCAATTCGTGCAAACGAACGATTCGCGTTTGACTGATGACCGAACGCCGCTTGCCGGAAGCGCGAATTATATTCAAAACATTCCCGCAAACGGACAGCAAACGGGCAGTTTCAATATCAATGGCGGCGGCACGGCGAACATCTTTAATGCCGCGACGCAATACAATATCGGCGGCAATCGTGTTTTGAGCATCGCCGGAACGAACAATATCTTTGCCGGGTCAAACGCCGGACTTTCAAATTCTTCCGGCGGAGATAATTCTTTCTTCGGGACAAATGCCGGACAAGCCAATACATTCGGCAACAAGAACGCCTTCTTCGGCGCGAATACCGGGAAAGCCAATACGACCGGCGGAGTTAACTCGATTTTCGGATACGATGCCGGGAAAAGTAATATCAACGGCAGCGAAAACTCGTTTTTTGGCTTTGAAGCCGGCAGAGACAATACTTCCGGTGCTGCTAATTCCTTCTTCGGCACAATTTCAGGACAGCGAAACACGACGGGCGAGTTAAATTCGTTCTTCGGCGGGAATAGCGGATCAAGCAACACCACCGGCAAGTTTAATTCGTTTTTCGGTGTTTCAGCCGGCAATGGGAATGTTTCGGGCGAAAACAATGCATATTTTGGAGCATTTTCTGGAGGAGGCGCGACCAGCACGGAAAATACTTTTATCGGAACGTATTCCGGCGGAGCGGGCAGTCAAAATGCCGCGCTCGGTTTTTTCGCAAAAGTCGGCGCAGGTAATCTGACCAATGCGACTGCCCTCGGTTCATATTCTTACGTTACACAAAGCAATTCTCTTATTTTGGGCAGTATCAACGGTCTCAACGGTGCAATTGCCGATACGAACGTAGGCATTGGCACTACCGCACCGCAACAAAAATTACACGTTGACGGAAACGAAATTTTATCAACCGGAATTGGGAGCGGATTCAAATTTCGGGATCGCGGTAGCACGTCGTTTGCTGATGATTGGGTATGGTATTCGAGTGGAAATATCGCCCGTTTTTTTCGCGCCGGTGCCGGTGATTTGCTGACCGTGCGAACAAACGGCAACGTCGGCATCGGCACGGGCAGCCCGAACACCAAACTCCAGGTTGCGGGCGGCAGCGTCTATATTTCTAACCCGAACAGTTTAATTATCACATCGCCAAACGGTGCGTGCTGGTTTATTACCGTCAACAACGCCGGTATTTTGTCCACTATTTCAGTCGCCTGCCCGTAAAAAAATCTGTCTCGTATTTGACGCCTTTCTATAAAATTTATGGGTCTATAGCAGTTTTCAGTTGAGTGTAACCTCATAGCCGCAATGCCGAAACCAA
>CBDUBY010000474.1:0-1831 GCA_965365505.1 uncultured Pyrinomonadaceae bacterium | reverse complement strand
GCGTCGCGCCGACCGATATGGGACGCATCATCGGGCGCGAAGGCAGAACCGTCAAGGCGATTCGCTCGTTGCTGTTCGCCGCCGGACAGAAACACGGCAAGCGATTTGTGCTAGATATTGTCGAGTAGTTGGCGACGCTGGATTTTCGATTGGTTTTATGCGCGAAGATTTAGTTGCCATCGCCAGACTCAGCAAACCGCGCGGATTGCGCGGCGAGATTATTGCCGACATTCTGACAGATTTTCCCGACAGGTTTGATAATTTGAAAACAGTTTTACTCGTTCATCCGAACGGCAAAACGGCGGAAATCGAAATCGAAAAATTCTGGTTTCAGAAAAAGCGAATCGTTTTAAAATTCGTCGGTTACGATTCGATTGAAGCGGCGGAAACTTTGCGAAATTGCGAAATCTGCGTTGCCGAAACCGAAGCGGTCGAACTCGAAGCGGACGAGTTTTTCGATTGGGAGTTGGAAGGTTGCGCGGTCGAAACCGTTGAAGGAACGCAAATCGGAACGGTCAAAGAATTGATGCGAACCGGCGGCACGGAACTTTTAGTTGTTGCGGGCGAAGCGAAAGAATATCTGATTCCGTTTGCCGAAACGATTTGCGTCGAAGTTGACGTTGAAAACAAACTGATACGAATTGACGCGCCCGAAGGCTTATTGGATTTTTAGTTTGAAAATAGATGTCTTAACAATTTTCCCCGAATTCTTTAAGGAAGTTTTCGATTTCGGTATTGTCCGCCGTGCCAGACTCGCGGAAATTGTCGAGATAAACATTTACGATATTCGCTCTTTTACAACCGACAAGCATCGTAAAACCGACGACACGCCGTTCGGCGGCGGCGACGGAATGGTGATGAAATGCGAGCCGATTTTTAACGCAGTCGAAAAGATTGTCGGAACAGCCGAGCGCGAAAATTATCCGCAGGGAACACGAGTTGTTCTGCTTTCGCCGCAGGGCAGAGTTTTCAAACAATCGGTCGCACGCGAATTTACCGACGAAGCGAATCATATAATTTTGATTTGCGGACGTTACGAAGGTATTGACGAGCGCGTGAACGATGCGCTTGTAACTGACGAAATTTCCATCGGCGATTACGTTT
Organism: uncultured Pyrinomonadaceae bacterium; assembly: GCA_965365505.1. GTDB lineage: Bacteria > Acidobacteriota > Blastocatellia > Pyrinomonadales > Pyrinomonadaceae. The sequence continues at coordinate 727 of CBDUBY010000474.1, read as the reverse complement.
TGTCGGGCGGCGAACCAGCGGCGATTGTCGTGACCGATGCGATTGTCAGGCTTTTGCCGAACGCTTTGGGCAGCGAAACGTCGGCGGTGAATGATTCGTTCACGACGAATTTGTTGGATTATCCGCATTACACGCAGCCGCGCGAGTTTCGCGGGATGGAAGTTCCCGAAGTTTTATTGAGCGGCAATCACGCCGAGATTGAAAAGTGGCGTAAACAAAAAGCGTTTGAGAAAACGCTGAATTTCAGACCAGATTTATTAGATAAGGAGCATAGTTGAAGTGAGTAGCAAAAGGTAATTTTCACGAAAAAATTACTTCGCGCGTTTCACCTCTCACTCAAAAAATAAAATGAACCGTTTAGACAGCATTGAAAATACACAATTAAGAGACAACATTCCTGAATTTCAGGCGGGCGATAACGTCCGCGTTCACGTTCGGATTCAGGAAGGCAACAAGGAACGCCTGCAAGCGTTTGAAGGCGTGGTTATCGCCAAAAAACACGGCGGCGCGCGCGAAACGATTACGGTTCGCAAGGTCAGTTTCGGTGTCGGCGTGGAAAGAATTTTCCCGCTGCACGGCACGGTCATTGACCACATTGACGTGACCCGGCGCGGTAAAGTCCGTCGCGCAAAACTTTATTACCTGCGCGACCTTCGCGGCAAAGCGGCTCGTATCAAAGAAAAAGATACGCGCAACCGCGACGCTGCACGAGCGGCGAAAGCCAAGC
>CBDUBY010000473.1:0-1839 GCA_965365505.1 uncultured Pyrinomonadaceae bacterium | reverse complement strand
TGAGTTTGGTAATTTGATTTGGGCTCAGTCGCACATTCGGGGCAACCAGCTCAACTTTTGGCAGACCTCAGCCCTGAACATTTTCAACTGTTTACTTAGTTCGCGCACAGAACTTTTGCCCGCAACAAATCAAACTTCGCCCGCCCATACATCGCTCGTTTGATTGTTTTCAGCCGATTAACCTGACCTTCAACTTGTCCGTTGCTCCACTCGGTTTCAATTGCTGCTTCGACAGCCGCCAAATCTTGTTCAATTCCTTTGGCAAAACTCGCCAACTCAGCGATACCACTTTTCGTCGCTTGCAGAAGCCATTCTTTCAAACTTTCGATTTTGCCATTTTTCAGCAGTTGGTAAAAATCGCCGGCTAAGTTTTTTGCTGTTTGAATTTCATCGTTTGAACGGCAAAGTTCTTCAGCATATTCAGACTGCCATTCTCTTTGACACAAATCAGGGCGAAACAATAACCAGCCAGTTTGTCGCGGACTTGGTGGCACTCGCCCAATGCCGTTTTTATTTTTGGTAAATTTGCGTTTCGCTTCTTCCGGAATGGCTTCCCGCCAACTTTGCAGAAAATGCCGAACCGTCGAATCACTTCCGTGAAAGCCTTGTGCTTTTAACTCACACCAGAGTTTTGTCGCATTTCGGCAACCTTCCGCCCAGCGTTTTTCCAAGTAAGGAACAAAGCGGGCAAGACTGTTGCGTCGAAATCCGACCTTGCGAATCGGCATTTCTTCGGCATGAAGAAACAGTCTGACGGTGCGCCGATGCATCTTCAAAGTGCGGGCAATGGCACTGATTGAATAGTGATTTTCGTGCAGTTCTTTGACCTTTTCAAATCTTTCAGTGCGTCGCTCTTGTTTGGCGATGACTTGTTCATTTTTCAAAACAAGAACTTCTTTCTGTTGCCGGTTGATGCTACTGAGATGCTTTTCATTGTCCACCTTCGGCAGATTCGATTTGCCAATGTGTCTGGCTTTTATGGTTTCATGGGCTTCTTTGAGCAGAGAATACTTACGCCCTAAAAAGTTTTTCAAGGCTTCGCGCAAATTCTTCAAAATATGAAACCGATCAGCAACTTGTTTCGCCTTTGGTGCTCCGCGACGTGCGCCGTCCGCATAAGCCGGAGCGCGGTCACGCGAAATAACTTCGATTTCAGGATACGCTTCAAGCCAAGTTTTCAAAGTGTCGGCTTCACGGTCGGGCAGTAAATCAATTACCCGATGCTGTTCCAAATCAACCAGAATCGTGCCGTAAGTCTGCCCTTTGCGAAAAGCAAAATCATCTACGCCGAGAATCTTGACGGTTGTATTTTCTTTGCTCAACTCTTTCTTCGCACTCCGACGAATCACTCGAATCAGCGTATCTTTACTGACACGCAAATTTAGTTTGGAAAGCGTTCTCGAACCGTTCCGCCCGCCGAGCGCAAAAGCCAATAAGGACATCGCTTCGTTCAATCGTAGCGTTCTCCGAGCATATGCAGCGGCAACTTGCGGTAAGCGTTCACAAAATATCTTTTGGCGGCAAAGTTCGTTGCGACAGCGAAATTTTCGCGTGTGTAATTCAAGTCGAACAGCAACGCCTTGCCACGGCAAATCAGCGAGATGGCGAACATACCGGCATTTCAAACTGCCCGACGGTTGATGGCAGCCGGGACAAAAAGCCTTCGGTTGCGTCGAATGCACACGAATCGTGATTGAATCTTCGTTAGAAACAAACGCATCAATTTTAATGGCGGACGGGTCGGCAAGTAAAGTTGTTTGGTTCATTCCGCCATTTTACAACCAATTTGCTCGTGCGCCCCAAAATTGCGACTGAACCCAATATAACTTGCCAAAATCA
>CBDUBY010000472.1:0-1844 GCA_965365505.1 uncultured Pyrinomonadaceae bacterium | reverse complement strand
TGGAATTCATCATCGAGCCGAAAATTCGTTTCGCAGGCGAAGTCGGCGAGCAGGCAACGATGTTTTTTCTCGACCCGAGCGGCAACGCGCTGGAGTTTAAAGGTTTTGCTGACTTTTCAACTGTTTTCGCCAGGTAACCTTATGAAAATCAATCGAATCGGTTTGTTGTTTCTCACGATTTGTTTTGTGTTTTCCGCTCAGGCGCAAAACAAGCCGCAGAGGTTTATCGCCGTGACTATTGACGATTTGCCGGTTGTTTCGACGCGCGGCGATTTAAAGACGCGGCAGGAAATTACCAAAAAACTGCTCGCGCATATTACCAAAGCAAAAGTTCCGGCAGTCGGATTTGTCAACGAAAACAAACTTTACGCGGGCGATAAACTGATTGAATCGGAAGTAGATTTGCTTCGCAGTTGGCTCGACGCAAATTTGGAACTCGGCAATCATACGTTTTCGCATCGCAGTTTGAACCGCATCGAACTCAAAGATTATCAAGACGATATTACGCGCGGCGAAACGGTGACGAAAAAATTGATGCGGGCGAAAGGGAAAACTCTGCGCTATTTTCGCCACCCATATTTGCAGACGGGTTTGAGTTTGGAAGTCAAAGACGGGCTGAATAAATTTTTATCTGAAAATAATTACACGATTGCGCCGGTCACGATTGATAACGCCGATTGGATTTTCGCCCGCGCCTACGACAACGCTTTTGATAAAAACGACAAAAAACTAATGCGCGAAATCGGCGCGGCTTATGTGCCGTATCTCGAAAGCAAAATGGATTATTGGGAACGGCAATCCGTCAAATTATTCAACCGCGAAGTCAAACAGATTCTTTTGCTTCACGCGAATTTTATCAACTCGGACTATTTTGACGACATCGCGGAAATGCTCGAAAAACGCGGCTACAAATTCATAACTCTGGAAGAAGCGTTAAAAGATGAATCGTATAAACTGCCCGACACTTTCAACAAACGCGCCGGAATTTCGTGGCTGCATCGCTGGGCTTTGGATAAAGGCAGAGAAACAATTTTGCCGGACGAGCCGAAAACGCCGGAATTTGTCATGAAAGCGGCGGGCGTTGAGTCGGAATAAATGAAAAAAGCGGAAACGATAATCATCGGCGGCGGCGTAGTCGGCGCAAGCGTCGCGTATCATTTAACAAAGCGCGGCGCGACAGACATTTTGATTTTGGAAAGAGAAAGTCGTTTAGGTTTGGGTTCAACCGGCAAAGCGACGGGCGGCGTGCGCTCGCAGTTTGAAACCGACATCAATATCCGAATGTCGCTTTACTCGATAGATTTTTTCGAGAATTGGGATTTTGATTGCGGCTATGAACCGCGCGGTTACTTATTTTTTGCGACCGACGAAAATCAGTTTGAATATTTAAAGCGCAACGTCGAGAAACAAAAATCGCTTGGCGTGAAAAGTGTAGAAACGGTTGATGCGAAAACGATTTCGGAAATTGTCAAAGGCTTAAATTGCACGGATATTCACGGCGGCAGTTACGGCGCAACCGACGGCTTTATCAATCCGCTCGGCGTGTTGGAAGGTTTCACGCGCAAAGCGACGGAGAACGGCGCGGAGATTTTAACCGATACGCAGGTTTTATCAATCAAAACGCGCGGCGGAAAAATCGTCGGTGTTGAAACGAGCAAAGGCTTCATCGAATCGGGAAAAGTTATTTTGTGTTCCGGCGCGTGGGCGCGAAGTTTGGCGAAAACGGCGGGCGTTGATTTGCCAATAGAACCTTTGAAACGGCAAATCGTTTGGGCGCGAAGCGAAGCTGATTTACAGAAAAATCTGCCGATGGTCATTGATTTGGGCAGCGGTTTTCATTTTCG
>CBDUBY010000471.1:0-1849 GCA_965365505.1 uncultured Pyrinomonadaceae bacterium | reverse complement strand
ATCGGAACGGGCGGCATCGCCCAAACCTACGCGCAGGCTTTTCAAACGAGCGACTGCTGCCAACTCGCTGCCGTCGCTGATGTCAACGAAGAATCGGCGAAAGCGTTTGCTGAGCCGCTCGGCGCGAAAGTTTTCGATGATTATAAAACTCTCGCCGAACAGAGTGAGATTGATGCGGTAATCGTTTCCACGCCGCCTGATACGCACCCGGAAATTGCGATGTATTTTATGCGTCGCGGCACAAATGTTTTGTGCGAAAAGCCGCTGTGCTTGTCGGTTGACGAAGCGAAAGAAATGATTGCTTGCGCCGAAATGTCGAACGTCGTTTTCACGATGGCGACGAAGTTTCGCTACGTCGCGGATGTCATCAAAGCCAAAGCGATGATTGCGTCCGGCGTGCTGGGCGACATCGTGCAGTTTGAAAATGCTTTCACGGCGCGCGTTGATATGTCGAAGCGTTGGAATTCCAATCGGGAAATTTCCGGCGGCGGCGTTTTGATGGATAACGGAACGCATTCGGTTGATATTATCCGATATTTTCTCGGCGCGATCTCCGAAGTTCTCGCCGTCGAAACCGGCGGCACGCAGAATTTGTCGGTTGACGAAAACGTCAAGCTGCTGGCGAAAACGACGAACGGCGTGGCGGCGAGCGTTGATTTGACGTGGGGAATTAACAAGGAACTGCCGAATTTCATTAGCATCTACGGCACAAACGGAACGCTGCATATCGGTTGGAGCCAGTCGAAATACAAACTTAATTCCAATCCTGATTGGACTGTGTTCGGCAATGGTTACGACAAAGTAAAGGCGTTTCGCGCCAAGATTGAAAATTTCGCCGGCGCGATTCGCGGGACGGAAGAACTTCTGACCAAACCCGAAGACGCGCTCGCGTCGGTCGAAGTCATCGAAGCAGCTTACAAATCGCTGAACCAAAATCTCTGGCAAAAGGTCGTCGAAAAAGTTGACGCCGCGATGCGATAAGTTTTAATAAAGAAGTAGGAGTTTTCAAAATATTTTATTGTGGAAGACGGCAGCCCGAAAAGTAGAAAGAAATTTTTGTTCATCGGTCTCGGACTGCAAATTTTCGCCTTGCTTTTCGGGTATTATTGTTTTTACTCAATATTATTTATTGGCTGGATGATCGCCTTTTTCGTCTGCATTCCCGTTTTTATCATCGGAATCATTTTGATTTTTTTCTCGCGTATCCGTTTAGTTTATAAATTCATTTTGGGTTTCTGGATTTTAGTCTTTCCGCTCGTCTGGATCGGGCAGGATTTTTATGAAAAGCACTCTGTTCAAAACGAAGTTTATTTAATCCCGCAGAATTATCGCGGCGCGGTCAAAGTTTATTTCGGCGACGCGAACGCGGAAAATCCGACGATTGAAAACAAAGCCGTCGTCATCAAAATTAATCCGACTGGAGAAGCAAAAACCGTTTATTCGTATAAACATCTTTCTTACCATCTAAATATAAGTCGGGAAGATTTCAGAGAGTATTACTACGTTGACAATTCGGGCAATAAGACGAAATTACATCTGAACCGGAATCCCGAAAACGATGAACTTATCGTAACGCCGGAGGTCGAATACTTCAGCGACGATAAGGAAACGATAGCCAGCCGCGAGTTTTTCATCGGCACGCAGTCGGAATTTAGAGATTATTTGGAAAAGAAATCGCAACCCATTTTTCCTTAATCTCCGATTCAAAATCTCGTATGGAAAATAAAACCTACACGCTCATCGGCGCAAGCGGCAAACCTTACAAAAGTTTGACCAAAGGAACGCTCGGCGGACATCGCAAAGATAAAATCTACGGCACATTAGACTGCAAAGGCGCGGCGCGTTGGAT
>CBDUBY010000470.1:0-1850 GCA_965365505.1 uncultured Pyrinomonadaceae bacterium | reverse complement strand
GTCTGCCCTGGTCGTCTTCGCTGACAAGCGTGATTTTTCTGCCGTTCACGCCGCCAGCCGCGTTAATTTCGTCAACAGCCAATTTGATTCCGTTAATAGTTGACTGTCCGAAACTAGAAGTTTGTCCGGTCAAATCACCATATACGCCGACTTTAATATCGCCCGTGTCGCCGCCGGTCGAACCGCCGCTGTTCGCGCTTTTGTCCACGCACGCCGACGATAAAATAATTGAAAAAATTACGCTAAAAGCCAGAAAGAAATTTTTCATAATTTACCTCACAGATAAAATTACTGCACTAAATTTAAATTTTGTTTGCTTCAAATCGTTCGACTAAATACGTCGTTGATTAAGAAAAGTTTGAAATTCAAACGATTGTATCTGATTTTAAAAATAATTGCACGAAAAGCATTATACTTATTTCGGACAACAATTTAACAAGCCGTTAATGTTAAGTTTATTTTATGGAAACGAAAGAAAATAAAGTTTTAGAGTTGATGTTCGCGCCCGAAACAGGCGATATGAAGGCGGAGGATTTTCGCCGCGCCGGGCACGAGATTGTTGATTGGATTGCCGATTATTTCGAGCGCATCGAAACATTTCCCGTGTTGTCGCAAGTCGAGCCGAATTGGTTGAAAAACAGTTTACCGAAATCCGCGCCGGAGAAAAGCGAAGATTTTCAAAAGATTTTAGCCGATGTTGATAAATTGATTCTGCCCGCCGTGACGCACTGGAATCACCCGAATTTTCACGGGCTGTTTTCGACTTCGACAAGTTCGGTCGGCGTTTTCGGTGAAATGTTGACGGCGGCTTTTGATATGAAAGCGATGCTCTGGCGAACTTCGCCCGCTTCAACCGAACTTGAAGAAACGGTGATGGATTGGCTCAGGCAAATGATGAAACTGCCTGAAGACTTTAAAGGAATTATCTACGACACGGCTTCGGTTTCGACCTTGCACGCGATTGCCGTTGCGCGTGAGCGTTTGAATTTGCGAATCCGCGAAGATGGAATGAGCGGGCGAACTGATTTACCTTTATTAAGAGTTTATTGTTCCGAGCAGGTTCATTCTTCGATTGACAAAGCCGTAATTATGCTCGGACTCGGGCAGAAATCGCTGGTTAAAATTCCGACGAATAATCAATTTGAAATGGACACGGAAAAATTGCGCGAAGCGATTCAAGACGATAAAGCTGCGGGACATCTGCCGATGTGCGTCGTGCCGACTATCGGCACGACTTCGAGTTCGAGCGTTGACGACGTTGACCGAATCGCCGACATTTGCGAGCGCAATAATTTATGGCTGCACGTTGACACGGCGTATGCGGGCGCGACGGCGATTGTTCCCGAATTTCAAAAGTTTTTCAAAGGAATGGCGCGCGCCGATTCAATCGTGACCAACCCGCACAAATGGTTGTTCACTCCGTTTGATTTGTCGGTTTTATTTGTCAAAGATTTAGATTTGCTGAAAAAAACTTTCGCGCTCATTCCTGAATATCTCAAGACGAACGAAACGGTCACGAATCAGATGGATTACGGCATTCAACTCGGCAGGCGTTTTCGTTCGCTAAAGTTTTGGTTCATTCTGCGTTATTTCGGACAACAGGGTTTGATTGAACGCATCCGCGAGCATTGCAGTTTGGCGCGGCTGTTCTCATCTTGGGTTGAAGAATCAAAAGATTTTCAGATGCTCGCGCCTGTGCCGTTCGCGCTCGTCTGCTTTCGCGCCGCGCCCGAAGGAAAATCAGAAGCAGAATTAGAAAAATTAAACGAAAAAATAATGAATGACATCAATGCTTCGGGCGAAGCGTATCTGTCGCACACGAAACTCGACGGAAAATACACTTTGCGGCT
>CBDUBY010000469.1:0-1858 GCA_965365505.1 uncultured Pyrinomonadaceae bacterium | reverse complement strand
TAAAAGGTGAAATCTGAAAACCGAAAGAGGTAGAGAGAAAATGAAGAACAGTGTTTTGAAGGAAAAATCTTATAAGTTCGCTCTTAGAATGATAAAACTTTTTCAGTATCTTTCCGGCGAGAAGAAGGAATACGTTTTATCGAAACAAGTTTTGCGTTCGGGAACATCCGTCGGAGCTAATATTGAAGAAGCGTATCAGGGCGAATCAAAAGCCGATGTTATTCACAAACTAGCCATCTCTAACAAAGAAGCATTTGAAACACATTATTGGCTGAGACTTTTACGCGACAGCAGTTTGTTAGAGGAAAAAATAGCAAACTCGCTCATCGCTGATTGTGTAGAACTGGAAAAACTTTTAGTATCGTCAATCAAAACGGCAAAAATCAAAAACTAACTTAAGACAACAGTTTTCAGTTTTCACCTTTCAGTTATTACTTAAAATTTATGCGTAAATTTCTGGCGGTCGTCAAACACGAATACAAAAAAATCGTCCTCAAATGGTCGTTTATCATCGGCACATTATTGTTCCCGATTATCGCAGCGGGCTTTGCGGTCGTGCCGGCGATTATTTTTTCCATCAAGGGCGAGCCGACGCGCATTGCTATTGTTGACCAGTCGGGGAAGATTGCCGAGCGGCTGAAGAAGAATTTATCGCCCGAACGAATGGCGGAGAAGTTTGAAAAATCCGCTAAAGAGTCTTTGACTGAAATTGACACTTCGCAAAAGGAGCAAATCAGGCGCGGTTCGGAACAGCTAAGCGCGGCGTTTGTTTTTACCGATTATGATTTCGCCGGTAAATCGGAGGAACAAATTCGCCGGGAACTCAGCGAGAAAATTACTGCTAAAGAACTCGAAGGTTATCTAATGATTCCGAAAAATCTCGACGCGGCTGATGCGAAATATGAGTTTCGCTCGCGCAAGGCGGGCGATTTTGGAGGCGAAAGAAATCTGCGCGATGCGCTGAATGAAGCGGTTCGCTCGGAAAGATTGGCGGGCGCAAATATCAGCGAAACGCAGTTAAAGGATTTGAGCCGAAACGTTGATTTCGACTCGAAAAGCCTGGATGAAAAGGGCGGCGAAAAAGATTCGGACGGCATTTTTTTTGCGTCGCTTATTATCGGTTTGATGATTTACATCACGCTGGCTATTTACGGGCAGATGATTTTGGCGGCGGTTGTCGAAGAAAAGGAAACGCGCATCGCCGAGATTCTGTTTTCATCAGCCCGACCGTTTGAATTGATGATGGGTAAACTGGTTGGTGTCGGCTTAGCGGGTTTGACGCAACTTGCCATTTGGATTGGGTCGGCGCTGTTGCTGCTCGGATTTCTGGCGGTGCAGGGCGGCGGCGGCGCAGAACTCATCGGCGCAGTGCCGAGCATCACGCCGCTGATGATTATTTTATTTTTCGTTTATTTTCTTTTGGGATTTTTCATCTACGCTTCGATTTTCGCGCTGATCGGTTCGATGGTGACGACCGTGCAGGAAGGCGGGCAGTTTTCGTTTCCGCCGATTATGCTGCTGCTCGTCGGATTTTATTTCAGCTTCGCCGTTATCCGCGACCCGAATTCACAGCTTTCGTTCTGGGTTTCAATCGCGCCGTTCTTCGCGCCGATTACGATGCCGGTCAGGATTTTGGCGGAAACGCCTCCGCTGTGGCAGATCGGACTTTCGATTTTCATCAACGCGGCGGCAATCGCCGGTTTGATTTGGCTCGCGGCGCGTGTGTATCGCGTCGGAATGCTGATGTATGGAAAACGGGCGACGATTCCCGAAGTTTGGAAATGGATTCGGCAAAGCTAAAAGAACTGAAAAGTGAAAACTGAAAGGTAAAAATTTATTTTACCTTTCAGTTTTCACT
>CBDUBY010000468.1:0-1858 GCA_965365505.1 uncultured Pyrinomonadaceae bacterium | reverse complement strand
GAAGAAGTCGCCGATTGTCTGGATTTCGCCATTAAGGTTTTTGAAACTTACGGTTTTGATAAAGTCCGTTTTGAATTATCGGTGCGCGGCGGAGCGGAGAATAAACTTTATCTCGGCGCGGACGCGGATTGGGAAAATGCGGAAAATTCTCTAGCAAATGCTTTGAAAGAGCGCGGCATTTCCTATGAACGCATCGAAGGCGAAGCGGCGTTTTACGGTCCGAAGATTGACATTAAAATCGAAGACGCAATCGGGCGCATCTGGCAACTCGGCACGATTCAGCTTGATTTTAATTTACCCGAAAGGTTTGAAATCGAATACACGGGCGAAGACGGGCAAAAGCATCGTCCCGTAATGGTTCATCGAGCTTTGTTCGGTTCGGTCGAAAGATTTTTCGGCGTTTTAATCGAACATTATGCCGGAGCGTTCCCGTTCTGGCTCGCTCCCGTGCAAATTACAGTTTTGCCGATTACCGACCGCATCAATGATTACGCGGCGAGTGTTGCCGATGAATTAAAACGACTCGGCTATCGAGTTGAATCAAACTTGAAATCTGATAAAATCGGCGCAAAGATTCGTGACGCTCAAATCAACAAAGTTCCGTTTATGCTCGTCTTAGGCGATAAGGAACTGGAAGATAAAACCGTCGCCGTGCGTGAAAGAAAGCAAGGCGATTTGGGCGTGATGAGTTTGGAAGAATTTAAAGTCATGGCGCAGCGGTTGAAAGAAACCCGCGCTATCGTAAATGGATAGTTTGCAGAATACAATAAAAATTTCTGTAAACCTTTAACAAAGGAGATATTTTATCGCAACCAGATTTAATAAAAACCGTCCGAACCGCTTTCAGCGCGGACCGCTGCACCGCACGAATGAACGCATCAGAGTTCCTTCAGTGCGCGTGATTGACGAAGACGGCAACCAGCTCGGCGTAATGGATTCGCGCGACGCAGTGCAGAGAGCGCGCGAAGAAGGCAAAGATTTGGTCGAAGTCGCGCCGAACGCGAAACCGCCGGTTTGCCGCATTATTGATTACGGAAAGTTTCTTTACGAAGAAAAGAAACGCGCGCACGAAGCGAAGAAAAAACAGGTCACCGTCGAGGTCAAGGAAATCAAGTTTCGTCCCGGAACCGATGACCACGATTACGGTTATCGAATGGAACGCGCGCGCGGCTGGATTACCGGCGGCGACAAAGTTCGCGCCACCATCGCTTTTCGCGGACGTGAAATGACGCACAGAGATTTGGGCGCGAATTTGTTAGCCAAATTACGCGACGATTTAGCCGACATCGCCGATGTCGAAGTTTCGCCAAAGATGGAAGGCTATCAAATGTTCGTCATCTTCGTGCCGAAAAAGACGACGGCAACGAAATAAATTTAAGATTAAACTTTTGAACGTTGAACTTTTAATCGAGTTTGAAAATCCAAAATCAAAAGTAAATTGGAGTGAGAAAATGCCAAAATTAAAAACACATAAAGGCGCGGCAAAGCGTTTTCGCTCGACGGCGAGCGGCAAATTCAAACGCGGACATTCGCACGCCCGTCATATTTTGACGAAAAAAACATCGAAACGTAAACGCAATCTCGACATTGATACATTAGTTTCCGAAGGCGACCAGAAGCGCGTCGAAAAAATGCTGCCATACGGAAGAAATTAATAAAAGTAAAAAGGCAAAAGTAAAAAGGCAAAAGTATAGGAATTTTGTTTATTTACTGAAAGTAATTTTTGCCTTTTTACTTTTGCCTTCAAACGACTGAAAGGAGTGAAATATGCCAAGAGCAAAACGTGGGAATAAGCGTTTAGAAAAACGCAAAAAGATTTTAGCCTTAGCCAAAGGTTATTACGGAAGAAAATCGAAAA
>CBDUBY010000467.1:0-1863 GCA_965365505.1 uncultured Pyrinomonadaceae bacterium | reverse complement strand
AACTTCAAATTCCGGTCGGCGAAATTCCTGCACTTGAAAATAATGCGTCGTCGAACTGCCCGCGCCGTTTATCGTGATATTCGCCTGACCGAGATTCATATTGTCGGGCAAGCTGAATTTAAAATCGAACGCGCCGAAAGCGTTCAGGCTGGTTGCGCCTTTGGCAATTTCATTGTTTTGCGCGTCTCTGACTGAAAATGAAACCGCGCGGTCAATGTTGTCGCCAATCGGTTCCACATCGCCGAACTTTCCGGCAGTGATTTTTCTGACGTAACCTTTGACCGCGACTTCTTCTTTCGGGCGATACATTTTGCGGTCGTCGAAGGTAAACCAGCGCAGATAATCCGACGCGGTTTTCCGATACCAATTTCCCGATTCCTGCCAGTAGTAATCGGTTTGTTCGGGCAGAAACGCGATGTCTTTTCCTTTTTTGGCAATCAAAAGATTTTGCTGTTTCGGCGATTCGGCGGGCAGCGGCAGACGCAAAATACCGTTCGCCGTCGTTTGATTTGTCTGCGCTTCGGCAACGGTTTCGGTTTCCGCAACTTCGCCGTTTTCGCTAACCGTTTCGGTTTCTTTAATCGCGTCATCCGACGTTCCCCAACTTGTCAGCCAATTCCACCAACTCGTGATGGCATCTTCGCTCTCGACGCTCGAATTTTGACTGACGACTTTTGAACCATTGGGATAGATGACGAGTTCCGCGCCGCTAATCGGTTTGCCCGTTTTTAATTCGGTCACAAAACCGACGAGTTCCTGATTATCAACAAACGCATCAAGCCCAATATTCGTGCTTTGCGCCCAAGTGAAAATTCTCGTGCGGTCGTATTTGTCGCGTTTGACCGTCGGTTCAATGTCAACTATTAAATGCCCGAAACCGTCATTTAGAAATTCCGTCAAATCAATGCGCGTTTCAACTAATTCGTCAGGCGTGTTTTTGATTTGCACGATTTTATCGGAAACCAATCTTCCCGGAATCGCCGGTTTTTTCTGGTTGTCGTCATAATTCATATAACGCAAATAACCTTGAAACTGCTGCCAGTCGGTCGGCTGCACCGAATGAATTCTGACTTTTACAGATGTATGATTCGTCGAATAAATCGAATACGCGGGCTTCGCGGTCGGGTCAAGTAAAATCATCGCGCCGCCTTGAGCGTATAAACTCGCTTCGGCAGAACCGACGCGAATCGTCGCCGTCGCGGGCGTGCCGAGCGTTTGCCCGTAAATGTCTTTCAGCGAACCGTCAACCGTGATTTTGTAAGTCGTTCTTCCCTTTTTGTAGCCGTTGATATAAACGTAATTACCGGACGGATAAATGTTCAACCCTTCGATTGGCGGCTCGATTTTCACCATTTCTTTGGTGAAATTCGTCGAGTCAATCGCATTGTTGAATTCCATATACCACGCTTCAAACGGCGTGCAGTTTTTGTTGTCGCGCCAGCCGCAATAACCGCCTTGGAATTTTAATTGGCTGTAAGTTTGGAAACTAAAACTTTGCGCTTTCGTTGTCGTCAAAGGTCCTTCGGCAGACGGCGTTCCTTTCTCGACCGTGACCGTAATTGCCGAAGCCGACGGCAAAGCGTTCTCGGTTTGGTTTTCATTCGTCACAGCGCGAAAAGCGAGCCAGCGTTTCGGCTGCGCTTGTTTCGCGTAATAAGAAATGCTGCCGTCGCTTTCGATTTCCTGCTGCGTTGCCAGACGAGTCGGCAATACTTTTCCGCCCGCCGTAACTTTCGTCGTTCGCAAAACCGCTTCGGGATTTATTTCCTGATCGAACGAAATAAAAATAATCGCGTCGCGTCTGGTGATTTGATTCGCCGGAATCATCTGCTCGACTTTCGGCGGCGGCGTGGTGAACGTCCA
>CBDUBY010000466.1:0-1869 GCA_965365505.1 uncultured Pyrinomonadaceae bacterium | reverse complement strand
CGTTGAACTAAAACTCGATTTACCGGCGAGCCTGTCAAAAGACGAAGTGCAGACGCTTCTTGCCGTTAAGTTGTATGAAACGGAACGCATTTCTCTAGGTCAAGCCGCAAAATTAGCCGGTTATTCTAAGCGGACTTTTATAGAAATTTTGGGACGACATAAAGTTCCGGTTTTTAATTATTCGCCCGAAGATTTGCGCGAGGAACTTGGCTTGTGAAAGAGCCGGTTGTTTCCGACAGCACTTGCTTGATTGGGCAGCGCATCGGAGAACTGAACATTTTGTCCGCGTTGTTTAACCCGATTATGATTCCGCCGGAAGTCGAACGTGAGTTTGGCGGCAAGTTATCGTGGTTACAAACCGAAAATTTAACGAGCAGTGTGTTGGTTGCGGCATTGCGTCTGACGGTAGATGCAGGTGAAGCGGAAGCTATTGCGTTGGCGAGCGAGAAACTTTGTTTATTAATTTCCGATGACAAACAAGCGCGTGCGGCGGCAAAACGTCTTGGCGTTTCGGTTATCGGAACTGTCGGCGTTATGGTGCGGGCTAAACAAATCGGTGTTGTTACAGTTATCAAGCCAATTTTGGACAATCTTGAGCGAAACAATTTCTTTATCAGCCAGGCATTGCGTGAAGAAGCATTAAAAATTGTCGGAGAATAACGACACGCCCGACAAATCAATTAACGCAAAGGCTAAACTGCGACTTTCTTGTCACGCTGCCTGTTAAACCCAAACTTGCGCGATGGCGGTTTCGCGCCGCGTCATTTCAATCGTTCGCTGCTTCGTGGTTTTCTGAAACTGCTTTGATTTTTAAAATGCAATTCCTGGCGACTCGTTGTAAAATTATGTCGTATGATTTCTACCAAAGAAAAAGTTGTAACAACTCTTGCGGAACTTAACGATACGCAACTGCAAACGGTTTCCGAGTTCTTGGAGTTTCTAAAATTCCGTGAACGACGCAAATTTGAAACGCAGTTTGATGACGTTGAACTTGAGGCTTTGTATGGTGAGTTCGCCGACGAAGACCGCGAACTTGCCGAAGTCGGTTTATCCGAATATGCAGCGAATCTTGAACGCGAGGACAGAGCGCAATGACGGTTCTTCGCGGCGAAGTTTGGCTGGCGGAACTCAATCCCATTCGCGGTTCGGAGCAGGCTGGCACTCGTCCCGTTGTGGTAATGCAAACGAACGCCATCAATCGTTTTACGACGACAATTCTGGCGATTCCATTCACGACAAATCTGCGGCGTGCATCTCTGCCGTCGTGCGTGTCTGTTGCGGCGGGCGAAGGCGGCTTATCAAGCGAGTCGGTTGTTTTATGTCATCAGTTGCGAGTGCTTGATAAAACTAGACTGACGAAGCGGCTCGGCGAAATCAACGGCGCAACGCTCGGAAAAATTGAAACTTGCGTGTTGTTCACGCTGGGCATCAAAATATAAAGACACGCCCGACAAATCAATTAACGCGAAGGCTAAACTGCGACTTTCTTATCACGTTGTCAGTTAAACCCAAACTTGCGGTTGCCGGTTTCGCTCCACATTATCGCAATCGTTCTGAACGTCGTCGGCGCGGGCGAAGCGGTGCGCGTCAAAGAATCGGGCAATCGTTTGAAAATCGCGTTCGAGTTCAAAGACGGCAACGCGCAAACGCAGATGAACATCGCGGGCGATAAAAACTACGATTACAAATACATCGTGATGCCTTTGCGGATATGATAATTCCGTTAAATTAATTTAACGGAATCACTAAAAGCGGGTAAAAATTCAAAAGAGAAAAGGCTAAGTAAAGATATTTGTTGACTTAGCCTTTTCTTTAGATTATAAAGAATTCCGTATAACACGAAAATAATTCGGTTCAATACAAAGTTCG
>CBDUBY010000465.1:0-1892 GCA_965365505.1 uncultured Pyrinomonadaceae bacterium | reverse complement strand
AGCTGGAACTCAAAACGATTATTGACTACTCGTTGCCGGCACAATCGGCTGAAAAGTCGGGCGGCGGAAATATGCCGCCATTTCCAAACGCAGGCTTACGGTTTCGCCGCGCGTTTTGCCGCGCGCTTTCGGCTGCTGGTTGAGCGGAACGGTTTGCACGACCGTCGGATTCTGCGAAATGTCGTTTGGATTCGTCTGGCTGAGTTCGACTTGATTGATAGAAGCCTGCGTCGGTTTCGACGGATCGGGTCTTTTCTCTTCGTTTTCCGCCGGTTCGAGTTCGATTGCGCTGATGATGACGAATTGCTGGCTGGTTTCGATTTCTCTGATGAATCGCCGCAAGTTTTGATACGAACCTTCGACGGTCGTTGTCACGTAAACGCCGGGAAACAGACTTTGAAATTTCGTTCTGCCGCGCTCGCTTTCCTTTTCCTGATTACTGCGGTTGCCCTCAACGATTTCCAGCGGCGCGTAATCGGGTCCGCTTGTGTTGGTCAGACTGTAAGCCGCAATCAAACCGTTGATGCGCTGGTAAAGCGAAGTTTTGTCGAGCAAAGGATTTCGCAGGTAACGGGTTTCAAAGTCGGTGACGCTCGACAGAATCTTGGCGACCTGTTCTTCGGTAGTGGTGAAATCGCCGTATTTCTTTCGCTCCGCAATCAATTCCGCTTCGAGTTCGTTGCGTTTGGCACGATTCGCTTCGAGTTCCTTTTTTGCAGGCAGCACGACCAAAACAAACAACAGAACGGTCGCCAAAATCGCCAGCATTCCGAGCGCGACGGTCGCCACTTCCATTTTGCCCCACATTCCGCCGTAGACTTTGCGCGGACGATTTTTCGGTTGAATGTCAATGCGCGGTTCTTTTTCAATAACGATGGTTTCGTTGTCTGTCAGCACGACGGTGCGCGTGTCTTCTTCGACCACAACAGTCGAATCTATCGCCGCGCCGTAGTCATTATCAATTATTTCCGATTCCTTGTTCGGTTCGTTCGGGTCTTTCGGATTTTCGTTCATTATTGATTTCCCCCTTGCACGACATCGGTCGGCGAAACGGGCGCGTAGCCGGAACGCGGCGTGTAAATCAGCCCGAGAGTGTATTCGGTATAAGTGATGCTTTCGGTTTTCTGCAAATCCTGCCCGCGCAGTTCGGCTTGGAACATACCGGAATTGTTCATTCGTTCAATCATTTGAATGACGGCTGAATAATCGCGGCTGAGAACGCCGAATTCCAAATCGGCTTTCGTGCGGTCGCTGTCTTTATAGATGTTCTGGACGGCGATGCGCGAAACGCTGACGTTTTCCGGTAAGACCGATTCTAAATCGGCAAACAGACGCGACCAGCCGAAGGATTTATTCGCCACGAGCTTATGCGCGGCGACCAGTAACGCTTGCTGTTCAGGAGATAAAGATTGTTGGACGAGCGCGCCTTTGCCTTTTAATTCCTGCACTTTCGCCGCCATTTCCTCTATATCGTTCCTGGCTTGTTCGTTTTCCGCAACGGTTTTTCGCAAGCTGGCAAACGACAAAACCGCGCCGGAAACGGCAAACGCCAGAAAAAGCAGCGCAATCAGATACGGCAAAGTCCGATTGCGAAAAGGTCGGCTTGATAAGTTGAGTTTGTTAATCACTTTTTTTAGATTGTCCTTAGTCCGTTGTCAGTTGTCTGCGGTTCATCAAATAAGGAACAGCAAGTTTATCAAATAAAAATTGCAATAGACAACGAATGTCGGATAAAACAGGTGCTTTCACGTTGGGTTTAAGGGAAAAGTTGCAAAAAGGTTCGGCGACGGCTTGCCCCAAAAATCCGTGCCGCAAGAGAAAACGCAAAATATCGCGTAAATTAAAGCTCAACCGACGATAGATGAGCCTCGTCGCTCGATAGATGAGCCTCA
>CBDUBY010000464.1:0-1904 GCA_965365505.1 uncultured Pyrinomonadaceae bacterium | reverse complement strand
AACGCCGGTCGCAAACGGGTCGAGCGTTCCCGTGTGTCCGATGCGTTTTGTTTTCAAAATCCCTCGCAGCCGCGCCACGACATCGTGCGAAGTATAGCCTTCGGTTTTATCTATAATTAAAATTCCGTCCATCATATTTTGAAATTTAATCGGGTGGCATCTGAAATTCGTTCGGCGCAAACGTCGGCACAGCCGCGACGGGAAACAAAAATTTCAAGACTTCGCCGAATCTGGCTGCCCACGCCGATTCGTCGTGGCGCGCGGCGGGAAATTCGTAATACGCCAAATTCGAATCGCTCCAGCCGTTAGCGCGCAAAATTTCTTTGAGAGCGCGAACCTGATGCTTGATGCGCGAGCCTTCGCTTCTGCCGATGTCGAGCCAGATTTTCAGCGGCAGATGCTCGGCGGTCGCGGCGATTTCGCGGATGATTTGATTGTTCGCCCACCACACCGACGGCGACAAAACCGCCAAATGGCTGAAAACGTCATAGCGTTTGAAACCCAAATGAAGCGATACCAAACCGCCCAAAGATGAACCGCCGAGCGCGGTGTGTTCGCGTTCGGGTTTGGTCAGATATTCTTTATCAATAAACGGCTTTAACTCTTCGATAATCATTCGCCCGTATTGGTCAGCTTGCCCGCCGCGCCCGCGCATTTTACCGACCGCGCTTTTCACAGGCGTGTATTCGTCAATCCGTTTTTCGCCCGTGTTGTAAATGCCGACGATAATCACCGGCTCGATTTGTTCGGTCAAAATCAATTCCTGCGCTGTTTCGTCAACGCCCCAAACCACACCGCCGAAAGCGTCCTGCGGATTCATCAAATTCTGTCCGTCGTGCATATAAAGCACCGGATAACGGCGCGACGAATCAAGCCCGTAACCGGGCGGCAAATAGACGAGGACGTTGCGCGGCGCGTCGAGATGCGAGGAGCCGAAATTTTCGTGAATTTTTATTTGTTCTTCTAACATATTTTCAATTTTAGTTTAACAGACGTGGCGGCGACAGTATCGCAGGCGACAAATTGTTTTATAATTAAGCGAACAAAAATTTATGTGGAAAAAGCGCAAAGAAGTTAAGCCCGATGAAGAACGCGTCATCAAAAACCCGGAACGCGCCCGCCAGAAAACCTTTGACCGCGCCGTTAATTTATTGGCGTATAAACCACGCTCGGTCGTTGAACTCAGAACGCGCCTGATGGAAAAAGAATGGACAAACAGCCAGATCGTCGAAGAAGTCATCGTCAAACTCGAAAATTATGGCTATTTAAACGATAAACAATACGCGGAAAATTTCGCCGCCTCGCAGCTTCGCGGCAAGCCAATCGGCAAACGGGTTTTGCAGCAAAAGCTGGCGATGAAAAAGCTCGACAAAGAAACGGTCGCGGCGGCGATTGAAGCTACATTTGAAGAAACGCCCGAAGCCGAAGTCATCGAACGCGCCGTCGCCAAACGGCTGCGATTGAAAGGCAAACCGGAAACACGCGAAGACTCGAAAAAGTTTTACGATTATCTTTTGCGGCAGGGTTTTTCTTACGATTTGGTCAGCAAAACGATGCGCGAGATTGCGGCGCGGGATTTTGATGAAAGCGAATAGTTTTTGTATAAAAAGAGATTTATTATTCAGAAGCACCGGACACTTGGGAAAAAAGATTGCGGTTAAATTAGAAATCGTAGTTACGAAATGACGACAGTCGTTCGCCATCAGGCACAAGCTGCTGAATTCGAAAATAATACGATTTGGTTACAAGTCGGCGGCTTAAAGATTACATCAGGGAAAAATATGAAAATTTACATTTGGCTTTTTTTAGGATTTGTTTTTTTCAACTTTGCAGATTCTACTTTTGCCCAACACCGAAAACTCACCGTTATTTTATTTAGGCACGCGGAAAAAGATTTGTCGGAA
>CBDUBY010000463.1:0-1914 GCA_965365505.1 uncultured Pyrinomonadaceae bacterium | reverse complement strand
TCATATTTGGCTTGGCGCATTGCGGCTTGAATGTATTGAGTCAACATATTGTCAGTTTAACCTCTTATCATCTCTCTTATCAACTAAATTTCTTTTTAAGCGGAACTAAACTGTGTTAGAATGCCTTGAAATCAAAACAATCAAACCAAAGTGAGGTAAAAAGTATGATTCGTACATTCGCACTCGTTTTTGGAATAATTTATCTGTTGGTCGGCATTCTGGGATTTATTCCGAGTCTGTCAACACATCCGGCTGACGCGCCGCATTTATCGGTGGAAAGCGGACACGGTTATTTGTTGGGACTTTTTCCCATCAACATTCTCCATAACGTTGTCCACTTGATAATTGGTGTTGCCGGAATTGTGGCTTCGAGAAGTCTCGGCGGTGCGCGTTTTTACGCCCAAGCCTTAGCCGTCGTTTATGGATTGCTTGCCGTTCTCGGATTGATTCCGGCAACCAATACAACTTTCGGATTGATACCGATTCACGGCAACGATATTTGGCTGCACGCGCTGTCTGCGCTCATCGCCGCGTATTTTGGCTTTATTGTGCGACCGAGCGACGAAGCTACCAGAGCGGATTAAGCTGCTCCGGCAGTTTTATCTAAAACTCGTTCCGCTGCGTTAATCACTTGTCTGACGGTAATGCGGCGGATACATTCTGCTGCATCAAATTTTCCGCAAACATATCCGGCGCACGGCTGACAATCCATCGTCTCAAAAACAATTTCATTCGGCGCGTTTGTCCAGGGTCGCCAGTGATTGATGTTTGACGAGCCAAAGACAACGACGCTTGGCGTTTCAACTGCCGCCGCGATGTGCGCGATACCCGAATCATTGCCGATGAAAATTTTCGCCCGCGACGCTAACGCAGTGATTTCGGGCAAAGTTAAATCATCAAAAATCCGAATCGGGACGCTTGATTCAGCGCGGAGTTTTTCCAAAACTCCGCGCTCTTTCTTTGTAGCAACCGCAATTATTGATAATTTTTTCTCGCCCAAAAATTCAGCAACTCTCGCGAAGTTTTGCGTCGCCCATTGCTTTGTATCAAAGGCGGCAACCGGATGAAGCAAAGCAAAGGCAGGCTGAAAACCAAAGGTTTTAAGTTTGTCCTCAATTGAATTGCGAGCCGATTCGGTAACGGAAAGGCGACTTTTTAATCGGTCGGAAACCGGAACGCCGACGGAACCAAGCAACGCCAGTTGCTGTTCGGCGGAATGCGCGTATTCGGTTTGCCAGAACTCGAGCGGCGATGCGGCGACGTGCGTGTAGAGAGATTTGTATTGGTAATTGGCAAAACCGACGCGATATTTTGCGCCGCTCGCCCGAACGAAAAACGTCGCCGTCGTTCCGCCATGCAGATTAAAGGCGACATCGTAATGGTTGCGGCGAATTTCCCAGGCGGTTTCAATTCGTGATTTTTTGCTGCCGCGCGAAATTGTCAAAATGTTATCAACCGCGTCGAATCCTTCCAAAACGGGCGCGACCCAATCTTCGAGTAAAATATCAATCTGCGCATCGGGCAAAAATCTTTTGAGCGCGATGAGCGAAGGCGTTGATAAAACCGTGTCGCCGATTGACCGCAAACGCACGACGAGAACGCGCTGAACACTGCTCCAATTAATTTCGGATTTTGAGATGCTTAAACTCAACTAAATTTACACACAACATAAAATTAATCACGAATTGCATGAATGAACACGAATAAAAATTAATTCGTGTTCATTCGTGTAATTCGCGGCTAGAAAATCTTATGCTTTTTCGACAGTTGCTTCTTCGACGAGCATCACGGGAATTTCGTCGCGTATCGGATAAACCAAAGCACATTCGGAATTCGTGCATTTCAAACCGCTCTGGTCGGGCTTGATTTCGACTTTCGATTTGCATTTCGGACAGCGCAGAATTTCAAGAAGTT
>CBDUBY010000462.1:0-1930 GCA_965365505.1 uncultured Pyrinomonadaceae bacterium | reverse complement strand
TCGCCGAATTTATCACGAAAACTCACGCCATCTGCGTCAAATGCGGCGCGACGGCGAATTATTCGCAGAGAACTTCCGATTCGACCGCGCAGGTCGAAGTCGGCGCGAGCGATAAATACGAAGCCAGATGCAGAAAATGCTTTGTGCCGCGTTCGGACGCGCCGACGGTTCACGATTAATTCTAAAAAGAACTTTAAAGTCCAGCCGACTCATTTAGCAATTTTCATCGAATACAACACCGCCGGAAAATCGTCGCGGTGTTTTTCAAAATTCGTTCCTTTGGTTGAAAGCATAATGTTGAGCTGTTGATTTTGCCCTTGATAATTACGGAAAGCAATCCATTGATGACGGCGCGGGTCGTCTTTGGTTTCCGGCATCGTTTCGATAAATTCCACGCCTTTCACGCCGTCAATTTCCAGATAACGCACGTTTTCATATTTGCCGTTTTTCAGTTGCTGTAACGAACTTTCATAAGTTGCTTTGAGACTGATTTCGGACGGGAAATTGTCAGGCATCACCGAAATGTTCGCAATCAAAAACGCCAAATCCGGCGATCTGTAATTGAACATTGTTTTGTTAACATTCATTTTCTTCCAACTTTTCGGGAGCGTCCAGGATATTGCCTGATCGTCCCATTTCACCTCTTGCCCGCCGTCGGAAATCGTCTGCTGGCTGGCAGTTAATTTCGGTTTTTCGACAATTTCATCCGTCGTCGCCGCCTTTGAAGAATTCGACGCAGAGTTGCCGGAATTTTGAATGTTTGAGTTGCTGCCATTAAATTGCGACAGTCTTTCACTCAGATTACAGAACGACAGCACGAACATAAATAGACCTAACGAAACGAACGATTTCATTTAACAGCCTCCGTTTTTTATAGAAAAATATACACTAATGTAGATTTAAATCTTCCAATAATCAATAATTCTTTTCGCTTTCTGCAAGATACTTTCCGAATGGCGTTCAGCCTTTGAAACAACTCTTCCGAATTTAAAATGAAAAAGGAGAACGTCTTATGAATTTACGAAAAATTTCCTGCGGATTCGTATTCGCAATTTTGTCGGTTTTTGGTTTGTTAACGAGCGCAAACGCGCAGGCGAGCGGTTATCAAATTTCCGCGCCGGTCACGCATAAAAATCTTTCGGTTTTCTTGATTCACGGCAAGAACGAATTAAATAACGAAAACATTTTGACGCTGCAGGAAGCGATGGAACAGAAAGTTCTGGTCGTCTATGAAACGTCTGATGTCAATGAGCTTTTAGTGCAGAACAAATCCGCGAAATACGAAGTCTTTATTCAATCCGGCGACATCGTAAAAGGCGGCAAACAAGACCGCGTTTTATCAATTGATATTATTATTCCGGCGCGTTCGGGCAAGATTTCCATTGAGGCATTCTGCGTCGAATCGGGACGCTGGCAGCAGCGCAAAGGCGAAAACGTCGGCGAATTTTCGACCTCGAACGAGCGCATCGTAAGCAAAGATTTAAAGCTCGCGGCGAACAAGGCGCGTTCGCAAAGCGAGGTTTGGAAAGAGGTCGAACGAACGCAAGACAAGCTGAGCGATAACGTCGGCGCAAAAGTTAACTCAGCCGCGTCGCGCACGAGCCTACAACTGAGTTTGGAAAACAGGGAAGTTCAGGCAACCACCGACGAATTCGTCAAGAAACTCGCGGGAATTATCAACGGCAAATCGGATGTCATCGGCTACGCTTTCGTCATCAATGGCAAAATCAACAGCGCGGATGTTTACGCTTCAAACTTTCTATTTAAGAAACTCTGGCTGAAACTTTTGAAGGCGACCGCAGTCGAAGCCGTTTCGGAGTTGAACGAAGCCCGAACCGCCCGAGTCGTTAAAGTCAGCGATATTAAAGCGTTTCTTGACGGCGCAGACCGCGCCAAATCCGAAGAACGCACTGTCACCGACCGCGTAAAA
>CBDUBY010000461.1:0-1935 GCA_965365505.1 uncultured Pyrinomonadaceae bacterium | reverse complement strand
ACGATTGACGGTTCGACCGATCTGGCTTTTACCGAAGACGTGACGAAACGCTTTGAGTCGTGCGGCTGGCACGTTTTAACGGTCGAAGACGGCAACGATTTGAAAGCTATTGAGAAAGCAATCAAAGACGCGCAACGAATCAAAGACAAACCGAAATTGATCCGCGTGAAAACGATTATCGGATACGGAATGCCGAAAGCCGGAACGTCGAAAGCGCATTCGGACGCGCCGGGCGAAGAAGCCGTCAAGGAAACCAAACGAAATCTCGGCTGGGACGAAAACAAACATTTTTACGTGCCGAAAGAAGTTTCAAATCATTTCCGCGAAGCGATAAAACGCGGCGCGAAACATGAAAAAGATTGGGAAACGCTCGTGAAAAATTACGAAAAAGCACACGGCGACTTGGGCAAGACTTTGCAGGAAACGCGCAAAAACAAATTGCCCGACGGCTGGGAAAAATCCCTGCCGAAATTCGACGACGTTGAATCAAAAGCGACCCGCGCTTATTCGGGCGAAGTCATCAACGCGATTGCCGACGCCGTTCCGCAGCTTATCGGCGGTTCAGCCGACCTCGCGCCGTCGAACAACACGACGATCAAATCTTCCGCCGATTTTCAAGCCGGACAATATCAAAACCGCAACATCCATTTCGGAGTGCGCGAACACGCGATGGGCGCGACGATGAACGGCATGGCGCTCTACGGCAGCGTGATTCCGTTCGGCGGCACATTCCAAACTTTCTCCGATTATATGCGCCCCGCGATTCGCCTCGCCGCGCTTTCCGGCGTGCAGACGATTTTCGTTTTCACGCACGATTCAATCGGCTTGGGCGAAGACGGTCCGACGCACCAGTCGGTCGAACATCTCGCTGCTTTGCGTGCGATTCCAAAACTTGCCGTCATCCGCCCGTGCGATGCCCACGAAACCCGCGAAGCCTGGCGCGCCGCGCTTCTCAGAGATAACGCGCCGACCGCTTTCGCCTTCTCGCGCCAAAAAGTCGCCGTCATTGACCGCAAAAAATTCGCCGACG
Source organism: uncultured Pyrinomonadaceae bacterium (assembly GCA_965365505.1). Lineage (GTDB taxonomy): Bacteria > Acidobacteriota > Blastocatellia > Pyrinomonadales > Pyrinomonadaceae. Next base: position 905 of record CBDUBY010000461.1, on the reverse strand, counting down.
CGAAAGGCTTGCACAAAGGCGCATACGTTTTAGCCGAAGCAGAAGACAAACAAGGCAAAGCCGCCGCGCCGAAATTAATCATCATCGCCACCGGCTCGGAAGTCGGCTTAGCGATGCAGGCGCGCGAACAATTAAATTCAAGCGGCACGCCGACGCGCGTCGTCTCAATGCCGTGCTGGGAATTTTTCGACGACCAATCGCCGAAATACAAAGAATTCGTTTTACCGAAAAACGTCACAGCGCGTCTGGTAATCGAAGCGGGCGTTTCCTTGGGTTGGTCAAAGTATGTCGGAGATTCGGGCGACACGCTGACGGTTGACCGTTTCGGCGCGAGCGCGCCGGGCGACGATGTGTTCAAAGAGTTCGGTTTTACGGTTGAGAACGTCGTCAAGAAAGCGAAAAAGTTAGTTTGATTTCGTGATAGAATCCTACGAGAGGTTGGGATTTATGCAGGCAGACGTGACTGAAAAAATCGTCGAAAAAGTAAAGGTTTTATCGGCAGACCAAAAAGAAAAGGTTTTGGAATTTGTCGAAAATCTGGAACCGCCGCGTCGAACGCTTTGGGAGATGTGGCAGGAACATTTGAAGGACATTCCTGAAGAAGAACTCGACAAAATTCCGACAGACGCTTCGGTCAATCTCGACCATTATCTTTACGGCGCGCCGAAAAAATGAGCAAACTTTTTGTTGACACACTGCACCTCGTCGCGCTCGTTAATCCAAAAGACCAATGGCATCGAAAATCGGTCGAAACAGAAACGGCGACAAGGAATTTTGATTTGGTTACGACCGAAGATATTCTCATCGAATTTCTAAATTTTTACGGCGAACACGGCGAATTTATGCGGATGAAAGTTTCGGCTTTCGTCCGCGAAATTTTGCTCGATGTCCGCACAGAGGTTATC
>CBDUBY010000460.1:0-1939 GCA_965365505.1 uncultured Pyrinomonadaceae bacterium | reverse complement strand
ATTTGCTCGTTTTGCCGCCGAGTTTCCCGTTCGGCGGAATGGAAAATCCGATGCTGACGTTTGCCACGCCGACCATTTTGGCAGGCGATAAATCGCTCGTGTCGCTCGTTGCGCACGAACTCGCGCATTCGTGGTCGGGCAATTTGGTGACGAATGCGACGTGGCGCGATTTCTGGTTGAACGAAGGTTTTACGACTTACTTGGAAAGAAGAATCATCGAAGCGGTCTACGGCAAACCGCGCCGCGAAATGGAAGCGACTTTGGGCAGGCGCACACTCGAAGAAGAGTTGCTGGCGTTTGAAGAACGCGATGAAATTCTGCACGTTGATTTGAAAGGACGCGACCCGGACGAAGGTTTTACGCAAGTGCCGTATGAAAAAGGCGCGCTGTTTCTGCGCTGGCTCGAAGAATCGGTCGGACGCGAAAAGTTTGATAAATTCGTGCGCGGGTATTTCGACGCGCACGCTTTTCAGAGCATTACGACCGAAACTTTCGTTGATTATCTGAACAAAAATCTGCTTGCCCAAAATCCAAAAGTTTCGCTCGCGGAAGTCAACGAATGGATTGAAAAAGCGGGTTTGCCGAAAAACGCGCCGCAGCCGCAGTCCGACGCTTTTGCCAAAGTCGAAACGCAGGTCAACAGTTGGCTGAAAAACGACATCACGGCAAGCGGCATTAAAGCCGACGGCTGGACGACGCAGGAATGGCTGCATTTTCTGACGCAGCTTCCGGCGACGATTGGCGCAGACCGAATGGCGGAATTGGACAAAGCGTTTAATCTAACGAAACGCGGCAATTCGGAAATCGCGTTTCAATGGCTGATAATGTCTATCCGAAATAATTACACAGCGGCAGACGCGCGGCTCGAAGAATTTTTGACGACCATCGGACGGCGAAAATTCGTTCGCCCGCTGTTTGAAGAACTCGCCAAAACGCCCGAAGGAACAAAGCGCGCCAATGCCATTTACACGAAAGCGCGTTCCGGTTATCACCCGATAACGCAAGCGTCGGTTGATGCGATTTTGAAGTGGAAAGGCTAATCGCAGAAAATAAAATTTGCCTACGAAACACACGAAAGGAACGAAAATTTTAGAGCGTATTATTTTTCGTTCCTTTCGTGTGTTTCGTAGGCAAATGTTTTTTAACTGCCTGATTGTCTATCTACAAACCCAGCGGTGTCGCCGCGTTCATCTGCGCGAACGCCGCTCGCAGTTCCGCCGGAACTTCCGGGTTGGTCGGCAGCGTTTTATACAGCGTTTCGTCCAGTTTCCGCAGTCCGTTGTTCAACAATCTGACGGCATATTTCGTCCGCGAGATTGACGAGACATAATTGTCGGCGTTTTGCGGATTGCCCGCTTTGTCCATTACGCCGTCGGCTAAACAAGCGTGTCCGCCGTTTCGCATATCGAGCTGAAATTTCAAAATCCAGTTTCTGGTCACGGGTCCGACCTTACCGTCCACCGCCATCGCGCCCTTCGGCGTATATGGTTTCATTTCCTTAGTCTGGTAAATTCGTTTCAGGAAAAACTGAATCATCATCGCATCTTCCTTTTCATTCGGGCAGCCGTAACCGACCGCTTTGGTCACGTTATAAAATCGGGCGTTGCCCGCCTGGTCTTCACTGTCTTCATCTACAAATGCCATAATTTTATCTCCAAAAATATAATTTTTTATTGTGAACTTTTCTTCACACGAGAGCATTGTAGAAAGTTTTCAAGCGTCAATCACCATATAAATATGTAGTAACTTTTCTTGTAAATACGGGCATTTCAGAATTTTCATTCTTTAAAAACCCCGAATCACTATACATTTGTGTAGTCGAATTCGCGCCGCGCCATTGAACTAAACGTAAATTTCGGGCGTATAATTTTCCGATTAACCGAAAACCGAGATTTGCCCGAAGGAGATTTCCAAAAATATGTTTTGTCCGTGCTGCGGT
>CBDUBY010000459.1:0-1953 GCA_965365505.1 uncultured Pyrinomonadaceae bacterium | reverse complement strand
AAACATCGCCGCTTTACAACGAAGATTTAGCGCCCGTCGCAATCGAAAACCGCAACTGGACGACGTATAACTACGCCGCGCTGTGGATTTCGATGGCGCACTGCATTCCGACTTATATGATGGCGTCGGGTTTGATTTCGGCGGGAATGAATTGGTGGCAGGCACTCATTACAATTCTTTTGGGCAACGTGATTGTGCTTGCGCCGATTCTGCTTAATTCGCATCCGGGAACGAAATACGGCATTCCGTTTCCGGTTTTCGCCCGCGCCGCTTACGGCACTTACGGCTCGAATCTTCCCGCGCTGATGCGCGCGATTGTCGCCTGCGGCTGGTTCGGGATTCAGGCGTGGATTGGCGGGCAGGCGATTCACATCTTTTTCGGCTCGATAATTCCGAATTGGCAAACCATTCTCGGCGGCGCAATCGGCGGACACACGCCGACCGAATGGATTTCGTTTTTGATTTTCTGGGCGATGAATATCTTTGTTATTTATCGCGGAATGGATTTGCTGAGGCACGTCGAAAATTGGGCTGCGCCGTTTGTTTTGATAATGACCGCCGTTTTGCTGGCGTGGATTTTGTATCAGGCGGGCGGCATCGGTTTTTTATTGCACGAACCCGGAAAATTTCAAACGGCAGGCGAATTCTGGAAGATTTTTATACCGAGTCTGACGGCGATGATCGGCTTTTGGGCGACGCTTTCGCTTAATATGCCTGATTTTACGCGGTTTGGAAAAAGCCAGCGCGAGCAAGTCGTCGGGCAGACGGTCGCCTTGCCGACGACAATGGTCGTTTTCGCCGCGATGGGAATTTTAATTACGTCGGCGGCGGTTGTCGTATTTCCAAATGCTAAAGCGGACGAACTTTGGGACCCGGTGAAATTGGTCGGACAATTCAGCCAGCCGCTCGTCGTCGCCGTTTCGATGTTCACGATTATCGTCGCCACGCTTTCGGTCAACATCGCCGCTAACGTCGTTTCTCCGGCGAACGATTTCGCCAACGCTTTTCCAAAATGGATTTCGTTTCGCACCGGCGGTTTGATAACCGGAATCGTCGGAATTTTGATGCAGCCGTGGAAGCTGCTGGCAGACCCGAGCGGTTATATTTTCTCTTGGCTGCTCGGTTATTCGGGCGGTTTGGGTTCGATTGCCGGAGTTTTGATTGCCGATTACTGGCTTGTTCGTAATAAGAATTTGCATCTCGGCGATTTATATCGCACGCGCGGGATTTATCGCGGCTGGAACTGGCGCGCAATCGCGGCGACGATTTTAGGTTGCTTTTTCGCGTGGATTGGACTCATAATTCCGTCTCTCAGAATTTTGTATGATTACGCCTGGTTTGTTGGTTTCGGAGTTTCATTTCTGGCGCATTGGATTTTGATGAGAGTTGCGCCTCCGCTAATTGAGAAGGAAAATGTAGCCGCAGAATAACGCGGACAAATTCAACAGAGCGGTAAGGATTTACAATACAAAATCTTTCTTAAAATTTCGCGTCATCTGCGAAAATCCGCGGCTAAAATAAAATTTATGAAATACGAAGTAGTTAAAAATTATTACAACGGCGCGTTTCAGGAAAGCGCCTCAACTGAAAGTCTCGATGTCGTTTCGCCGTCTGACGGCAATCTTTTATCGCGCGTTCCGATGTCCACAACGGACGAATTGAACGCGGCGGTCGCGTCCGCCGAAAATGCGTTCGACGCGTGGAGCAAGCAGCCGATCAAAGAGCGCGTGCAGGTGTTTTTCCGTTACCGCTATCTTTTGGAAAAGAATTTCGACGAATTGACGGCGCTCGTTTCCGAGGAAAACGGCAAAACGTGGGACGAAGCTAAAGCGGAAGTCGAAAAATCAATCGAGCTGACCGAATTTGCCTGCTCGATGCCGCAATTGATCGCGGGCGAGATAATGGAAGTTTCGCGCGGCGTCGAATGTCGTCTCGACCGTTTTCCGGTCGGCG
>CBDUBY010000458.1:0-1959 GCA_965365505.1 uncultured Pyrinomonadaceae bacterium | reverse complement strand
ACGTCTTTGCGCTCGGCAATCCACGCGACGGATTCGACGTGCGCCGGATGAACGGCGAACAGCGCGGCGACGATTGCGCTCTTCCAGAATGCGCCGGTTAATCGTTTGACGAGCAGGAAAAGCAAAATCGAATTTGCGGTGTGAAACAGGACGTTGACGGCGTGATGTCCGCCCGCGCTCAAGCCGAAAATGTTCGAATCGAGTTGGTGAGAAATCCACGTCACCGGATGCCAGTTGGAAACGTGAAACGCGGTCAGCGCCCACTTAAAGTTCGTGAAATTCAAGCCGCGCGAAACGTATGGATTGTTGAGAATATAAGCGTCGTCGTCAATGTTGATGAAATCAAACGAAACGACCTGCGCGTAAATTAAGAGCGTAACGAGCGCGAGCGCGAGCGCGACGATGAGATTTTTATTTGTTTCGTAAAAAGATTTTTCGGTTTCTGACATCAATTAAAATTATTCGTTGCTGTTTAAGGGCGAAGTTTTCGCCGCAGGAAAGCAGAGATTTCGCCGGGAAACGCCGAGGGAAAATCTCTGCGAATCTCTTCGTCAATTCTCGCGCGTGTTTGCGTTGAAGAATCTATCCGTTAATAAATGCGTTAGACTTATAAACAAAAATTGAATCATAATAATTTAAAGATACAGAGGAGCAATTACAAATGATAAATAAAATCTCGGCGTTGTTTTTAATCGGATTATTTCTGTTTCAAAACGGAACGGTTTTTTCAAATGTTACAAAAGAAACCGCCGACAAGCAATTTGAACAGTTGGCGGCGAAATATCTGACCGAACTAATGCGAATGAGTCCCGAGCGCGCGACCGGCTTGGGCAATCACGTATACGACCATCTGTTAAACGATTACAGTTTAGCGGGCGTGAAAAAATCACGCGATTTTAACGAGTCGTATTTGAAACAGCTTAATCGGATTTCGTTCGACAAGTTGAGCAAAGTCAATAATGTTGACGCGCGGATTATGCGCGACCGGCTCGAAGCGAGCATTTACAGCGCGGACGTTTTGCGCGAATACGAATGGAATCCAAATTCGTATAATGTCGGCGGCGCGATAAATGGTTTGATTTCGCGCGATTTCGCGCCGCTCAAAGATAGACTAATGAGCGCGAAAGGTCGGCTTGAAATGATTCCGGCGGTCGTCGCGGCGGCGAAAGCGAATTTGAAAAATCCGCCGAAAGTTTATACCGAAACGGCAATCGCACAGAACAAAGGCGTGATAAATCTCATCAAAGGCGATTTGCAGCGATTCATTGACGAAGCCGGAATGAAAGCGGAACTCGCGCCCGCGCAGGAAAAAGCGATTGCCGCGCTGACCGATTACGGCAAATGGCTGGAAACGGATTTGCTGCCGCGCTCGAACGCGGATTTCAGGTTGGGCGAAGAGAAATATCGCCAGAAATTGAAATACGCACTGTCATCAGATTTGTCGAAAGAAGAATTACTGAAACGCGCCGAAGCGGATTTGCGAGCGACGCAGGACAGAATGTATGAAGTCTCGCTGCCGCTTTTTAATAAACATTTTCCGAACGAACTCGAAACGGTAAGATTAACCGAAGCGGCGCTCAAAAAATTCGTCATCAAAAAAGTTCTCGACAAGCTCGCCGAAAACCGCCCGACGAACGAAACCATCGTTACGCAGGCGAATCAGGATTTGAAAGAATCTACGGAATTCGTCCGCGCCAAAAATCTCGTCACTGTTCCAGTCGAGCCGGTCAAAGTTATCGAAATGCCCGAATTCGCTCGCGGCTCGGCAGTCGCTTATTTCGATTCCGCCGGACCGCTTGAGAAAAAGAACGAAACTTTTTTCACCATTTCGCCGACGCCGAAAGATTGGACGGACGCACGCAAAGAATCGTTTTACCGGGAATACAACGATTATATGCTCGAAAATCTGACCGTTCACGAAGCGATGCCCGGACATTATTTGCAGATTATGCACTCGAA
>CBDUBY010000457.1:0-1961 GCA_965365505.1 uncultured Pyrinomonadaceae bacterium | reverse complement strand
ATATGTCGGAATATATGGAAAAACACGCGGTCGCCCGAATGATCGGCGCGCCGCCCGGATATGTCGGTTATGACGAAGGCGGGCAACTGACCGAAGCCGTGCGGCGCAGACCTTATTCGGTCGTGCTGTTCGACGAAATCGAAAAAGCGCATCCTGATGTTTTCAACATCTTGCTGCAAATTCTCGACGACGGCAGGTTGACCGATTCCAAAGGCAGACTGATTGATTTCAAAAACACGGTGCTGATTATGACCTCGAATCTCGGCTCGCGCGAGATTCAATCGTCTGCGCTGGTTGATACGCCGGTCAAGGAAATGGTTTTGGATATTTTGCGTGACCATTTCAAGCCGGAATTCTTAAACCGCATTGACGACATCGTGGTTTTCAAACAACTGGCGAAGGAAAACATCGCGTTGATTATTGACGTGCAGCTTGAAAAACTGCGGCGCAATCTCGCCGACCGAGGCATTTCGATTCGGCTGGAAGATTCGGCAAAAGAACTGCTTGTCAAAGAAGGTTACGACCCGAATTACGGCGCGCGTCCGCTGAAACGCGCGATTCAATCGCTGATTCAAAATCCTTTGGCGGTCAAACTTCTGAACGGCGAGATTACGAGCGGGCAGACGATTCGCGTGTCGGCGGAAAACGACGCGCTGAAATTTACGCCGGAAACGGCGACTACTGCGACGGCGTAAATAAAGTTATGAACCGCAAAAGCCGCGACGAGCGCGTCGCCGAAGTCAGAAAATTTCTGAACGAAACTGCGCTCGCCGTGACTTCGGCGGTTGATTTGCTGAAAAATTTTCAATCTGATAAATGGTTTGCTAAACTGAAAGACGCAAATTATTTATCAAATTTTATGAGTTGGTTTAATAAAAAAACAATGAACGAACAAGATTTTAACGAAGAAGAAATTATCGAAGGCGAAGCGGAATTTACCGACAAACGCCGATTTAACAATGAAGGCGAGCGCGTTAAAGACGACGCTTCGAAAGGCGAAAAAGTTAAATCGGCGGAAGTTTTGAAACTCGAAAACGAGTTAAAAGACGAGCGCATTCGGCGCGAATCTGCCGAGGCGAAACTCGTCGGCGTGCAGCAGAAATTCGACGAAGTGAAAACGCAGATGGAGCGCGAAACACAAGAGATGCGCCAGCGTTTGATGAAAACTTTAGAAGACCGCGCCAAGCAAGGGCAATTTAATTTTCTGACGACCTTGCTGCCGGTTCTCGACAACTTAAATCTCGGCATCAAAGCCAGCGAAACCGACGCTTCGTTTGAACATCTGCTCGACGGCGTAAAAGGCACGGCGAGAAGTTTTGAACAAGCATTAATGAGCGTCGGCGTTGAACCGATTGCGGCAATCGGCGCGGAATTCAATCCCGAACTGCACGAAGCGGTTGATATGGTCGAAGCCGACGCAGACAGCGACGGCAAAATCACGGCTGAGTATTCGCGCGGCTACAAATTCGGCGATAAATTACTGCGTCCGGCGCGCGTCCAGGTCGGCAAGGCGTTGGCGCAAACGGCGGGCGAATAGTTTTTTATGGGACTTGCGAAACTAAAAGTTGAACCGCTTTACACGCCCGAAGATTATTTGAATTTCGAGCGTGAAACGCACACGCGCCACGAATTTCTCGACGGCGAAATTTACCAAATGGCGGGCGAGAGTTTGCCGCATAGCCAAATTTGCGTCAACTTATCCGGCGAAGCTCGCGCCAAACTGAAAGGCAAACGATGTCAAGCGTTATCGCCGAATATGAAAGTACGAACTTCGACGGCGAGTTTATTTTCCTATCCCGATTTAACAATCGTCTGCGGCGAGCCGCAATTTCACGATTTGAAAAAAGACGTGCTGACGAATCCGCAAGTCATCTTTGAAGTCCTCTCGCCCTCGACCGCCGAATACGACCGCACGACGAAGTTTCAGCGATACCGGATGGGCAACGAAACTTTGACCGATT
>CBDUBY010000456.1:0-1962 GCA_965365505.1 uncultured Pyrinomonadaceae bacterium | reverse complement strand
CCGCCGACAACCGTTAAAAACAAAACGATAACGGTTGCGAAAACCGGACGATGCACACAAACTTCAGCTAACCACTGCATAAAAACCTCCGACTAAAACTGCACTTTCGCGCCTTCGTAAAGCTGCGCCAGATTGTTTGTCGCCACAGTCTCGTCAGCGTTCACGCCGTTGATGATTTGAACGAAATCCATTTCCTCTGTGCCGAGTTGAACGACGCGCAGTTTGGCGACGTTATCCTGAATGACGAACACGCGGTAACTTTGCGTGCTTTGGTCATTATAGACCGCAGACTTCGGAACAAATACGCCGCTGCTGCCGCCTTCGCGGTTAATTCTGACAGTCGCAAACATTCCCGAACGCAGCGCGTTGTCACCGTTTTGAATCGCGGCTTCGACGATTGCCGAACGCGAGGTTGGGTCAATCGCCGGATTGACCGCCGTTACCGTGCCGCCGAATTTTCTATCTTTATAAGCGTCAACTTCGATGGAAACGCCGCGCCCGATTGAGATAAAAGGAACGTTCGCTTCGGCGATCTGGATTTGAAGTTTAATCGGATTAACTCTGAGAATCGTCGCAACCGGCGTTGCCGACGTGACGTACTCGCCGACGGCAACGGGACGATTGCTGATGAAACCGGAAAACGGCGCGCGGATAATCGTGTCGGCGACGGCTTGTTCCGCCGTTCCGACTTGCGTTCGGGCGGCTTCGACGGCAGCTTGCGCGCTTTTTATCGCCTGATTGTTTTGTCGGGCGGCGTTCGCAGCGGCTTCGAGCGCCTGTTTCGCCGCGTTCAGCCGCGCCCGCGCCGTGTCGCGCGTCGTGCGATACTGTTCATAAACGATAAGCGAAACATCGCCGGTTTCGACTAACTCGCGGTAACGCTTTTCGTTGGCTTCGGCTTGCCTTAATTCGGCGACCGTTTGTTCATAACTGGCGTTGGCGGCGCGGACTTCGGGAATCGTCGCGGCGTTGAAAGTTCCGTTCGGCGATAAACCCAAACGCGCTTCGGCTTGCCGAACACCAGCGATTGCCTGCGTCACGCCCGCTTGCGCTTCCGCCAATCTAAGCCGCGCGTCCTTATCGTCAATCCGCGCAATCACCGCGCCCTGCCCGACAAACTGCCCGACGTTCGCCGACACGTTCACAACTTTTCCCGCTGCCTTCGGCGCGATGTCGGAAGTTTCGTCGGCAATCAAACTGCCCGTCGCCTGTATAAACGACTGAATTTCACGCCCGACTGATTTATCAACCGTAATCGTCACCGGCACGGTTTCATTCGCCGCATTCGCGTTTTGATTCTGCCGCTGACCGCTCGCCGATTCGGTTTTGCTGCACGCTAAACAACACGACACGGTGAAGATGCCGAGTAATATTTTTAAAATTGTCGCCCGCCTTGTATATGAAACCTGCATAAAGTTTTGTCTAAGATGTAAATTTTATAATAAACAGTTGAATCTAAAAACTTTGATTTGTAAATTTTTGTCAACCGCATTTGCCATTTGCGGAAAACTTTCGATGCGGTTATAAAATTGAAGTAATCAAAAATTAGACAGAGGTGAGAAAATTATGCAGGAAATTACCGCAACCGAATTAAAAGCAAGAATGGACGCGGGCGAAGACGTTCAATTGATTGACGTGCGCCAGCCGGACGAATATGCTTTTGCGAAAATCGAAGGCGCGAAACTTATTCCGCTCGGCGAAATTATGCGGCGAATGGACGAACTCGACGATTCAAAAGAATTGATTGTGCAATGCAAAGCGGGCGGACGCAGCGCGCAGGCGATTGAGTTTTTAACCCGCGCCGGTTATCAGGGAAAAATGGCGAATCTGCGCGGCGGCATTACGGCTTGGTCGAACGACGTTGATCCGAAAATTCCGAAATATTAATTAAGTTTGATAAAATTTTTCGATTCTAGACAAGGCGAGGCGCGTTTGTTCGTGGTTCTCGCCTAATTTTTCTTT
>CBDUBY010000455.1:0-1968 GCA_965365505.1 uncultured Pyrinomonadaceae bacterium | reverse complement strand
TCCTTGTTTATATCAGCCACCGAAGAACATACGAGCGGTTCTCCGGCAAAATTTATCACAGCCGTTGCTGCTCCTCCAACAAGAAGCCCGATGCCTAAAATAATTAGCCCGACTCTGACGACTTTCAGGACAGTTATCTCCTTTGGTTATTTTAAATTAAAACGAAAACATCGAATGATTGAGATGACGTGGAGCGAAACCGCTAACACATAACACCGAGTTTAACACACAAGTTTGATAAGAAAGTCGCTGTTTCGTCCTCATGCTAATTGATTTTTTATGCGTCTTCATCTAAATTGAGCAACGCTACTAAAGAATCAAAGTCTGGAGCAACTCGCCGCCAGTAAGCATCAGCCCACCAAATAACGCTTGGTATTTCTAGATTGTCACGATAGTCAAAGCAAAAAGGTGCGCCGTCGCCGGACATTCCAAAACAAACAATTTTCGAGAAATCTACAATATCAGGAATAAATCCGGGTTCATTCTGCCATTCACTCGGTTCCACGAAGTATTCGGGCGCAAAATGTTTGGGCAAAAGGTTAGTTTCTCGAACAAGCGCATCTTCAGTTTCATAAAGTTCACACAAATCAGATTCTAAATGATTTCCGTAAGCCTCAACTTCTTCGCGCAACCACCAAGTGCCGATTTGTCTCCGCAACATGCCTTTAAGAACTGCTTCGACAAAAGAGTTTGGTAGTTTTAGCCCGTTGATTTCCATTCAAGTAACAAGTAAATGAGCGATTTGTACTTTGTCTAACGTGAGAATAGCTAACTTTTATACGAAACGCACAACTAGCTATCATACCGCAACATTGCGGCATAATCCCTCAGATAGCTATAAAATGCCGCCGATTTCTGATATTAACTTTTCCGCCTGTTCGATTAAATTTCGCGGTTCGATTTTTGATTTGTAGAAAATCACGTTGTCGCTTGTCCAGAGCGGTTCTTCGCGGCTGCCGCGCAATTCGTGCGAGGCAGCGAGAATAAATCTCGTGAAATTTGCCGCTTCAAATTCGGCGAGGCGTTTTTGCAGGCTTTTCGGTGTCCAGAAGCCGAGAACGTCGAGATAAACCGCTTTGTCGTCGGGCGAAGTCAAAATCGCGTCAGGCACGAACGCGGTTTTGCCCAAATCAACGACTTGACGGCTTTCGCTCAAACGCCATCCGGCATCATTTTTTTCCCAAGCCTTGAAAAATTTCTGCAAATCGGGATTTTCGTATTCGGGTTCGTCGTAATAACACGAAAGGAGTTCGGTTTGCTCGCTCGTCAACTCGTAAAACGCATTTCCCTTTTCCTTCTGCGAGATTTCCGCCGACATTTTCCAATTCGCGCAAAGCAGCAGCGCGGGCAGAAAAACCGCCATTCGGATGCCGTATTTTTGCGAACGATTAAACAGCGAAGCCGCGCCGGTCAGAGTGATTTCGTAACCGCTCGCGGCATTACCCCGAACCAGATGAATCAAGCCGAAGCGTTTTATCGCGCCGAAGATTTGGCGATAATTCGCCGCGTTCGACGGCGCGACCAGAATTCGCAGCTCGACGCATTTATAAAGAAGTGCCTGCGCCTGCGCCAGATTGTAGCGGTCGAGCAAATCTTTCGGCGCGATTGATTCAAACGAAATGAGCTTTTGCTGAAACGACAAATCGGCGTAAAGATGATTAAAAATCGCGTCGGCGTTCGTTTCAAATTCGGCGGCGACTGTTTCCAAAACTTTTTCGCGCTCGGCAGAATCGGGCGTGACGGGCTGAAATTTTCGAGCTTCTAAAAAAACCTTTCGGCGAATTTCTTCGGGCGCGGCGGGCGCGGAAGTTTCAAATTCGCAGCGGTCGGCGAGCAGTTTTATCAGCCCGCGCAAAATTCGATAATCCGTTCCCGTGCCGACATATTCTTCCAATTCGCTTTCCAATTCGCCGCGCGTTCGACCCTGAAATTCTTCGTGTATTTCAATCAAAACTTCGGCATCGCGCA
>CBDUBY010000454.1:0-1971 GCA_965365505.1 uncultured Pyrinomonadaceae bacterium | reverse complement strand
TTATTTGAAAAACAAAAAGGATTTCCGACAGTTGAAGATTATCGGAAATCCTTTGTAAATACAATACTTTTCAGCTTTTCGCCGGTTAAACTAACTGGTGATTTTCCGGCATCAAAACAACTTCCGCCATCACGCCTTCGCCTTGCTGCGTAGCGGCGAAAAAGACGGCGTTTGCCGCTGCTTCGACGGACAGCATTTTGTCGCGCTGAACTTTCATCGTTATCGAGTCCCAAAAGTTCGAATCAACGCCGCCGAAATGCATCAGCGAAAAGCGTATGCCGAAGCGTTTATATTCCTGCGCCAGACATTTTATCATTCCGGTCAGCGCATATTTCGCCGCGCAATATGCCGAAGCCTGCATCATCGGCGCTTTGCCCAAAATTCCGGGAATCGCCACGACGCGACCGAATTTGTTTTCCGCCATCGTCGGCAGAACTGCCTGCAAAACATTGAACGCGGTTTTGACGTTTGCCGTGAGAAGCGCGTCTAAATCTTCGCTCGTCAATTCGCCGAACGGTTTCAAAATTCCCGCGCCTGCCGCAAGAATCAGATAATCTATCGAATCGAATTTATTGATTGATGCAGAAACGAGCGCGTTGACATCGGCTTCGATTGAAGCGTCGGCGGCGAGTGCTAAAACTTCCCCGCCGCCAATCGTGCTAAGTCCGTATTCGGCTTCTAACAATTCGCCTTCGCTGCGCGAACTGATAACGACATTTGCGCCCGCTTTTGAAAAAAGTTCCGCCGAAGCCAGTCCGATGCCGCGACTCGAGCCGGCGATTAAAGCAGTTTTCCCTTCTAAATTCATATATTATTTCCCTGTATCGCTCGTCAAAATCGAATTCTATTGCGAACGCAAAATGGCGAGCGGCTTTCTAAATAGCACGTCGAAACTGGCAATCGCGCCGACGAGCGTGACCAAAACGGCAGTTATCAAGATGCCGAGAAAAGTTAAACCGGCGTCGAATTCCCAGTCAATATCAAAGATATATTGCGCCGCCGCAAACGATAAAAGCGTGGCGAAACCCGCGCCGATAATTCCCGCTAAAATTCCCAGAAGTCCGTATTCGGCGAACAGAATCGTCGCCAAAATCGCGCGTTTCGCTCCCAAAGTTTTGAGAATCGCGTTTTCATAAATCCTCTGCGATTTGGTCAGCGCGATTGAACCGATGAGAATCAAAATTCCGCTTAAAATAACGAAGCTGCCGACGAAGGAAATCGCCAGCACGAAATTATTAACGAGCTTTTGAACCGCCGCGACGACTTCGGCGACATCGAAAATCTGCACGTTCGGAAATTCGTCAATGACGTTTCTTTGCAGTCTGGCGCGCTCGATTTCGGGAAGCCGTTTCAGCACGTTGGCGACGAATGTTTGCGGTGCTTTTTCGAGCGTTCCGGGTCGAAACACAAAAATAAAAGCCGTGCGCGTGTTGCGTAAATCGAGTTTGCGAATGCTTGCGACGCGGGCGTTTATTTTTCTGCCCGAAATATCGAATGTTATCCAATCGCCGACGACCACCTTTAAAGTTTCGGCGATTCCCTGCTCGACCGAAACTTCCGTTTCGTCCGTCTTTGGTTCGGCGTTCCACCATTCGCCCGCGACGACGGTTTCATTTTCATCGAGATTCGGGCGATAGGTGACGGCGAATTCGCGCCCTATTTGACCTTGCCGCTCGCGGACTTCGCGGTTGCTGAAATCAGGCGCGTCGCCGTTGACCAGCGCAATGCGGGCGCGAATCGTCGGAATAAGCTGAAGCGTATCGCCGGTCGCTCGCTCGACAATAAATTTCAAACCTTCAACCTGACTTTTCTGCACGTCTATAAAAAACAAACTCGGCAATGTTTGGTTGCGCGTAAAATCGAATTCGCGGACGAGATTCGCTTGCAGGGTTTGCACCGATAAAACGACGAACGCTCCCAAACCGACGGCGAGCAAAATAATTCTGGTTTGATTACCCGGACGATACAGCG
>CBDUBY010000453.1:0-1981 GCA_965365505.1 uncultured Pyrinomonadaceae bacterium | reverse complement strand
TGTAAATAGCTTTACAAAACATTTTACATTCTTAACAAATTCTTTGCGTCGTCTTAATCACCTGCGCCAAACTTTCGCGGATACTCGATATTGTCAAAAGACAAAAATTCTAATAAATTAAAATTTCTACGGAGGCAGCAATGAAAAAATTCATTATTTCTATTTTATGCGTGGCGGTGTTTTTTATCGGTTTGGGCGGTTTGATTCAGGAAACTGGAGCGCGTTTCAAATCTGATGAACGCTCGCTCGCGCTTATTAAACAGGCGCAAACGGCAATCGGCGGCGAAACCGCTGTGCGAAACGTGCGAAGCCTTTCAATCGTCGGCAATGTGACCAAGACTTTCGATCTGGAAGGCACGAGCCGCACCGAGCAGGGCGAACTGGAAATCAATCTCCAATTTCCCAATCAATTCGCCAAGATGATGAAACTCGGCAAGGGCGATGGCTCAACCGAAGGAAAAACCGGCGAAGTCAGAAAAGAAGTCAAAGTCGTCGTGATGGAAAAAGGCGACGGCGAACGCACGCCCTTTATCAAACAAATTGACCCGAACGGCGAAAAAGGCAATGTCGTCATCGTGAGAAAAGGCGACGGCGATAAAGTTTTATCGGGCGACAAATCGGCGGACGGCAAGATGAGAAAAATCATCACCGAAGAAAACGTTGACGTACTGAAAGGCGGCGGCAATTTTCATCAAAACGAAATGTTCCGCACCGCTTTCGCTCTGCTTTTGACCGCGCCGCAAGATGCTAACGTCGAATTTGTCTACGCGGGCGACGGTGACGTTGACGGAAACTCTTGCGACGTTATCGAAGCGAGAAACGGCGACGCAACGACGAAACTTTTCCTCGATAAATCTTCGCATCTGCCCCGAATGATGAGCTATCAGGGACACAAGCCAATGATTTTCCGAGTCAAGTCGGACGATGTAAAAACCGATTCGGATGTGCGAGTTTTCGAGCGCAAAATGGACAAACCCGAAATGGCTGAATTTCAAATTCGCTTCTCGGATTACCGCAGCGTGAACGGCGTTCTGCTGCCGCACCGCTGGACGCAAACCGTCGGCGGCGGCGCGGATGAAACGATTGATGTGATGAGTTATGAGATTAATCCGGCGAACATCGCGGAGAAATTTAAAAACTCGGCGCCGAAAGTTATGATCAGAACAGCGAAGCCGCAATAATCGAACACAGATGAACGTGGATAAAGGAGATGTAAGGGATAAAAAACAGGTGTTTAAAAATTCCTTACATCTCCTTTATCCACGTTCATTTTTTGTATTCGCTACATCGTCGCCAGCACCGCGCGAATTTCGCCGTAGCTGTAATCTTCACCTAAAAATTCCTTAACGGGCGCGACGGCGAAACCGGCATTGATGCGGGCAATGGCATTTTTTATCGGCTCTATTTTGCTTGCGTCAACTATGTCTTCGAGCCGCACTTCGCCGCTCGGAATAAACCTCACGAGATGCGTTTCAATCGTGCCGACAGCCAGTTCGCGCGATTCGGCGATTTCAGAAATCGAAAGACCCGACTTGAACATATCCAAACTCACGTCATAAGTCGTCTGCCCGCTCGCATCGCGTTTCGTTCTGGTTTTTGTTTCGCGTTTCGGCGTTTTCAGATTGATGCGTGATTCAAGATTGTTGCGGTCACAATAATCTGTAATAACTTCCAGAAAATCCGCGCCGTATTTCTGCAATTTCAAATCGCCGACGCCGGAAATTTTTCGCATCTCGTCTTCGGACTGCGGCAGATAAACCGCCATTTCGACCAGCGTCGCGTCGGAGAAAACCACATACGGCGGCACGTTTTCTTCGCGGGCGAAAACCGTTCGCACCGTTCGCAATTCGTCGAACAAATCCTTTTCGTAATCGTGCGCCACTGCCGAAACCAGCGACTTCTCTTTTTTGTCTTCCTTGATCGTCACTTTGAACAATTCGACGCGCTCGGTGCCGCGCAGAACGTCCATACTTTTTTCGGT
>CBDUBY010000452.1:0-2013 GCA_965365505.1 uncultured Pyrinomonadaceae bacterium | reverse complement strand
GCAAAATAAGCCATCGCCATTCCGTCGCCGGTTGCCACGCTCGGATTCGTCGTGTGCAAATATAATTGTCCCGCGCCGCCGGTGCATAAAATTACGGCTTTGGCGAAAACTTCACGCGGCGCACGAAGAATCGGGTCGAGAAATCGCACGCCGACGCATCTTCCGTCATTTATAATCAAACTTTCCGTGTTCGCAAACGGCATCAAAACAATTGTTTTTTCCTGTCTTGCTCTGGCGATCAGTGCGCGGACAATTTCCTTTCCGGTCGAATCTCCGTGCGCGTGAAGGATTCGTCTTCTCGAATGCGCGGCTTCCTGCGTGAACGCCAGTTTTCCGCCTTCGCGGTCGAATTCCGTTCCCCATTCGATTAGTTGTTTGATATATTTCGTGCCTTCAACGACGAGCGTTTCGACGGCTTTTTTGTCGCAAAGTCCCGCGCCCGCAATCAGCGTGTCCTCTTCGTGAAGTTCGGCGTTGTCGTCGTCCGATAAAACAACCGCCACGCCGCCCTGCGCGTATTCGGTGTTCGACTCCTGTGCTTTATCTTTGGTTAAAACGGTTACGCGCGCGCCGGATTTTGCCAGTTCAATCGAAGCGCGAAGTCCGGCAACGCCGCTGCCGATGACGATGAAATCTGTTTGTAAAGCCATTAATTGAAATGTAGCAAATTTTACGTTTGTTTGACGAATCTTGGAAGTAAACACTTGACGCGGCGACGGATTTGCTCAAATGTACAGTATCGCAGTCGTCCCGACTGCGATACACGCTTTTTAAAATGCCAAATATCTCAATAAAAAATCTAACCGAAGCTCGCAGACATTTGCCGAACGCGAACGAGGCGGAACTCGAAAAATTCGCTGAACGGCAATATCGCGCCCGCGTTCGGATGCTTCGACTCAAAGAATTTTACAGCCGAAATTATTGCCGGATGACGCGCCTGCATCTTCTCGCGTCGTGTGCTGTAACGCTTGGGCGATTTGGCGGATTTTCCGAAACTTTTGACCAAATGGGTGAATATTTTATGCCTTTGGACGAGGAAAATCAGCCGCGCACGGACGAATGGCGGAAATTTATCGAAGCCTGCGAACAGCAATTGCCGGTTGAAGTGCGCGAAGAATTGTGGCTTGCCGCGCATTTCAAAGATTTACAAAACGTGCGGGAAAACGGTCTTTACGCCAGATTTGAAGCGGAAGCGGCACAGCACAAGCGTGAACCCGTCTGGCAGCTTTTGCAGCAGCATATGGACGTTTCGCTCGGCGTTCGCCTGATGGACAACTCGGCGATCAGCGGAATATTGCCGTACGAAACCGCGATTGCCGACAGTCTCGTTTTGACCGTCAAAAAACTTGTAACCGCCGCTTCAAAACTCGTTTTCCTTTACACGAAAGAATCAGCCCGTGCAATTCTTGATGTTTCTGATAAAACGCCGAAAAATTTAATCAGTTATCGCCGCATCGCCATTGAAATGACGCGTAATTTTCTGCTTTCATTCAGCGTTTCAAAAATCTTTCGGCAAGGTGTTCGCAATCGTGAACGCGGTCGCGTGGCGGGCGATGAAAACTGGAATTTGCTCGAAACGGCTCTGGGCGAAAAAGTCGCGGAAATCAATCCGCTGATTCGCGCGTTTTACGCAAATCCTTCGCGTTTTGACGTAATGGCGACGTTAAAACTCGAAACTTTACCGGCGAAATTTTGGTCACGCTTTTTAACTTTGCTATTCGGACAAGGTTTATTTGAAACAAACTTGGAAAAAATTCCGGCGCGTTTTCGCATTTTTCAGCGCAAAGACGGTTCGATGCACTTTGTCCGCGAGCTTTTGTGCGGCGGCAAATATCGCGTTTTCGATTCGGATTTTGTCGTCCGCGACGGAAAACTTTACGAAGTTTTCACCGATTTAAACGTAGCGATTGAAATGAAGCTCGCGCCGATTGAAAACGGCGGTTTATCAATTGCCGGCGAAAGATTTTTGTGGCGCGGCAGAGCGATGCCGATGATCGGTTTAAAAGTCGAATT
>CBDUBY010000451.1:0-2018 GCA_965365505.1 uncultured Pyrinomonadaceae bacterium | reverse complement strand
ATTCCCTACGCGCAGCACGGATTCGATTACAATTTCAACGGCTTCGGAGCGCAAATCGTCCAACCGCAAATCCTCAAATTTCTGCGCGAAAATCTGCAATCACGTTAACCGCTTCGTTTTTGCGCCAACAGCCACGGCAGCAAATCTTTTTCGCCAATCACATTTAACCAGACGTTGTGACCGACGTTTTCGTATTCGTTGTATTTCACGTTGCCGCCGTTTGCTTCGAGAGCTTTGACAATTTGGCGCGATTCGCTCGGCTGAACCACGCGGTCGTCCGCGCCGTGAAAAAGCCACGCCGGAGTTTTGCCGACTTGACGAGCGAGCGCACCGAATCGGTCGCCCTTCGTAATCGAACTGCCGCCGCAGATGGAAACAAGCGCGGCGAATTTTTGCGGGTAAGCGGCGGCGAAATGCCACACGCCGTAGCCGCCCATCGAAACGCCGATCAGATAAATTCGCTGCGTGTCCGCGCCGAATTCTTCAATCGTCTGCGCGAGCGAACCTATCACCATTTCGTCCATCACCGGGTCAGACCAGTAACTTCCCTCACGACAGCGCGGCACTAAAACGATTGCCGGAACCTGCGCAAAATAATGGCGGGCGATTGCGCCTGCCGCGCCGGTCGTCGGAATTAATCCGCCGCTGCCGCGTTCGCGAATGCCGTGCAGAAAAATCATTACGGGTAATTTTTCTTCGCCCGCGTTTGGCGGAGCGTAGACTTGATAATTGAATTCGTCGGCGTCAACCGGCACAATTCGGCTTTCGATTTTTCCCTGCGGTTTGCCGGCATTTGCGACCATACTTCCCAAAACGGAGAACAGTTGTTTTTGCATAGTCGTTTTAGATGTCCGATTTCGCTTTACCAGATGTCAAATTTTATTTCGTTTTAAAATATGTTAATTTCGATGCTTGAAGTTTTCAAAAAATTTCAGCTTCGACATTTAACCCGTGAGCAATCTCAATCTGAAAAGCCCGTCCGACGAAATTCCAACCGCTGAAATCCGTCATCTGCCAATCGGAATTTTCGATTCGGGCGTCGGCGGCTTAACCGTTTATCGCGCTTTGCACGAGCAGTTGCCGAACGAGCATTTTATTTATCTCGGCGATACGGCGCGAGTTCCCTACGGCACGAAATCGCTGGCGACGGTCGAGCGATATGCGATTGAAAATTCCGAATTTTTAGCTTCGCGCGGTATCAAGATTTTAGTCGTTGCCTGCAACACGGCTTCTGCGCTTGCGTTGCCGAAAATCAGGGAGCGCATCGGCATTGATGTCGTCGGCGTGATTGGACCCGGCGCTAGAAAGGCAGTCGAGATTACGAAGGAAAAACCCAATCCCAAAATCGGCGTGATTGCGACCGAAGCGACTGTTTCAAGCGACGCTTACGGCGAAGCTATCCGGCGCGCATCAAACAAAACGGAAGTTCTGCAAACGGCTTGTCCGCTTTTCGTTTCGCTAGCGGAAGAAAATTGGGTTAAGGAAGCGGAAACTTTTTCAATTGCCGGAAAATACCTGCGGGAAATCATTGAAAAAAAAGTTGACGCGCTCGTTTTGGGCTGCACGCATTACCCGATTTTGCGCGAAGTTATTCAGCAAACCGTCGGCGCAAATGTAACTTTGATTGATTCAGGTGAGGCGACTGCCGAAGAAGTCCGGCAACTGCTCGCGGATAAAAATCTGGCGAACGAAAATCAGCCGCTGCATGAAAAGGTGCGCCGATTATGCGATGATTTAGATCATTTTTACGTGACCGACGCGGCTGATCGGTTTGCCCGCGTCGCCGAAAGATTTCTGGGCGTGAAGCCCGCGAAACTAGAAGCTATCGAGGTTTTCGGACAAGATAAATTAAAAGAAGATTAGCCTGCGAAATACACGAAAGACACTAAAAGAAAACTTTTTGTAAATTTCTTTTTCGTTTATCTCGTGTGTTTCGCAGGCAAAAATTAAAATGAGTTATACAAGAATTGACAACCGCACTTACGAGCAAATCAGAACGACGCGCATCACGCCGAACT
>CBDUBY010000450.1:0-2027 GCA_965365505.1 uncultured Pyrinomonadaceae bacterium | reverse complement strand
AGGCGCAAAATTAAACCACAGAAAAACACGAAGCAATACGAAAATAAAGCAATACAATTTTCGTATTGCTTTATTTTCGTATTGCTTCGTGTTTTTTGGGTTTAATTTCTTTAGATTTCGTTAAGAATCCTGTTCCTTTCCACTCTGTGCCGTTCGATTGGCAGGAGCAGTTTTCGGCGGCGT
The DNA here is from genome assembly GCA_965365505.1 of uncultured Pyrinomonadaceae bacterium. Taxonomy (GTDB): domain Bacteria; phylum Acidobacteriota; class Blastocatellia; order Pyrinomonadales; family Pyrinomonadaceae. Next base: position 1,844 of record CBDUBY010000450.1, on the reverse strand, counting down.
CTGAGTCGGTTTCGGCGCAGGCGGAACCGGCGTTTTTACAGGCGCAGGCGACTGCGAATTAGAAGCCGGTGTTGTCGGCGTTGGCTGCGGCGCGGTCGTATTGGTCGGCGCAATTTTCACATTCGCATTGGATGTCGCTGCCGGTTTCCCCGTATTCGCATTGACACTTGTGTTCGCATTTACCGGCACAGGAACAAGCACGGTTCCGTCCGGCATAAAGATACTTCCGTTCGGATTGCTCGGGTCAATCATCTGACCGCCCGGCGGAACATACATCGGCGCGCCCGGCGGCGGAACGCCTCGCGCCCAAGGGTTGTAGCCGTCGCCGTAACCGTCACCGTTCGGAACTTGCTGCGGCATCGTCAGCATCATATTTGAATTCGCCATCATCATTTGCTGCTCAGGCGAATACGGGGTGAGAACTGCCGCGCCCGTTTCGTTTATGCCCGTTGCCGGATTGAGCGGCTGGACGGGCTGACCATTTACATCGGTTTGCAAAGCGGTCGCCGGATCGGTTTGCTTGCTTGATGTCGCGTAAATCAAACCGATTGCCAGAAGCGAAATTCCCGCCAAAACGACGAAGGCTGTTTTCCACATATTATTTCTCGCTTTAGAATCCATTTCTGAAGCGGCACGCGGAATAACAACCGTTTCCATTTCGCCCGAAACATTTGTCACGCCGTTTAGATCGGCGGTGAATTCGGCAACGGTTTGATAGCGCAAATCGGGATTTTTCGCCAGAGCGCGAAGGATAATCGGCTCGACGTTAGGCGGTAAATCATTGCGGAAAGCGGAAAGCGGCATTGGCGGATTATTCGCCTGTCTGAGCAGCAAATCCGTTGCGTTGTCCGCCGTATACGGAACTTCGCCCGCAAGCATTTCATAAAAAATAACGCCGAGCGAATAAACGTCGGAGCGTTCGTCGGCTTCGGCGACCGAGGCGTTTTGTTCGGGCGAGAGATATTCCAGATTTCTCATCGAATCCGCATCGCCTTCGCCGGCAACAATCGCTCCGAAATCCAAAACTTTGACGAATTCGTGATTGTCAGCGGTGCGCGTCAACAAAATGTTTTGACTGTTCAAGCCGCGGTGAAGTGTGCCGTTGGCGTGCGCGGCAGATAAAGCAGCGGCGATTTGGCGGGCGATGTTCGCGGCGCGCTCAAACGGCATTTTGCCTTCGCGGATAATCGCATCTCGCAAAGTCGAGCCGTCCACGCCTTCAAAAACGATATAAGTCGCGCTCGTTTTATCCGAACCGAAATCAGTAACATTTAAAATATTCGGATGCGCGATGTGCGACACGGTGCGGGCTTCCGTCGAAAAACGCTTGACGATGTTTTCGTCAACGGCGAGCGCGGGCGCGAGAACCTTGACCGTTACGGGCTTATCCATTAAAAGATGCGTCGCGCGATAAACTTTACCCAAACCGCCGCCATCGCGCATTACCGAATCAATCCGATATTTTTCCGCCAAAGTCTGTCCGATAAATTGGTCTAACATTTTGCTAAATTGTGTCCGAAGAAAATCAAGTTGAAAATTTATTACCGCAGTAATTTTCGTTAATTATTATACGCCTTAAAAAACGATTCGATTCAAAAATCTTGCGCTAAGTTGTCGCTCTAATAAAGTTCAAGCCTAAATAAAAATGCGGGCAAAGCCGAAACCTTGCCCGCAAATAATCGAATAATCGAAGATTACAATTTGGCGAAAACGATAACCAGCGCGAGCAGCACGAGTGATTCGATAAGTGCCAGACCGATAATCATCATCGTCTGCACGGTGCCAGCCGCGCCCGGATTGCGAGCCGCGCCTTCGACCGCCGCCGCGCCGATTTTACCTTGTCC
>CBDUBY010000449.1:0-2030 GCA_965365505.1 uncultured Pyrinomonadaceae bacterium | reverse complement strand
TTGACGCTCGACCAGATTGACGTTATCGAACTCAACGAAGCGTTCGCCGCGCAGGGTTTGTCGGTAATGAAAGCGTTGGAAATGAATCCGGCGAAAGTCAATCTCAACGGCGGCGCGGTCGCGCTCGGACATCCTTTGGGCTGCACCGGCGCGAAATTGACGGCAACGATTTTGCAGGAATTGAAACGCTCCGGCAAGCGTTACGGAATGGTCACGATGTGTGTCGGCGGCGGAATGGGCGCGGCGGGAATTTTTGAAAGATTGGATTAATTTCAAATGATTCAGTCTTTCAAACACAAAGGTCTGCGCGAGTTGTTCGAGCGAGGCAAATCAAAACATATCGCTTCGGATTTCGCGCCGAAACTGCTTCGGCAGATGGACGCGATAAATGAAGCCGACGCGCCCGAACAACTCAACTTTCCCGGTTACGATTTACACGAATTAAAAGGAACGCGCGCCGGAACGTGGACGATGAAAGTTAATAAAAACTGGCGACTGACTTTTGAGTTTGAAGGCGGCAACGCGATTGATTTAGACTTGGAAAATTATCATTAAAAATTGAAAACTATGCCAATAAAAACTGAACGCCGCCCGACGCATCCGGGCGCGATTTTGCGGGAAGATACTTTGCCGGAAATAAATTTGTCGGCTGCCGAACTAGCCGACGCGCTCGGCGTTTCGCGGCAAAATTTTGATGAAATTTTGAAGGAGCGCGCGCCGGTGACGGCGGACATCGCGCATCGGCTCGGACGCGCGTTTGGGATGTCGCCCGATATTTGGCTGAGAATGCAGCAGGCGGTTGATTTATATGAAGCGCGGCAGGCGAATGAAACCGCCTACGCTCGTATTGAAAGAATTGCGGCTTAAAAACCAGGAGGCGAAATTATGAAAATACCGACGGCGACGGATTTGGACGGTTACGTCAACAAACATATTTCCGATATTTGCGGCTGTTCATATACAAACGACAGCGACAATCATTGCGCTCATTTTGTTTGTCACGCGACGGAATTGACATTCGGGTTGACTTGTTTCGGGATGAGCGGCAAAGGTTCAAAAAGCATTAGCGGAAACATCCGCGTTCAGGAAGTTTTTCCGCAGTGCCGCCGCGTCGGTAAATGGACAGACAAACCGGCAGACGTTACGTGCGGATTTATCTTTGTTACGCAGGCGAGCAACGTCAACTTAAAGACGAAAGTAATGAGCAATGTGCCGCGCAAACACATCGGGATTTTTATCGGTCAGGACGTTTGGCAATATAAAAATCGGTTTCGGCACGTTATCAAACAAACGCCCGCCGCATTTAAGCAGCATTACGCGGGCGCGGGTTACGAAATCTTTTATGGAGAATTCCCGTTATGAAATACGCTTTTGTAAATTTTTCGCTGATTGGAATAATTGCTCTTCTCTGTTTGTTTTCTAATGTCGCCGCGCAAGTCAAGAAAACCAACGGGAAAGCTGCTGAACCGACGGCGAAGGAAGCTATCAAACAAGTTTTTTTGAACGGCGATATTCTGCTTTCCGCCGCGAAAGATTGTCAAAGTATGGGAACGTCGAGCGATGATAAAACGATTCTCGATTTCTTGAGCGGCGTTTTGTCTTTTCAAGCCGAGCCGAATACGAAAAACGCGGTTGAGTTTTCATTCAAGCAGGAAAAAGGAAAACGCAACGAAATCGTCTGGATTTGCGATTTATTATTTAGAGGCGGCGACGAAGAAAGTCCTTCGGGCAACGGCATCAGATTTATGATGCGAAACGCTGACCGGCGTTTGATGCGCGAATCGGTAATGTGTATCGGAACAGGCTGAAACTTTCGGCAGAAAACTTAATTTACGAAAATCTCATTGTGTTAGTAAAATCAACATAATGAGATTTTTGTTGCCGGACGACAAGAAATTCCTTGCTGAATGAATGCTCATTCAGTTATAATGTTGGCTACTTAAACCCGAATAATCAAAGAAAAGTTAAGGAGAAATTTTTATGGATGCAGCGGCACAGCAGAAGGATTTTATCAAAGGCGGCGCGTTTTT
>CBDUBY010000448.1:0-2038 GCA_965365505.1 uncultured Pyrinomonadaceae bacterium | reverse complement strand
TAAATCGTAAAAGATTTGTTATAGCCTTCGCCCAAATGTTCGATGTCCTGCCGCAAAATGCGGACGCAAAGCGAGTGAAAAGTTGAAATCAGCGGCGCGGATTGAAGCTGTTGACCTGCAAGAAAACCTTTGACGCGCTCGCGCATTTCGCCCGCCGCTTTGTTGGTAAAAGTGACGGCGAGAATGTTATAGGGCGGCACGTTTTTTTCGGCAATCAGATAAGCGATGCGCAGTGTGATAACGCGCGTTTTGCCCGAACCCGCGCCCGCCAAAACCAGCAGCGCGCCTTCGGTCTGCTCGACGGCTTTGCGCTGCTGCGGATTTAGAGAAGATAAAATGTCCATACGTTTTTCGGTGAAAGTTTAATGGTAAATTTTTAATTAAGAAGCGTCAAAGGCGGATGGTTTTTGGGTCTAAACTCACAAAATAATAAAGCCCGGTAATAAAATGGCGAGCCGAAATTTGACTCGCCAAAATTAAATTCCAATTCTGTCGGCGGCGTTTACGGCGTTGGAACGTCGCCGGATTGTCCGAACTGCACGGCGTAATTGCTCAGATTGCTTCGCAGAACGAACCAACTGCCGTTGCGGAAAACTGCCTGCTCGTATCGCCCGTCGCCGTTGTAATCCGCCGGAACGGGAACATCCGAATTTGAGCCGAATTGTCTGGTTTGAAAATCTCCGTCCGCGCTTTCCAGATAATACCAGGTGCCGTCTGACGGTCGAAACACGGCGACATCAAAACGTCCGTCGCCGTCAAAGTCTGCCGCGACGGGTTCATCTTCTGCCGTGCCGAACTGCGTCTGGCTGAATTGTCCGCTTTCGTGGTTCAACTGATACCACACGCCGCTTGACGGGCGATAGACAGTCAATTCAGATTTGCCGTCGCCGTCGAAATCGCCGGTCACAGGTTTGTCACCGCTTATGCCGAACTGCGTTGCCGCAAAACCGCCGTCCGAACTGTTGATTCGATACCACGTGCCGTTCGATTCGTGGAAAACAGCAATGTCCGTTTTGCCGTCGCCGTCAAAATCGGCGGGAACGGGTTTGTCGGCAGCGTTTCCGAGACTCATCGCCTTGAAACCGTCGCGGCTTTGCTGGATATACCAAACGCCTTGTGACGGGCGATAAACGGCAAAATCGGTTCGCCCGTCGCCGTCGTAATCCTTTGCCAGCGGAATGTCGCCGTCTGCGCCGAACTCAAAGGATCGGAGATTATTCGCCTGACTTTCCAGCACATACCACGTTCCGTTCGCCGGGCGGAAGACAGCTAAATCCGATTTACCGTCACCGTCGAAATCGTGCGCCGGGCGCGGGCTGCTCGGCGCGGCGAGAAAATCGAGATTGAAATTATCTTCGAGATGCACGATGCCGTATTCGTTCGGGTTGAAATCGAAGCCGTCGCGCCAGGCGAAGATGAGATAGAAGCGTCCGGTCGGCACTCCGTCGAAACTGTAATCGCCGTTTTGGTCGGTGACGACGACACGCGAGTTTGCTGGGTTCACCACGTCCGTCAAAAGGACGGTCGTGTTCGGCAGCGGCACGTTGCCAACAGTCGAGCGGACTTTGCCGCCCAATCCGGCGGGCGCGGCAGTCGGTCCGACCAAATCGCCGAGTTTCGTGACAAAGACTTCATAAAATCCTTTAATGAGTGGCTGAAATGCTTCGGGCGTGGTTGGATAATCGGTTGTGCCGTCATAGGTGTCACCCGTCAGATAAACATTTCCCGATGAATCTACCGCGATGCCGAAACCGCCTTCGCCAAAATTCCCGCCGAGAAAGGTCGAGTAAATCAGAGCCGTGCCGCTCGCGTTCAGCTTTGTCACGAACGCATCGTAAGTGCCGCCGTTATACGTCGTATCAAATGCGCCCGTCGTCGTCGGATAATCGGTGGTGCCGTCAGCGGTTTGACCCGTCAGATAAGCATTCCCTGATGAATCCACCGCGATGTCTATACCGTAATCGCTGCCACTGCCGCCGAGAAAGGTCGAGTAAATCAGAGCCGTGCCGCTCGCGTTCAGCTTCGTCACGAACGCATC
>CBDUBY010000447.1:0-2046 GCA_965365505.1 uncultured Pyrinomonadaceae bacterium | reverse complement strand
TTTTGTTGATGAAATTCGCGCCGACGATTTGTGTTTGATTATCGCCTGCGAGCGCGGCGATGAGTCGGCTTGGGCGGATTTGGTGAAAAATTTCGACGGGACGGTGAAATCAGCAGCTAGAAAATACGCCAAGAATTCGGAAGACGCGGAAGATTTGGCGGGTTCGATTTGGGCGGAGCTTTACGGATTGAAAAAGGACGCGGACGGAAAGTTAAAGACTAAACTTTCTTATTATTCGGGACGCGGAAGTTTGGCGGGTTGGCTGCGCGCCGTGACGAATCAACTGGCGGTTGACCAGTTTCGGAAAGAGTCGAAGTTTGTGCAAATCGAGGAAGACCGCGAGTTTGAAAATCTGGCAAACGAATCCTCGACGAATTCCGAGAACGCGACGCTCGTTCACGGCAGCGACAACCCGGAAGAAAATTTCAGCGCAAAACAAACGCAGAAAGACGTTTCCGAAGCGTTGAAACAGGCAATCGCAGAACTCGAAGCGGAAGACAAATTGATTCTCAAACTTTATTATTTCGACGAAATGAAATTAAAAGACATCGGCGCGACTTTGGGATTTCACGAAGCGACGGCGAGCCGGAAATTGGCTCGGATTCAAACGGAATTGAGAAAATCGGTTGAGCGAATTTTGCAGGCGCAGCACGGCTGGCAGCGAGAAGAAGTCAAACGCCACCTGAGCGATGCGGCATCTAAACTTGGAATCAGCTTTGAAAAACTGCTGGCGATTTTCGTCATTGCCGCCATCATGCAAGATATTTTTGAAAAGGGCGTTCTGTAAACGGCGAAAGATTAGCCACAGAGAACACAGAGAAAGAAAAGAGGAAAATTTAATTTATTCGGTTTGCCATAAATCTCTAAAAACTCTGTGTTCTCTGTGGCAAAAATTAAAATGGATTTTGAATTCGACAAAGAAATAGACGTTCTGTTGCGCCAATCGGCACAGAGCGAAACTGTGTTTGCGACAGCAAATCCTGAATCTGCTCACCTCGACGCGGACGAAATTTCCGCGTTTGCCGAAAACGCTTTGCCGGAAAAGATTAAGCAAAAATACACTTTGCATCTGGCGGATTGTGATAAATGTCGAAAAAATTTGTCGAGCTTGATTTGGTTGAATGCCGACGATTCAAGTGAAATTGTTCACGCGGAAGAAAAGCATTTTATCGCGCCGATTCCTTGGTATCGGAAACTGTTTGCGTTTCCGAATCTGGCTTACGCGATGGGCGCGCTGGTTTTGGTTTTTTCGGGAATTACCACTTTCGTAGTTTTGCAAAGCACGAAGAATTATGAAATTTCACAATCAACTTACGAAAAACAGCCGAACGGCAAAGGAATGAATTCGGACGGCGCACAGACGGCAACCGAATCGTATTCGTCAAACAGCGCGGCAATTTCAAATTCGATGATGTCGAACGCGGCGGTTGCCAATTCAGCAAACAGCGCGGCAAATTCTTCAGCTTTTCCTTCCGCTCCGATTTTGACGGCGAACTCGAATGCGTCCGTTTTACGCGAATCGGCAGACAAGGATTTGCCAGGCGCGCCGAAACCGATTTCGCCGGCGAACGAACCGATGGAGTTAGCCAAAACGGAAGATTCTGTTACTGCCGGTCCTGCAGCGCCGCCGCCTCCGGCAAAGGAAAATGATTATTCGGCTGACACCGAAGCGGAAAAACAAAGAAGCCAGACGCAAAACTCAATTTCACAGAATCAATCGCAAATTATGCCCGATTCGCGCGATGTCAAACGCGCTCCGATGCCGGCATCGCGGGCAGAAGATAGGAACAAAAAAGTCGCAGAATCGAAAGATGATCTGGCAAAATTAAAATCTGCGGCAGGCGCGACGACCAACGCGGGAGGCAAAACTTTCAAACGCGAGAATAATGTTTGGTATGATTCGGCGTATCGCGGGCAACCGACCACGAACGTTACGCGCGGCACGAACGAATACAAAAAGCTCGATTCGGGCTTGCGAGGTATTGCGGAAAATCTGGGCGGCACGGTCGTCGTTGTTTGGAAGGCAAAGGCATATCGAATTCAGTA
>CBDUBY010000446.1:0-2065 GCA_965365505.1 uncultured Pyrinomonadaceae bacterium | reverse complement strand
TTCTTCTGCGGCGAAAACACACTCGACTATCGTGCGTGTTTCTGCATTTTTCTTTCAACTGCGTAACTCCTATTTAAAAATGACGGGCAATAATCTGTTTAGGGAACGCACTTTTATATTTAGGGATCGCATTTTTATAAAAACGCCAGTCGTCTTTTTGATTAGGGCAGGTAAATTTCGTGAAAAACCAGGCTTTTTTGCTGTATAGACCGCACAATAACCGCCGCCGACAGGCAATTTGTTTACGGTGCAAAAACTTGTTGACTGGGTTGTTTGATTAGTTCTAAAATTAGATAGCGAAATTCTTCGCCGTCCAAACAAATCTTCAAATGCCTCCGCAATCGAAAAAAATCAGTTTAATTTATTTTGTCGTCATCACTCTGCTGCTGGTCGGCTTAGTTCCGTCCGTTTTGACCGGCTGGTTTTTGTCCGACAAATCGGGGCGCGAATTGCGGGCGGTCGAGAATCGTTACCAAACGCAGCTCGTTCAGGAAAAAGCCCGGCAGATTGAAATGTTCGGGCAGCGTTACGGCGAATTGGTCGGCAGTTACGCCAAGGCACTCGAACTTTCAAACGATTTTACAGTTTTGTCGTCGCCGCTGACCGAAGAAAAACTCGGCGCGACTTTGAAAGAAAATCCCAATCTGCTCGCGCTGCACGTCAAGCCGGTGAATGGCGAATCGCTGTCTGTTTTTCGCGCTGAAACGATTCGTCGGGAAGAAATCGAGAGTTTATCCGCAACCGCCTTTGCCAATCTGGGAACTAAAAAATTAAATTTCAGCCAGCCGAACAAACTTCAATCGAGCGGCGATGTCGTTTTGACGATTGCCGCGCCGGTTTTTATGAAAGGCAGCGTCGCGGCAGGCGTGACGGCAATCGTATCGCTGCGCGAGATGTCCAGATTTATGGCGGAAAAAAACCATCAAAGTGAAGCCGACTTGTGGAAAGCCGGTTTGCCGATTGTCTTCGTCGTGGACGAAACTGGGCGCGCCGTTTTTCATCCTGATAAAGACGCGGCGGCGAATCAGAAATCTCTCGCCGACTTGAAAATTGTTCAGGAGTGGCGCGAAGCCAGTCGCCAGATTCAATCCGCGCTCGTGCCATTCACGGCGGAATTTGAAGGCGAGCAAAGAGAAATGATCGGCGCGTATTCGACCGCCGGTTTCGGAAAGGATTTTGTGTTCGGCGTGATTGCGATGCAGGACGAAAGCAAGGCGCTTGCGTCGGTCGGCGAAATGCGGCGGCAGACCTGGATGATAAGTTTGGTTTTCGCTCTTATCGCGCTCTTAATTGGCAGCATTTTTGCGAGACAGTTGACCGCGCCGCTTTTGAAATTAGTAGCGGCGGCAAAGAATATCGCGGCAGGCGATTTGTCGAACCGCATCGAAACAAATAATGTCACAGAAATTGGAACCTTGGGCGAAACCTTCAATCTGATGAGCGACAAATTGGAAGACCACATCGCCAATCTCGCCAAAGCCGCCGAAGACAACCGCGAGCTTTTCGTCGGCACGGTCAAAGCTCTCGCCGCCGCGATTGACGGCAAAGACAAATACACGCGCGGTCATTCGGAGAGAGTTTCGCGCATCTCGGTCGCCATCGGTCAGCGAATGGGAATGTCGGACGAAGAAGTCGAAACGCTCCGCATCAGCGCGCTGCTGCACGATGTCGGCAAAATCGCCGTCAGCGACGAGATTCTAAATAAACCGACCACACTGACCGACGATGAGTTCGAGATTATGAAAACTCATCCAAAAGCCGGTTACAAAATTATGGCGCAGATTCCGGCGATGAAAAATTATTTGCCGGGAATTTATATGCATCACGAAATGATTAACGGCGCGGGTTATCCGCAAGGTTTGAAGGGCGACGAAATTCCGCTGCAACCCAGAATCATTTCCGTCGCTGACACCTTTGACGCGATGATTATTGACCGACCTTACCAGAAAGGGTTTTCGATGGAAGACACGCTCAACCGCATCAAGAGTTTCGTCGGCACGCGCTACGACGGCAAAGTCGTCGAAGCCTTAGTGCAAGCCTGCGCCGAAGGTCAAATCGGTGTCGG
>CBDUBY010000445.1:0-2071 GCA_965365505.1 uncultured Pyrinomonadaceae bacterium | reverse complement strand
GAATCGGTCAGCGCGTTCCGGTCAGAAGCGCGAGCCTGAACACCGGCTTTAACAACGGCACCGGAACGGTGAACAACGGCGGCGTGATCGGCGACGTTTTTACCTACGAGCAGACCGGTTTGACCTTGAAATTCAAACCGATTGTTTTCCCGAATCAAGACGTGCAGGTGGCGATGGAAATCGAATCCAGAGACATCGCCGGAGAAGTTTCGGCGAATCCGATTTTCACCGAGCGCACGATTAAGGGAACGGCTCGCGTCCAAAACAACAAAACGCTGCTGTTGGCGAGTGCTGCGCAAAATACGCAATCGGTCGGGCGACAGGGTTTGCCGCTGCTCGGTTTGATTCCGCTTATCGGAAATCTTTTTACCGCGCCGACGAAGAATAATCGGCAGGTGGATATTGTTATCGCCGTCACGCCGCGCGTCATTCGCGCACCGGCGATTCTGCCCGAAGATACGGTCGAACGTCCGACGGGAAGTTTGCAGTCGCCGACGAGCGGCTCGCTCGAAGCGTTAATCGTGCAGGAAGAAATCGAAGAACAGCTTGCCGCCGCCAGAAGAGTTCCGAATGTGGCAAAGGTTCAATTGCCCGACCAAAAACCGGAAGCCCCGGCGTATGTGAAATCTGCCGTGCCGACGACAACGGAAAATAATTCGAGCCAAGTGGTCGCGGAAACCGCGCCGACCGATTCGATTATCAATAATTTGAAACCGATTGACGTGACCGCAAAAACTTTGCAAATCACGCCGACCGCCGATACGTCGGACAAACCGCTTGATTTAGTGGAAACTTCTTTGACTGCGGACACGTCGAAAACAACCGCGCCGATTGCTGAACTGAAGTTTTTGCCGACGCTTTCCGAGATGAAAACGGGCGAGCGAGTGAAAGTCGCCGTGATTATACAAAGCGCGACGGCGTTTCGTTCGGCGGTTCTCGGTTTGAAATACGACCAAAGCAGAGCGGCGATTCGTTCGGTCAGTTATGGCGATGTGTTCGGCGCGAGTTTGGCGCAAACGTCAGCCACTCCGTTTTTGAATCAAAACGGTAAATTGTTCGTTTCCCTGGCTTCGCCGAAAGACACGGCGGAAAACAGTTCGGGCGTTCTGGCTTATGTTGAAATCGAAGCGTTGGCGGACGGGAAACCGGAAATCTCGTTCGTTTCGGATATGATGAATATGCTGACGGCTGACGGTAAAAATTTCACGGTGAAGTTTTAGTTTGCAGAAATTAAGCAAATGAACAAGCAATCGCAAATCGCAAATCAAACATCGCAGAACGGCTTTACTTTGCTTGAGCTGATTATCACGCTAAGCGTTTTAGCGATTTTGATAATGGGAACGATTCCGCTCGCGCAGAACGCGAATAAGCGGCAGAAGGAATTGCGTCTGCGGGAAAATCTGCGCGATATGCGAGCCGCAATTGACGAATTTAGGCGCGATACGATTGGCGCGTGCCAGAACGGTGTCGGCGGCGGAAACAACAGCGCGGCAGTAAATCAATTTAACAATAATCTTCCCGCCGACCCGCGCAGCCGTGTCGTGGTTGACGACTGCAAAATTTTCGATTCGGAAAATCTCGACCGTTATCCGCCGAGCCTCGATATTTTAGTCGAAGGCGTAAAAGTCAAGCCGCGCGGAGTGCCGGTCAGATTGGGCGGCGGCGCGTTTGACGATAATTCTTCAAACGTCTTTAAGGAAGAAGAAACCGAAAAGAAAAAAGTTTATCTGCGCGAACTGCCGGTTGATCCGATGACGGGCGAAAAGGATTGGAAACTGCGCTCATCTTATCAAACCGAAGACGACGAAAGCTGGGACGACATTAATGTTTTCGATGTGCGTTCGAGTTCGGATGAAGAAGCATTTAACGGAGAGAAATACAGTGATTGGTAATTTGCAAAAGCGCAATTCAAATCGGCAGAAAGGATTTACAATGCTGGAAATTATGATTGCGATGTTTATCATCATAATCCTGCTTTCAGTCGCGCTGCCGACGTATCAGCGCAGCGTTCAGCATGCCCGCGAAACGGTTTTGAAGGAAAATCTTTTCCAGATGCGCCGCGCCATTGACC
>CBDUBY010000444.1:0-2071 GCA_965365505.1 uncultured Pyrinomonadaceae bacterium | reverse complement strand
TTACTGCCAAGCGTTACCGATTCGCGCCGCAAATTGTCAGCATCGCCGAAGAACTCGACGAGCTGAATTTTTACCCCGAACCATAAATTAAAGTTTCAGACGGACAAGGGTATAATGAAGAACTGTCGGCTTCGGTTGGCAGTTCTTTTGTTTTATTCAAATGGCAAAGATTACGGTTTATACAATCGGACACGGGCGACACGCCTGGAAGGATTTTCTCGCACTGCTGCAAAAATACGAAATTGCTTTTCTCTGCGATGTGCGAAGCGTCGCTCGCTCGCGCTGGGTGCAGTTTAACGGCGCGGTTTTGGCGGCGAATTTATTAGAGAACAACATCGGTTACGAATGGCTGCCGGAAACGGGCGGGAAATTTAAGCCCGTCGCGGAAGATTTGAATCGCGGCGTAGAAAGAATTTTGGAAATCGCTTCGGAAGTCAGAACGGCGATGATGTGTTCGGAATCGAAGCCTTTGACGACGCATAAAACGCCGAGAGCGAATTGTCACCGCGTCGGAATGCTCGCGCCGCTGTTGAAATCAAAAGGTGCGGCGCGCGTCATTCATATTCTGCCGAACGGCGAGCACATTGAATTTGATGAATCGGGAGTGCCTTCGATTTGGTGAAAATCAAATCGAAATTTAGCCACAGATTCACACGGATGAACACAAGATATAAAACACGACACGGATAAATACAAGATATAAAACACGAGTAAAATGATAAATCCCTTTTCAATCTGGTTTTCTATCCGTGTTGATCTGTGAAAATCTGTGGCTAAATTTTCTTCTCTTCTCAGTGGTTCGCCGTTGTTTCAAGACGAACGCGCACATTGCTGAACGCCGCATTGCCGGTCAAATCGTCAAGCACGCGCTCGTCGGTCAAATCGTTGATTGACGCGCCCGCGTGGTTTTTCGCGGTGTCTAGTTTCACGCCCGCGCGGTCGTGTCCATAACCGTGCGGAATCGAAACCACGCCCGGCATAATTCGGTCGGAAATTTCGCACGGGATTTCGATTGCGCCGACACGCGACGAAACTTTCAAAACTCGCCCGTTCTCGATTCCCAAATCAAAAGCGTCCGCTGGATTTATTAAAATCGTACAGCGATTTTTCCCTTTCACCAGACGCTCTGAATTGTGCAGCCACGAATTGTTGTCGCGCAGATGCCGCCTGCCGATGAGAGCGAACGGAAACTCGCTGTTGTTCGTTTCCGTGACCACGCTTTTTAATTCCGTGACCACGCTTTTTAATCTTTCCAAATCTTCGACCAAAATTTTCGGCGCCAGATTGATGCGTTTATTTTCTGTTAAAAGACGTTCGGGCAGACACGATTCGAGCGCACCTAAATCAACGCCGTGCGGATGCGCCTGCAAATCTTCGAGCGATAATTTATATTTTCCGAATCGCAAACCCGTATCCAGTTTCGCTTCGGGCGGAACCGAATTCAGCGGCTCGTTTTTGCCGTTCAAACGATAGACAAGTTCCTGAAAAATTTCCCAATCGTATTTCGCATTTTCGTGTTTCGGAAAAAGCGGCGCGGAGTATTTCGCCTGATTGCGAACGGCGAATAAATTGAAAATCACGTCGTAGTGCGAAGTTTCCAAGCCGGTCGCGGGCGGCAAAATAATGTCGGCGTTTTTGGTCGTTTCGTTGATGTAAATATCAATCGAAACCATAAACTCTAAATTTTGCAAAGCGTTTTCAAGCTGTCCGCCGTTCGGCGTGGACAAAACCGGATTGCCGCAGCTCGTAATTAACGCCTTGATTTGTCCTTCGCCAGTGGTCGTGATTTCTTCGGACAAAGCGGCGACGGGAAGTTCGCCCATAAATTCGGGCAAACGGCGAACGCGGCTTTGCCAGCGATTGAAAATATTCGCGCTTTTCGCCGTCGCCAATAAATCAAACGCGGGCGCGGTGAACATCGCGCCGCCCGCGCGGTCGAAATTTCCAGTCAAAATGTTTATCGAATTGATGAGCCAATGACACAAACTGCCAAATTTCTGCACCGACACGCCCATTCTGCCGTAACAAACCGCCGACTTCGCCGTGCCGAATTCAATCGCCAATCGTCTGA
>CBDUBY010000443.1:0-2078 GCA_965365505.1 uncultured Pyrinomonadaceae bacterium | reverse complement strand
ATTACAATTTTTCAGTCGCCGTTTGGGTCGGTTTCATCGCTCTTTTCGGAACAGCCGTGCAGACCGGCGTGGTGATGGTTATTTATCTCGAAGAAGCGGTTGAGAAAAAGAAAAAAGAACTTGGCAAATTGACCAAAGAAACACTGCTCGAAGCCGTAACCGAAGGCGCGTTATTGCGTCTGCGTCCGAAGGTGATGACCGTTTCAACGATTGTCGCCGGACTTCTGCCGATTATGTGGAGTTCGAGCGCGGGTTCGGAAGTAATGAAACCGCTTGCCGCCCCCGTTTTGGGCGGAATGGTTTCGTCGCTTTTGCACGTTTTGATCGTAACGCCCGTGATTTTTTACTGGCTCAGAGAGCGTGAGTTAAGAAAAGAAAAATAATTTTCAAATTTTGTTATGTTTAATTTTATAAAAATCTTCCCGCCGGAGCGCGGACGGCTCGTCCGCCAACAAGCGAAGCGATGTTGCAAGCGTTGCTCGACAAGCCTTTTAGCGCAACGGGTGCATCATTCGCTGCGCTCTGATGGCGGACGAGCCGTCCGCGCTCCGGCGGCGAAATATTTTCATATCTTACTGTTACGAAACTTAAATTACAGCGCATTTACAAAGAAATTTAGTTGTGTATTGTTTGCGCTTACAATATTATTCGCGCAAAGTTTTGTGTCTGTTTCGGCGCAGACACAAAATGTAATTCTTCCAAATAAAGTAGAAACTTTGTCAAATTATATTGACCAAACCGGCGGAATGAAGGCGGAAGAACTCGTCGCTTACGCGCTTGCCAATAATCCTGAACTTGAAGCCGTCCGGCGCGAAGTCGAAGCGGCAGAAGCACTTATTAAACAAGCAAATTTACGGGCAAATCCGACGCTTGAGATCGGCGCGGCGAAAAATCCGCTGACACCGAGCAGAAGTTTGATGGTCGGCGGTTCATTGCCGCTCGAACTTTTTAATCGGCGCGGTTTGCGTGTCAAAATCGCCGAAACTGAAGCTGAGGTTCGCCGAAAAATTTTGGCAGACCGCGAAAGATTGCTGGCGGCAGAAGTTCGCTCGAAATTCGGCGAAACGCTTGCGCTCGTTTTGAAACTTTTGTTTGTCGAAGAAACTTTAACCGTTACGACACAAAATTATAATTTGGTTGTCGCCCGCGTTGACGAAGGAAAAACCGCACCGCTCGAACAAAATATGGAAGCGGTTGAACTCAATCGCATTCGGGCGATGCGCGAGATAAGCGAAGGACAGGCGGAAATCGCTCTGCTTGAATTAAAAAATCTGGTTGGAATGCCGCCGGAAACTTCTTTACGGCTGCGCGGAAATTTTGACGATTTGCTCGATCCGCTGCCGCCGCAGGAAATCGCCGTCGAGCAGGCTTTGCTAAATCGCCCCGATTTGCAGACGGCGCGGGCTTTAGTAGATTTGGCTGAAGCGCGAATCGAACAGGCACGAGCAGAAGGGAAATTCGATGCACGAGTCAGCGCGGGTTACACGCGAATGCGACAGGGTTTTCCGCAAAGAGGTTTTGACGACAGCGGACAATTAACGCCGATTCGTGAACTCGCTAATGTTTTAAGTGTCGGCGTAACACTCGAATTGCCTATTTTCAATAAAAATCAAGGTACAATCGAAGCCTCTGTTTTAGAAAAAAACGCCGCGCAAAAGCGTCTGGAATTCGGCGCATTGACCGTTCGCCGCGAAGTCACCGCTGCCTTTGTGCGTTACGAACGCGCCGCCCGCGCAATGGAAATTTACCGGGTCGGTGTTGAAAAATTAGCCGAAACAAATCTCGGAGTCGTGCGCCAAACTTACGAACTCGGTGCGCGAAGTCTGCTTGATTACATCGCCGAACAACGCCGTTATATCGAAATAAAAGGCGATTTTATTGACGCGCAATTGCAGGTTTATCTGGCGCGTGTGGAAATTTTACGCGCTATTGGCGCGCCCGAATTGAAGTGAAAGAACGGCAGAATGGAACGCCGACATCCTGTCGGCACGTCGCGTAAGCGGCGTAAAATGTCTGATTGGCGAAACGACTTTGAACGCTTGCGCGTTCATTGCCGACAAGATGTCGGCGTTCCAAAT
>CBDUBY010000442.1:0-2081 GCA_965365505.1 uncultured Pyrinomonadaceae bacterium | reverse complement strand
GAAATGAAGGAAAAGAAAGCCCGCGTTGAAGACGCAATGCACGCGACCCGCGCGGCGGTCGAAGAAGGAATCGTAGCGGGCGGCGGTGTCGCACTGGTTCGCGCTTCCAAAGTTCTCGACGACTTCAAAACGGATGCCGAAGATGCCGACGAACAAATCGGTGTTTCGATTGTCAAACGCGCACTCGAAGAACCGCTTCGCCAAATCGCCAACAACGCCGGTAAAGAAGGCGCGGTTATCGTCGGCAAAATCAACGACAGCGACAGCGAAAATTACGGATTTAACGCTTCGAGCGAAGAGTTTGAAGACCTCGTTGCAGCCGGAGTCATTGACCCCGCGAAAGTTACGCGCACGGCTCTGCAAAACGCGGCTTCCATCGCCGGTTTAATGCTGACCACCGAAGCAATGATCGCCGACGCGCCCGAAGAAGGCGGCGGTGAAATGCACGGCGGAATGCCGGGCGGCGGTATGGGCGGAATGGGAATGGGAATGTAATCTGAAATTTCAGATTGCGAATTTCAAATTCCGGATTAAAGAAAAGGCTTCGTTCATCTTTGAGCGAAGCCTTTTTGTTTGATCTTGTGCCGATAAAATTGTATCTTTTCTCAAACATTTATGATTCCCGATAATTTCACAGACGCTTACACACAGGTTAAAAATCTCGTCCGACGCTTTCAGGCAAACGAAAGTGAATTTCTTTCCAAAAATTATCAGGAAGCGAATGTGCGGCAGGAATTTCTCGATAAATTTTTTGTCGCGCTCGGTTGGGATGTTTATCACGAACGGCAGACGAATCCGTATCAGCGCGAGGTTCGCATCGAGCAGAGCATCAAGGTCGAAGGGCGCGGCAAGCGTGCCGATTATGCGTTTTTTCTCGCGCCGAATTTTCAGCAGACGAGATTTATTGCCGAAGCGAAAAAGCCGATGCACAATCTGGAAAATGCGGATTATTGCTTTCAGACGCTGCGTTACGGCTGGAACTCGAACACGCCGCTGGCAGTTTTGACGGATTTTGACCGGCTTTTTATTCTCGATTCGCGGTATAAACCTTCGATTGAAACCGCCGTTTCGAGCATTCACAAGCGTTTTCGCTACACGGATTTTGCGGACGAAGAAAAGTTTCGTGAGATTTATTATCTTTTTTCGCGTGAAGCCGTCGCCGGTGATGCGATTGAGAAATACGCGCTCGGTTTGAAAAAAGGGCGCGGCGTGAAACAGGCGAAATTGTTTAATACCGGAATTGTTCAGCCGGTTGATGAAGTTTTTCTTGCCGAATTGGACGAACAGCGCGAATCTTTGGCGCGGGCTTTTAAGAATCGGAATCCGAATTTGGACGGCGAAGAATTGACCGAAATCACGCAGAGAACGCTTGACCGGCTGGTTTTTATTCGTTTTCTCGAAGACAAACTCGTTGAAGCTAATGAACTTATTAACAATTTCGGCGCGAGAAACAATTCGGCTTGGCAGGATTTTGTCGCGGAATCGGTCAGGCTTAATAAAATTTACAACGGAATAATTTTTAAACCTCATTCGATTTTGGATAATCCGAACTTTGCGCCTGAAAGCCGCGCATTTGAAGCGACGCGCGATTGGATTTCGGCGAAAAATTCGGCTTACGATTTTAATACGATTCCGATTCACATTCTCGGCAGTATTTACGAACGCTTTTTGGGCAAAACAATTGTCGCCACCGATAAACGCGCACGAATCGAAGAAAAACCCGAAGTCCGCAAAGCGGGCGGCGTTTATTACACGCCCGAATATATTGTCCGCTACATTGTCGAAAACACCATCGGCAAACTCATCGAAAATAAAAAACCCGAAGAAATCGCTGAAATGCGTTTTGCCGACATCGCCTGCGGTTCGGGCAGTTTTTTGCTCGGCGTGTTTGATTTTCTGATTCAATATCACGTCAAATACTTCAGCGAAAACAAAACCAGACGCGAAAAAGCGTTGAAGGAAGGAATTGCCCGCGAAAATCCCGACGGCGTTTTGCAGTTGACGATTCCATTTAAAAAGGAAATTCTCCTGAACAATATTTACGGCGTTGATCTCGACGCGCAAGCCGTCGAAGTCGCGCA
>CBDUBY010000441.1:0-2087 GCA_965365505.1 uncultured Pyrinomonadaceae bacterium | reverse complement strand
CGGTCGGCTTCGAGCGTTTGTCGTTCCTTTTCCATCGTCTCTAACTTTGTTTCCTGATCGTTGGCTTTGGCAATGTAACGCGCGATCAGCGTTTTGGCTTCGGGCGTTTTCGATAAAGTTTCGATGTTTTCGCGCAGGCGTTTTTGGTCTTCTTCGATTTTCTCGACTTCATCGTCGAAAGATTCGAGTTTGGCATTGATCTGATTTATTCGGGCGCGCAAATCAATCAATTTTTCGAGCCTGACTTTTGTTTCGGCGTTGATATAGCGGCGGCTGATGAACAATTCGAGATTGGCACGCGAAAGGTCTGACAATTCATAGCTGTCCAGTAATGCCTGCTGTTCCGAAACGCTGATTTCTTTTTTATCGAAAGCGGCTAATTCGATTTTGAAACGATAGTAACGCTGCGTTGTAATATCGGGTTTCGGGGTATCTTCGGAGAGAATCCATTCGCGTCTGACCGGATATTCGATGTAAATCGTGCGCGGTCGGTCAGTTTGATTTTGCAGCGTATAAGTTTTTCGCTGCTGCTGAAAATAATGAACTTCAAACGCGCCGTCAACGACTTTAAAGAGTTTGGCTGGCGATTTGTCCGAATCTTGTTTGACCGTGACGAGCGTTCCCAAATCGAGCGCGTAGGAAATGAATCTTTGTTCTTTTGGTTTTAAGCGTTCCATCAACGCTTCGCCGGCGTAAGAGTCTTTGTCCAAAACGGTCATCGAACCGCCTTCGAGCGTCAGCGCGGTCGTGTTGACCAGCCGCATTCCGCCCATCGGACGGTCGCGGCGCACCGCTTCGTTGTAAATCGAAACTCGTTCGCCGTCCATCGTCGTCTGCACAATCGGAATCAAAGCCGAACGGTCGCGCATCACGGTCACCGGCTGCTCGATTTTATATTCAAACAAATCGCCGATTTCCTCGCCCGTCGCGGCGGTTTTCACGCCGGAAGTTCCGGCTGTTAAAGCCGTGCTGACCGAAGTCGTTGCTTCGGCGCCGCCAGCAACCATTGAATTGTTCAAAGCCATATAATTTGATGCCATTCGGCTACCGTTCACGGTCATACTTTGAACTTGATTGGAGGTTACAGTAACGGTTTCCGAAATACTGCCGACATTAAGCGACAAACGCAAATTGTTCGTTTGACCGCCACCGACCTGGACGTTGGAAACCGTCAAAGTTTGAAAACCGTTGGAGTTAGCCGTGACCGTATAATTTCCGGTGGAAAGCTGCGGTGAGCGAAAGTTTCCGCTCGAATCGCTCGAAACAGTTTGCTGTGCGCCGGTCGAGTTGTTTCTAATCGTGATATTCGCATTCGGAATCACGGCTCCGTTCGCGTCAATAACCACACCTGTAATCGAATCGCTCGAATAATTTGAACTAACGCCGTCTTCATAAATTTGCGGTGTCAGGCGCAAATCACTTGGAATCGGAACAGTCGGACGATAGCGGAAAAACGGCTGTTGAATCGGTTGGATAAAAGAAATCGGCGTTCCCGAAACAAGGGAAAGTTTCACGTCTTTCCAATCTTCATCGCTGACGTTATCAACAATCGCCCAGCCCTGAAAAAACGGTTTGCCCGCTTGGTCGAGCACGACGCGGTAAGTCGTTTTCCAAATCGGCGCGGCAATCGTGTAACTGACAATCATCTCGCGTTGTCCGCTGCCTTCGCTCGTGACGGTAATGGTTTTCGCATCGCGCCGACGTGCGGAAGCCGTCGCGTTGGCGAATTCGTTGACATCTTTAACCGTGCCGTTTTCGAGAAGTTTGACCGAGCGCACTTCCGCCAAATCGAAACTGGAAATTTCGCCGTTCTCGCCAGCGATGACGAGAAATCTGGATTGCCGCGCCGGTCTATCTTTGTCGCCCGGCACGTCGCGTTTTTCGACGGTTAAAATCGAGCCAATCGCCGTGCCGATGCTTGTCGCAACGGAAACTTTCGCGCCTTGCAGTTGCGCCAAAACTCCGGCAAGTCCGCCGTTTGCGCCGTCGGTCACAGCACCGACCGAAAAGGGAATCTCGTTCATTCGAGCCGACGGCGGCGCGGACGAATTATACGAAACCGCGCCGATTCTGCCTTGTCCCAAATC
>CBDUBY010000440.1:0-2091 GCA_965365505.1 uncultured Pyrinomonadaceae bacterium | reverse complement strand
CGATGTCAAAGTAAACACAATATTTTTAGAGTCGCTCTTTTTTCTGAAATTCCGTAAAATGTTCCGTGAGGTTATAAATTATGCTGACTGCGATTGAAACAACAGGAACAATAGAACAAAGCGGAAGAATCACTATTGACGAAACATTTTCGGTGAACGCGCCGACTTCAGTGCGAGTTATTGTTTTATTTCCTGAAACCGAAGATATTAGCGAAAATGAATGGCTGCAAGCGGCTTCAAAAAATGAAGCGTTTGATTTTCTCAACGACCCGGAAGAAGACATTTACTCTTTGACCGACGGAAAGCCGCTTAAATGATGAAATACAAAATTGTTCTTGTGCCGTTTCCGTTTGACGATTTAACGGCGAGTAAAGTTCGTCCGGCAGTTTGTTTGACCGATGAAATTAAACCGCACAGTCACATCGTTTTAGCTTTTGTTACGAGTCGAGTTTTCACAAGTGCATCGCCGACGGATTTTGTAATTGACAAGTCAGACGCAGATTTTACGGCAACCGGCTTAAAAGTGTCTTCAACTGTTCGCCTGCATCGTTTGATAACGGTAACAAAATCAATTATCAAGCGAGAGTTGGGCGAGTTATCGGCGGCACAGCAAATAGAAGTTGACAAAAGATTGCGGAAGTTATTCAATCTCTGAAAAACGGATTGAGGTGGTCTAATAAAAGTGGAGAGAAAACCGTCTTTGGTAAAATACTAAAGATATGTGGAAAAAATACGATGATGAATTTAAGCGCAATGCCTTGCAAAAGGTTTTTGACGGGCAATCGGTCAGGTCAGTTGCTGAAGAACTAGGAGTTAATGAATCGCTTATCCATAAATGGAAACGAGCCGCTTTATCAAAAGGCGATGGACGGCAAAGCGGAGCGGGGTTAGCCGAAACAGAAGGTCTGAAAAAACGAGTTCGAGAACTGGAGCAGGAGGTCGAAATCTTAAAAAAGGCGACGCTTATCTTCGGCAGAGGAAGCTAGCGCGCTACGGGTTTATTGACCGGGAAAAGAAGAATTATCCGCTTTTTGCGTATTACGCTGAAAGTGAACGGTTGTTACGCCTGAAAATGAACACCGATTACGTAGGAAAGTGGCAGTTCGGCGAGTTTGCGAGCATCAACCGCATCGGTTTTGTTCGCGTCTTTGGCAATCCAAGCCAAATTGCGTGGATGTGAAACGGTCACAGAAGAAACCAGCGGCTTGATGATCGAATGCGCCCAGTCGGATAGTTCGCCTGCTTCCAGGTGAACACGAACATCGGTGCCAAGTTTGGCGAAAGCGTTCCGCAAAGATTGTTCTCCAGTCGGGATGACGCGCGAAAATCGGAATGCGCCGTCCGCGCCCAAAGCAATTTGCTGACAGCGGCTTGAACCCAAGTTCAAGCCGACGTAAATTGATTTTGACATTAGTAGAAACCTCCTGTTATTTGAGAAAGTCAAACAATGTAATTGATCTATCAAAGAGCGAGTCGGATGAAACGAGTCAAAGCCCGTCTTTCATCCTACCAATGGACGTGAGGCGCAAACAGCGATGCTCTTATCTAAACTTGGGTGATTTGCCGCCGCGTCATCTCAATCGTCCGGCTCTTCTACTAATTCCAGCTTTTGATTTACAATTCAGATACTACAGAATAGGAGTAATCTCTGCGTCTGCTTGGGCGCGTCCGTACAGCCTGGCGACCGAATTGGGATAAGGAGAATAATATGGTCAAAATCAACCGACGAGAATTCATCAAGCAAGCCGCGTCCTGCGGCGCGGTTTTGGCGTGGGGTTCAATGGTAACACACGCCTCTACTGTTCTTTGGCAAGAGCGGCGCGATCTCTATCCGGAGGGTGTCGCTTCGGGCGACCCGGACTCGGGCAGCGTGATTCTGTGGACCCGCAGACCCTTCGATAAAGGCGAGCGAAAGACACTAACGGTCGAAGTCGCCAAAGACGAGAAATTCCGCCGGGTCGTGGCGCGGGCGCGCGTCCCGGTTTCGCAAACGTCTGACTGGACCGCCCGGGTCTTGGTCGGCGGACTCAAGCCGGCGCGGGTCTATTGGTATCGATTCACCGACGCGGACGGCAACGGCAGCCGCATCGG
>CBDUBY010000439.1:0-2091 GCA_965365505.1 uncultured Pyrinomonadaceae bacterium | reverse complement strand
TACGCGACGCAGGGAATTCATTTCGATTGGGGAACGGCGAAAGGTCATCCGTTCGCTTATCACGTCTACGGCACGGCAGCGGTCGGCGTGACGGTTGATTGTCTGCGCGGAATTTACACAATTGATTATGTGAAATGTTGTCATGATTTTGGAAGTTCGATGAACGAGTCGGTTGACTTCGGACAAATCGAAGGCGGCATCGTTCAGGGAATCGGCTGGATGACTTTGGAAGAAATTGTTTATGATGCGCAAGGGAAATTGCGCTCGAATGCGCTTTCGACTTATAAAATTCCCGACATTTATTCCGTCCCGAAAACGATTGAAATTTCACCGCTCGAAACCGAGCGCGAAAATTTAGCAATCTTCAATTCAAAAGCAGTCGGCGAACCGCCGTTGATGTATGGCATCGGCGCGTATTTTGCGATTCGTAACGCCGTTCGCGCGTTCAATGCGGAAAATTCGCCTGTGTTCGACGCGCCGTTTACGCCGG
The DNA here is from genome assembly GCA_965365505.1 of uncultured Pyrinomonadaceae bacterium. Lineage (GTDB taxonomy): Bacteria > Acidobacteriota > Blastocatellia > Pyrinomonadales > Pyrinomonadaceae. The sequence continues at coordinate 1,601 of CBDUBY010000439.1, read as the reverse complement.
AAAAAGTTTTGATGAATTTGTATTCGAAAACTGTTAAAGAGATGAAAATGAAAGCTTGATTATTTTCTTTCGTAAATAAATAAAATCTATGAATTTTCAGTTAGAACACGCCGTTGAAATACTTTCACAAACGCCTGCCACAGTAAAATCTTTGCTCGGAAATTTGTCAGATGATTGGACAGAAAATTCACCGAAATCAGAAAGTTGGAGCGCGTTTGATATTGTCGGGCACTTGATTCACGGCGAGGAAACCGATTGGATTACGCGAGCCGAAATTATTCTTGCTCAAGCCGAAAATCGGACGTTTGAACCGTTCGACCGTTTCGCTCAATTTGAAATTTCAAAAGGCAAAACTTTGGATGAATTGATTGAAACTTTCAGCGTGTTGAGAATGAGAAATCTCGAAACGCTTCGGGAAATGAATCTGACCGGAGACAAACTGAAGCTAAAAGCAATGCATCCCGAACTCGGCGAAGTAACGCTCGAACAATTGATTGCGACCTGGACAGTTCACGACTTAAATCATCTCAAACAACTCGTGACGGTTTTAGCGAACAAATACGCCGAAAATGTCGGCGCCTGGAAACAGTATTTATCAATTCTGCAATAAAAAACACCCGAACTTTTTTATTAAATTAAGCTGATGTAAATTCGAGGAAATGAACAAGGAACTCGAAATCTGGAAATTCGCCGCCGAACGATTGCAGCGCAATGAAGCGGTAATGCTGCTCGTCGTCGCCGAAAGTTCGGGCAGCAGTCCCGGACGACAAGGCTTCAAAATGATTGTCGCCCGCGATGAATTGTGCGGAAGCATCGGCGGCGGCGTGATGGAAGTCGCATTAGTAGAACAGGCGCGCGAACTTTTAGCCAATGAAAAAAGCGGTTTCGTCAAAACTCAAGTTCATCGAAAAAACTCGCCGCATTTTAGCGGAATGATTTGTTCCGGCGAGCAAACCGTTATTCTATTTATGCTGACTGATGAGCATTTCAAATTGATTCGCAAGTTTCCTGTCTACCTTCAAAATCCTCGCGGAAGATATTTACATATTACGCATAACGAATTGGTTGCCGCGTCTAAGAAACGACATCCTTTTGATTTCAAATTTGAACGTCACGGAGAAAACGAATTTGTTTATGAAGAAAGATTCGGCTTCAAAAATGCACTTTACATCGTCGGCGGCGGACATTGCGCTCTGGCTTTGTCGGAAATAATGTCGAAGATGGATTTTCACATTACGCTTTTTGATGACCGTCCGAATCTCAATACGCTTTTGAAAAACGAGTTCGTCCACGCGAAACAAATCGTTGAGTCTTATGAGCAAATCGGCGAAGTTATTTCGTCGGGCGCGAACCATTTTGTTGTTGTGATGACGCTCGGTTATAAATCCGATGAAGTGGTAATTAGAAAATTGCTCGATAAAAATTTCCAATACTTCGGTGTTCTCGGCAGCCGCGCGAAAATGGCGACGCTTCTGAAAGAATTAAAAAACGAAGGTTTTCTCGAAGAAAAGCTAAATAAAATCCACACGCCAATCGGCTTGCCCATCAACAGCCGCACGCCCGAAGAAATCGCCGTCAGCATCGCAGCTGAAATTATTCAA
>CBDUBY010000438.1:0-2094 GCA_965365505.1 uncultured Pyrinomonadaceae bacterium | reverse complement strand
GTTGATTATATGCAGTTGATGTCGGGCGGCAAGCGCACCGAATCGCGCCAGCAGGAAGTTTCGCAAATCTCGCGCGAATTGAAAGGTTTGGCGAAAGAAATGAATGTGCCGATTATCGCTTTGTCGCAGCTTTCGCGCGCGCCGGAAGCCAGAAATCCGCCCCGACCGATGATGTCGGATTTACGTGAATCTGGTTCGATTGAGCAGGATGCTGACGTTGTGGCGTTTATTTACCGCGAAGATTATTACAAACCGTCGGAAGAAAACGCGGGCATTGCCGAACTTTTAATTTCCAAACAGCGAAACGGTCCGACGGGAACGGTAAAGCTCGCGTTTTTGAAAGAATTTACGAGATTTGAAAATTATTTTGGAGAATGACGGGATTTTTGATTTTAGAATAGCGATTGTCGGGCAGCGTTGAAAACTAAAGGAAGCGATTAAAATATGAGCGAAGATTTAAGTTATCCGATTGGACGATTCGATAAAAATTTTGAATTCACGGCGGAATTGAAAAAGCAACTTGTTAATGAAATCAGCAATCTGCCGCAGAAGATAAATCTGGTGGTTGAAAATCTGACTGACGAGCATCTCGAAACGCCGTATCGTCCGGGCGGCTGGACGGTGCGGCAGACGGTTCACCACGTTGCGGACAGTCATCAGAACGCCGTGACCAGATTTAAGCTCGCGCTGACCGAAGACGTACCGACTATTCGACCATATTATGAAGACCGCTGGGCTGAACTGGCAGACAGTCGGCTGCCGGTAGAATCTTCGCTGAAGATTATCGAAGGCTTGCATCTGCGCTGGACGACGCTGCTCGAAGCGATGAGCGACGCGGATTTTCAAAGAAAGTTAATTCATCCTGACAGCGGCGAATGGACTTTGGGAGAATTTCTCGGTCTTTATGCGTGGCACGGTCTTCATCACATGGCGCATATTACGAGGCTGCGCGAAAGAAACGACTGGTAATATGAAACGGGCGAAAGTTAAATTTATAAAGATAAAAACTTGAAAAATGTCTGAAGATACCGGACAAAACCGCTTGCTCTCGCTCGACGTATTTCGCGGAATGACCATCGCCGGAATGGTTTTGGTCAACAATCCGGGAACGTGGACGGCAATTTATTCGCCGCTGGCGCACGCCGAATGGCACGGCGCGACACCGACCGATTTGGTTTTTCCGTTCTTTTTGTTTATTGTCGGCATCTCGATTACGCTTGCGCTCGGCAGGCGTGTTGAAAACGGCGGCATCAACCGTGAAATTTATTTGAAAATCCTTCGCCGCGCAATAATCATTTTCGCGCTCGGTTTACTTCTGGCGGCGTTTCCATTTTACAACTTCTCGAAAGGCGAATGGCTGGACGTTGCAAATCTTCGCATTATGGGCGTTTTGCAGCGCATTGCGGTCTGCTATTTAATCGCCGCGCTGATTTCTATTCGCACGAGTTGGAAACAGCAGGCGTTTATCGCAACCGTTTTGCTTTTCATTTATTGGGCATTGATGAGCTTGATAAATGTTCCCGGCTGCGAAGTCACGACCTTTAACGATAAGGCTTGCAATCTGGCGGCTTATCTCGACCGCGTGATTTTAACGGAAAATCATATTTGGAAATCGGCGAAGGTTTTCGACCCGGAAGGAATTCTTTCGACGATACCGGCGGTTGCGACGACATTGGCGGGAGTGTTGTGCGGGCATTGGTTGCGGCGCGAGAAAACCGATGACGAACGAGTTTCGGCGATCTTTTTTTTCGGTTTGGTTTTGACGGCAATCGGTTGGGCGTGGAGTTTTTGGTTTCCGCTGAATAAATCTTTGTGGACGAGTTCTTACGCGGTTTATACGGCGGGCTTGGCGTTGTGTTTCCTGGGATTTTGTTATTGGCTGGTTGATATAAAAGGCTACAAAAAGTGGGCGAAGCCGTTCGTGATTTTCGGCGTGAACGCGCTCGCTTTGTTCGTCTTTTCCGGTTTGATGGCAAAACTTTTCGGCATTATCAAAGTCGCTTGGGACGCGGAAGGGAAATCAATCTCATTGCAGAAGTGGATTTTCGATAACATCTTCGCGCCGCTGTTCGCCGCGCCGGTTAACGCTTCGCT
>CBDUBY010000437.1:0-2100 GCA_965365505.1 uncultured Pyrinomonadaceae bacterium | reverse complement strand
TTTTACGAACTCGCGCCCGAAGATTACGTCAAACTCGTCATCAAAAACATCAACGCCGAAACCGACGAAAGCACGATTCAAACGCTTCTCGGCAGAGTTTCGACGGCGATGAATTATTACATCGCGCTGCCGTCTTTTGACGATTTAACGCCGGAACAAAAGAATTTATATGCCGTAAAAAATAATGATTACGTTAACTCGGAGTTTAATCCTAATTACACTACGCCCATTGAAACTCTCCTGATCGAAAAAATGCAAAACGCGCCGACGCTCGGACAGCGCATTACATTTTATCGCGCCTTTGTTTCTATCGCCGCGACGGAAAATGCGCGAAGGGTTTTGAAAGATATTTTGTCGGGTAAATTGAAAATCAAAGAACTCGATTTGAAAACCAAAGACCGCTTCGACATCGTGACCAAACTCATCACATTAGGCGACGCGGACGCATTGAAACTGCTCGCCGAACTCGAAAAACAATATACGGACGACGCGGCGACACGCTATGCTTACGCCGCCCGCGCCGGAATTCTGACGGCTGAAAACAAACTGAAATACTGGAAGGATTTTACTGAAAACAAAGATTTGAGCGAAAGCTATATCGAAGCGGCGTTCAATATTTGGAACACGCCGCGCCATTCTGATTTGACCTTACCTTATCTTGAAAAATCTCTGGCGGAATTGCCTAATCTGAAAAAGAACCGCAAAATCTTTTTCGTCAACGGCTGGCTCGCGGCGTTTATCGGCGGACAGAAAAGCGAACAGGCTCTGGCAATCGTCAACAAATTTCTGGCGGACAATCCGAATTTGGATAAAGATTTGCGCCTGAAGATTTTGGAGAACGCCGACAATTTAGAGAGAAGCGTTAAAATCAGAGCGAAATTTATAAGCCCGGTGAAACAGGTTACGCCGAAAGATTAAAACTATTATGATTGGTTTAATCAGCGCGATGGAAGAAGAAGTGCTGCTTTTCAAAGAGAGTCTGCAAATTGCGGAAACAATTTGCCACGCAACGATTGATTTTCACGTCGGTTCGCTAAACGGTGAAAAGGTCGTGCTGGTTAAATCCGGCATCGGGAAGGTCAACGCCGCCGTCGCCGCGCAGATTCTCATTGACCGCTTTCGCGTGCAGGGCGTGATTATTTCCGGTTTGGCGGGCAGTCTGGTCCCGACGCTGCGGCGCGGCGATGTGGTGGTTTCAAATTTTGTCGTGCAATACGACGTTGATTTGACTTCGTTCGGCAGGCGAGCGGGAGAAATTCCGAACGTCGCCAGATTGCTCGAAGCCGATTCCGCTTTCGTCCACATCGCCGCCGAAGTTTTCGAGCAGCTTGACGAGCGGGAAATTAAAAATCGAAATTTGATTGTCGGGACGATTGCCACCGGCGACGCTTTTGTTTCCAACCCGCAAAAAGTTCGCTGGCTGCAGCGCGAATTCGGAGCGGTCGCCGCCGAGATGGAAGGCGGCGCGGTCGGGCAAGTTTGTTCGATGAACCACGTGCCGTTTGTTGCCGTCCGCGTCATCTCTGACGACGGCAGCGAATCGGCAGCCGACGAGTTTCTTCAGTTTTTATCCGAGGCATCGGTTCTCACGTTTTCGATAGTTTCAAAAATGGCAGCGCGAATCGCCGTTATAAACCGAGCAAGGACGCTTTAGCGGCTTTAAATTCCTCGTCGCTCAAAATTCCTTTCTTATGCAAATCAGCCAGCCGTTCTAATTCCGCCGTCACATCTTTTTTATCTTCGGTCGCGGCTTCGCTCGATTCTTTCGAGCCGAGTTTATCGAGCAATGCGCCGCCGTATTTTTTGCCGACTTTGCTGCCTAATGCGCCGCCGACTATCGCGCCGGCAAATGTTCCGACGACCGGCATTAAAACCGTTCCGACCTGCGCGCCGGCAAGCGCGCCGCCCGCGACTCCGGCTAATGTGCCGGTTCTTTCATTATCTTCTTTTTGTTTCGCCGCTTCGTCTTTCTTTTCGTTTGCCATAAATTTATTTTTGTAACTGAAGAAATTTTTCGACCCGATTGATTATAAATCACATTAGTTTAACGTGAGTTCGGGATAAGGATGGAACGCCGTCATCTTGACGGCAAAGATTGCG
>CBDUBY010000436.1:0-2103 GCA_965365505.1 uncultured Pyrinomonadaceae bacterium | reverse complement strand
TTGCGCTCGACCAGCGCGACAAGCACATCGAAAATCTTCGGCGCAAGCGGTATAACAGTGCCGTGATAAAGTAATTGCCGCTCTCCGACATCGAGCCGAAACGACTTAAATCTGTAAAAATGTTTCTCTTCGCCGTTCATTTCATGGACAGAGAAATTAAGGAGAAAATCAGGAAAGTTTATCAAAGACGTAATCAACCTCCGTTCGTTATTGTTGAAACTGCATAACGCAAAACGTCGGTTGTTTGAAGGCTTTGGGTAATTAGGCTAAATAAACCCTTGCAGTACAACAGCCGACGAAATGATTAGAAAGTAAAAATGGAGATATTTATGAACGGGATAAAATTTACAGCAACGCGGCTTTTCGTCGCCGCTTCAATAATTTTCACATTAGCCGCTTTCACAACGACAATTCGGGCGCAATTGGCGACCGAATTCAAAGATAATCTTTATTCGATTTCCAATTCAACAAAATTCAGTTTTGTGAGCGTCGCTTCGGTTAGTGTAACCAACATCGAAGAACTTTATTCAGCCGTCAATAATTCCGCCAACGCGGGCAGCCAAATTATTATCGCACCCGGCATTTATCTACTCTCCGCAACGGACGCGAACGGCACGCCGCGTCCGAACAGCGGACGGCTCGAACTTCAGGAAAATATGTCTTTGCGCGGCGTGGTCGGTGATCGCGGCGCGGTGATTATTGACGCGATTAATTTACCGACGAGTTCATTCAACAGCGCACCGCCGGTTCCGCTGACCGGAGCAATCAGAATGGGTAGAGGAACCAATGCAATCGAATGGCTGACGGCTCGAAATGCCATCAGAGGAGCTTCAAATATCGGGACCGAACTCGCTTCGACAACAACTAACATTCGCGTTGCTCACGTCGCTTCGACCAACAGCCAGCGCGGATTGGATGTCCGAAATGTCGGAGCGGCGCAGGTAGGTCGCCTCATCAATGCGGAGATCATTGATAATGATTTTTATAACAACCAAATTGCAGCGGGCGAAAGTATTCGCATCGCCAATAATACTGGAGCGAATGGCGGTATCATCAATGCTACTCTTGCGGGCAACCGCAGCTATAACAACGACCACGGATTTATCGTTACCAACAACCAATCGAGTAACGCCGTGACGATTTTTTCTTCGGGCAACCGATTCTTTGAAAACGGGGTCGGCGGGGTCGTTCTCGGCGGCGTGAGTGCGGGTTCGAATGTCGCCAATGGAAATACCGTCAGTTTCACGGGGTATGGCGACGTTTTTGAAAACAACAACGGCATTAACGACTCCGGCTTTAACGATTTCGGTGGTCTGGTCGTACCCGGCGGTGAAAATACTTCATTCGAGAACGGAACGTCGAACAACATGGTCAACGTCGAACTGCGAAACTGCCGTTTCAGCAACAATCAAATACACGACATCGACGCCTTCGGAGCGCGTTCAAATCCCGCTTCCGTCGGAATGCCGGGAACAAACAACCGCGTAAAAATCAAACTACTCGGCACTATCGTTCCGGTTTTTGAAACCACCGACAGCGTTCCCGACAATCCCGCGTGGATGAATTCCGTTACCGTTATCCGCAGTCCGGTTACTTCAAGTTTTGATTACGACGGCGACGGACGCGCCGATTTATCGGTTTTCCGACCGTCTAACCAAACTTGGTATCTCAACCGCGCGAACGGCGGATTCGATGCCGTGCAGTTCGGTTTGGCGACTGACAAGCTCGCGCCCGCCGATTACGACGGCGACGGCAAAACCGACATCGCCGTTTATCGCGCCGGAATCTGGTATCTGCAAAGAAGCCAATTCGGATTTCTGGGATTCGCTTTCGGCTTGCCGGAAGACGTTCCGCAACCGGCTGATTTCGACGGCGACGGGCGAAGCGAGATTGCCGTCTGGCGACCATCAAACGGCGTTTGGTATGTCTTCAATTTGGTAACCAATCAATTCACTTCCTTCCAATTTGGAACACCCGGAGACAAACCTGTCGTCGGCGATTACGACGGCGACGGACGCGCCGACTTCGCAGTCTACACATCGGATTTGGAAGATGGCGATTACCGATATTTCTCAGTTCATCTAAGTTCCGGCGGAAATATTT
>CBDUBY010000435.1:0-2104 GCA_965365505.1 uncultured Pyrinomonadaceae bacterium | reverse complement strand
ACTATTATTAAAATTGAAGATTCAAACATTTGATTTACCTCACATTACGCTTGCCAAAATTTTGCAAGCTGAAACTTGATACACGAACAGCCGATTTTTTCGACCGAGCGAATCAAAACTTATTTTTTGATTTTAGGTTGTGCGAATTTTAATCTGAAACAAAATGAATTTCAACTCTTTTCGGAAAATTGCAGAAACCCGCGACTTCCGTCGTCAACGCTGACAATGACCGAATCGCTGCCGATTGATTCGATGCGGACAAGTTCGCCGGCTTTTATTTCTTCGCCGTTTCTGGTGCGGGCGAGTTTTTCGACTCGTTCTTCACCGACGCGGCAGGAAATTTGTCCGAGCGCGTCGGGCTTGATGCCGACGACGACCTGCGCCGTGCGCCCGATTAAATGTTCGTTGCTGACCGAGCTCGAAGATTGTTGGTTGTAAAGCAGTTTTCCGAAATAAAAAACTATCGCGCCGAAGATAAAACCGCCGAGCAAACCGAACAGCGAACCGGCAAACGCGCCGTAGCCGAGCGTCGCGCCGATTGCGCCGAAACCGCCGAACGCCGTTAAGAAAACGGCAATCACGCGGCTGTCAAAAATGCCGAAATCGTGGCTTGCGTCCAAATCGAAATCAAAACCTAACGCTTCAAAAACGTCGCCGACGACAAGCGAAATTAACAGAAATATCAAACCAATCGCGCCGATTACCAGAAAAATTGTCATCAATCCGGTCATTCAAATTTACTCCGTGTTCAATGATGATACAACGAATTTTGATTTTCGGTAGTTGCAGAAATCGGTTTATCCATTTTCCGCCGTTGAAATCAATCACCGATGCGCCAGTCAATTTCGCCGCGATTCGCGTTTTTGAGAGCTTGATTGATTTTGGAAAACGGACGGCTGCCTAAAAAACCTCGCGCCAGCGGCGAAGGATGCGCGCCCTGAACAATGACGTGCTTTTCTGTATCAATCAAAGGAATTTTCTTTTGCGCGGGCTTGCCCCACAAAACGAAAACGACGGTTTCCTTTTTGTCGCTAACGAGACGAATAATTTCGTCGGTAAACTTTTCCCAGCCTTTATTTTTATGCGAATTTGATTGTCCTTCGCGCACGGTCAAAACGACATTGAGCATTAAAATTCCCTGCTTTGCCCAATCGGTTAAGTTGGCGTGCGGCGGCGGTTCGACATTAACGTCTGCTTTTAATTCTTTGAAAATGTTACGAAGCGACGGCGGAATTCGCGCCTGTTTGTCTTCAACCGAAAAAGCCAATCCGTGCGCTTGCCCTTTCTGAATATACGGGTCTTGACCGAGCAGCAAAACTCGCGTGTCTTCAAACGAAATCAGCTTCAAAGCGGTGAAAATTTTATCGGCTGGCGGGAAAATCGTGTGATGCGCCTGCTCGTCGGCGACGAATTTTTCGAGTTCCGCAAAGTATGGTTTTTCTCGTTCACCGGCGAGATGCTTGCGCCACGACGCGGGAATTTCTGGAATCATAGTTCGTTAAAAATGAAATCTTTTAGTTTGAAATCGCATTAAACAAAAGCGGAAACGTGGCTAAACTTTGTCCGCGATATTGCGGGCGAAAGCCGAACAAAACGATTTTTCCTTTGCCGACGGTGAATTCGACCAACGCCGCTTTGCCCGCGAGTCGTTCCGCGCCCAAAGCCCAGCCGGAAAGCAAAATGTCTTTCGGATTTTTCGGATACGAAGCGATGATTTTGAAATTGTTCGTTAAAGCCAGCGGGTCGGTTTTGATTTCAAACGCGGGCGAATCTTCAAACCACGCGATTGAATTTTTGGGCATTCCTTTGGCGATTGGATTTGTCGTGTCCAATTCGGTTCGCAGAATCGAGCCGGGAATGTAAAAATCTTTGCGGCTCGCGCCTTTCGTTACGTCCACGACCGGCAAATTGAATTGTTCGATGGCGAAGTTTGAAGCGCGGTTGAGAAAAACCAGTGTGCCGCCCGCTTCGACAAACCGTTTCAGATTCGCCACGCCTTCCGCGCCAACGCCGCCCGTGTATTCGTCGGGCATCGCGCCCTTCGCGTAGCCGTTTAAGATTTGGTTCGGCGATTGGTCGGGGAAGATGATTGCTTTTATTCCTA
>CBDUBY010000434.1:0-2112 GCA_965365505.1 uncultured Pyrinomonadaceae bacterium | reverse complement strand
CCCCTGACCTCATGACTGCCAGTCATGCGCTCTCCCAGCTGAGCTACGACCCCGTGAATCAATTACGAATTATAAATTACGAATGGGCGAATGAGCAAATCAGTTCCTGAAATCGATTTGAAATTCGTTATTCGTAATGTTATTTACCTGTAAAAATAGGCTTGCGTTTTTCCAGGAACGCCGCTACGCCTTCGCGTTTATCTTCGGTTGAAAAGCAAATTGCAAACAAATCAATTTCGCGACGTAAGCCTTCGTCCATATTCGAGCGGGCGGCGAATTTTACGGCTTCTTTGGACATCTGCAGTGCGATGGGCGATTTCTCGGCGATTTTATTTGCCAGTTCCATTGTTTTCGCTTCGAGTTCTTCCGGCGCGTAAATGTAATTGACCAAGCCGTAATCAAAAGCGGTTTGCGCGTCAATCATATCGCCGGTCAAAATCAATTCCATCGCTTTTGATTCGCCGATTAATCTGGTCAATCGCTGCGTTCCGCCGCCGCCGCAGATAATTCCCAGGTTTATTTCCGGCTGTCCGAAACGCGAATTGCTTGACGCGATTCTTATGTCGCAAGCCATTGCCAATTCGTTGCCGCCGCCCAGACAAAAGCCATTTATCATCGCAACTATCGGTTTCGGAAACGTATCGAGAACTGTAAAGAGCGAGCGCGAATTCATTATGTCGCGTTGCTCGACGGGCGTTGCATCGGCGAACTCGGAAATATCCGCGCCCGCAACGAACGCTTTTTCGCCCGCGCCTTTGATGACCACCACGCGAACCGTCGAATCGTTTTTCAATTGATCTAAAATTTCCACACCTTCGCGGTGAACAGCCGAACTCAAAGCATTTAATTTATCGGGACGATTGATGGTTAAAACCGCAACGCTCGCGCGTTTTTCGACAAGAATAGTTTCGTAATTTTTCATAAATTTTAAGTGGAGAGTAGAGATTAGAGAGCGAAGAGTTAGTTTATTTTTAACTCTTCGCTCTCTAATCTCTACTCTCCACTTTTACTCTTCCTCTTCGGATTGGTCGTCGGCGACCCAAGCGACGAACAGGCGCAGCCAATTTTCCTTTGGTTCAATAATGTTCACACCGACGCGCGCCGTGCCGTAGACCGCTGGCGCGATACGCACGACTTCGGCTTTGACTTCGACCGGAACGCCGTCGGGACGATGCGAGCGCAGGTAAAGATTTTCGCCGACCGAAACCTGTTGGTTCAAATGAAATAGTGTTCCGGTCGTCGAAATATCGTCGGTTTCGGTCGGCTCACTCCACGCCGCGCCGTCGTCCGCGCGACCTGAAACAACAATCGGCAGACGCAGTGCCATCCGCAGTGCAAACCGTTTTTCCTCGTGTTGAGGAGATGTATTCGTTGACATAGCAAGTTTAGGTTGCCAGAGAAATTAATAAAACGTGGAAAAGTTTAACACAAGTGGTTACAAAGGTTGAACTGATTTTGCAAAAAACCGGAAATTTAACCGACCACTTTGCTAAATCATCCGATTAAAAACTGCTCGCGGCAAAGTTCGACTAACCTGCCATTGGCTGGTTATACTAGAATCGTCGGCAAAAATTTCATATCGCGCCGCGATTTCGGAAATCAAAAAAAGTTTACAAATTTATATGTCAGAAAAGAAAATCTATCGCAAAGTCGTTATTTTAGGTTCGGGTCCGGCAGGTTTGACCGCCGCCATTTACGCTTCACGCGCACAGTTGGAACCAATCGTCATTGACGGACCGCAGCCGGGCGGACAATTAACCATCACGACCGATGTCGAAAATTATCCCGGATTTTCCAAAGGAATTATGGGACCGGAATTGATGAACGAATTTCGCGCTCAAGCCGAACGCTTCGGCACGGAAATCTTAAACGTCTGGATTGACCGCGTTGATTTATTAGAACGTCCGTTCACGCTTTACGCCAAGGAAAGTCAGGACAGCGAAGAAATCTCGACTATAATTAAAGCCGAAACTTTGATCATCTCGACCGGCGCGTCCGCTAAATGGATCGGCGTTCCGGGCGAAGAACCCGCGCCCGTCGGTTTAGGCGGCAACGGTGTTTCGGCGTGCGCGACCTGCGACGGATTTTTCTTTCGCGGCAAAGATGTCGTCA
>CBDUBY010000433.1:0-2133 GCA_965365505.1 uncultured Pyrinomonadaceae bacterium | reverse complement strand
GAAGCCAAAGGAATAAAAATCGAAATCAAAGGCGAAAGCGGCATTAGTCACATCTCCGGCGACCCGAATCGCTTGCAGCAAGTTATCTGGAATCTGCTCTCAAACGCCATCAAGTTCACGCCGAACGACGGCATTGTCCGACTCGAAATCGAGCGCGACGAAGATTTCGTTGAAATCCGCGTCAAAGACACCGGCGTTGGCATCAAAGAAGAATTTCTGCCGCACGTCTTCGACCGATTTCGGCAAGCCGACGCATCGAGCATCAGAAAATTCGGCGGACTCGGACTCGGTTTGGCAATCGTTCGTCACATCACGGAAATGCACGGCGGCACGGTTCACGCCTTCAGCGGCGGCGAAAACAAAGGCTCGACCTTTGTCGTGCGGCTGCCTCTGGTCGTGCCGCCCGACGAAGAACAGGAAACGAGAAAACGAGTCACGGTTTTGGAAAACGAACCCGAATGGAATCTCGACGGAATGCTCGTTCTCGTCGTTGACGACGAAGAAGACACGCGCCAACTGCTCGTTCAATCGCTGACATTTTTCGGCGCAACGGTCGTCACGGCAAATTCTGCCGAGCAAGCCTTCGACACGCTTCGGGAAAAACATCCCGACGTGATGGTTTCCGACATCGGAATGCCCGACGAAGACGGTTATTCGCTGATTCGCCGCATTCGCGCTCTGCCCGATAAGCAACACCGTGACGTTCCGGCAATCGCGCTGACCGCCTTCACGCGCGCTCAGGACAGAATGAAAGCCTTAACTTCCGGCTATCAAAACCACGTCGCCAAGCCGGTCGAGCCCGACGAACTCGCAACCGTTATCGCCAGTTTGACCGGACGCTTGCAGATGAGCGATGGCGATAAAGTGCAAAGTTGAATCATCTTCAGAAATCAATAGAGTAATGAGCAGCGCCGAATTGTGATAGTCAATCGTAATTCGGCTCTGCTCATTAAATTTAAATCGTCTTTCGAGCGCACAAATGTTGCCGAGACGCGCCCGCTGTCCAGAAGCCTGTGCAAAGAGAGAATTGTCCGCCGGTCGAAAGGTTCGCGGCGACGATTTGTCAGGCGATTGGCGATGCGTGCAGCGAAGCATTTTGCCTTGTTTCGCCGCCGCCTCCTGCGACGATGGTTTTTTCAAGCGTGAACGCGCCGCTGCTCGCTGTCTGCCCGTGCGCGGCGAGTGCCAGAATAAGCAGCAGCGCGACGACGATGACAAAGAACAAATAATCGAATTTTTCGTTTTTCATTTTCTCGTCCTCTCACGGTCATTATCAAATTGACGAGCCGATTGGAATGTCGTCCGCCGCGCCGAAAGCCGCCGCCGTGAATTGTCCGTTCGAGCTTTTCAGGTAACATTAACGTGAGTTCGGGATAAGAATCGAGCAAATGGAACGCCGTCATCTTGACGGCAATGAACGCGACAGCGTTCAAATGGTGTTTGGTTAAATTCTATTTGAACGCTTATCAACGCCGTTAGATTGCACAGCGCAATCATTGCCGTCAAGATGACGGCGTTTCATTCTTATCCCGAACTTACGTTAACATTAAGTTCCCGGCGACGGTCTCCAAACGGCGATGTCGGATTTGCCGTCCTTATCGTTTGCCGCTGCGGACGACCGACGCGGCAAACGCCGAGGAACTCGAAATTAAAAGTAATGCAAAACTGCTCAGTAAAAGATTGCGATAATAATTGTGTTTTTCATAAAATTTTTCTCCGTAAAATTTTGAAGCGCGAATTGTTTCTGCTTCTTAAAACTCTGCGCTTAAATGAACGAGCAGCAGACGCTCTTCATCAAAGAGAAGCAGCCGCTTTCCGTCCGGCGACCACTTTAGCGAGCGCACGCCCTTCTTCCAGCTTTCGGGAAGTTCAAAAACCGTTTTTTTATTCGCGCCGTTCGCCGCCGCAGAAACGAGTATTCGATTCGCGTTTGAAAACGCCATTTTCGTTTTGTCCGGGCTGATGACAAATTGTGTGCCTTCGATGGCGGGCAGTTTGATTAAATTTCCATCCGCGAGAGAAACTTCGTAAATTCCTTTGCTGTTCTCGAAAAAGACTTTCGACTTGCTCAAAAGCTGTAAATTAATCGGCGCGTCGGTTTCTTTCAGTTGCCGCTTCCAGACGATTTTCCCG
>CBDUBY010000432.1:0-2143 GCA_965365505.1 uncultured Pyrinomonadaceae bacterium | reverse complement strand
AGCCCGTTTTTCAAAATGAACGAAGTGATGCGCGAAACCGCGTTTCGCAAACACACTTACAGCCACACGACGATGGGCTATCTCGCCGACATTAAGGATTATCCGAATCAATATGATTATGCGTGGCAGTTTTTCAACCGCTTTTACCGACCGGAAAACGCGACGATTGTCGTTGTCGGCGATGTGAAACAGCCGGAAGTTCTCTCGATGGTCAAAAAGTATTGGGGCGATTGGAAACGCGGCGATTATAAACAGGAAATTCCCGCCGAACCTACGCAGACCGAACCGCGCAGCAAACATATTGACTGGGCTTCGGAAACGCTCCCGATTGTGATGGTCGCTTACCGCGCACCGGCGTTTTCCGAAACCGAAAAAGACAAAGCCGCGCTCGATTTATTAAGCGACATCGCTTTCGGCAGAAACTCGGAACTCTACGACCGGCTCGTTGACAAAGAACAAAAAGCCGTCTTCATCGGCGCGGGAACCGACAACAACATTGACCCGGAACTGTTCACCGCTTACGCGCAAGTCAGAGATGTAAAGGATTTGAACTACGTGCGCGACGAGATTATCAAAACCTACAAACGCTATTCGATGGAAGCCGTGCCGCAGAAACAGCTCGACGAAATCCGCTCGCGCAACCGCTACGGCTTTGCGATGGCGATGAACAGCAACGACGCGATTGCCGATACGCTGGCGCGTTTCGTCGCTCTGCGCCGCTCGCCCGAAACGATTGATAAAGTTTTCGCGCTCTATGATTCAATCACGCCCGACGACATTAAAAAGATGGCGGCGAAGTATTTTGTGGACAACAGCCAAACAATCGTGACGCTGGCGACGAAAAAAGGAGAAACGAAATAATGAAAAATAATTCACTCAACATCAAGCAAATAGCGACCGCTTTTCTGATCTTCGCGTTCGCGCTGCCCATTTTCGCGCAGAAAACCGAATCTATGAAAACTTCTCCAAACGTCTTTCAGCCGAGCAGCTCGCCGCTCGTTTCTTTACGCCTGCAATTCCTGGTTGGCTCGATGCACGATCCGGCGGGCAAGGAAGGCGTGGCGAGTCTGACCGCCTCGATGATTTCCGAAGGCGGCAGCAAAAAACTGACCAACAAACAAATCACCGAACTTTTCAACCCGATGGCGAGCGGCTTCGGCTCGCAGGTGGACAAGGAAATGACGACGTTCGTCGGGCAGACGCACGTTGATAATCTGGCAAAGTATTATGAAATCATCAGCCAGATGCTGCTCGATCCGGGCTTTCGGGAAGATGATTTCTCGCGCATCAAAAAAAACCAGATTGATTATCTGAAAACCGGCTTGCGCGAAAACAACGACGAGGAACTCGGCAAGGAACGCCTCTACAACATCATCTACGCCGGAACCGCTTACGAAAATCATTCGGCTGGCAAAATTTCTTCCCTCGAAAGTTTGACCTTGCAGGATGTCAAAGATTTCTACGCGAAGAATTACACGCAGGCAAATCTCGTCGTCGGCGCGTCGGGCGGGCTGGACAGAAAGTTTTTCGATCAAATGACGTCGGACTTTGCAAAACTGCCGAAGGGCGAAAAGGCAACAACCAAAACCGTCACGCCGAATCTGTCGGACGGAATGAAGATTGACATCGTGAAACGCGAAACGCGCGCGACGGCAATCTCAATGGGCTTTCCGATTGCAGTCAACCGCGCGCATAAAGATTACGCCGCGCTCGCGCTGGTCGCTTCGTATTTCGGACAGCATCGCTCGTCGAACAGTTATCTTTACGGTCGTCTGCGCGAACTGCGCGGTTTGAATTACGGCGATTACGCCTACATCGAATACTTCCCGCGCGGAATGTTTCAGTTCGATCCAGACCCGAACATCGCCCGCCAATCGCAGATTTTCCAAATCTGGATTCGTCCCGTCGAACCGCAGAACGCGAATTTTACTTTGCGCGCCGCGCTTTATGAATACGACAAGCTCGTAAAAAACGGACTCGACCAGCAGACTTTTGAGGAAACCAGAGATTTTCTGTCGAAATACGTTAACATCCTGACGCAAACCAAAGATTTGGAACTCGGCTACGCGCTCGATTCAAAGTATTACGGCATTCCGAATTTCAACGAGTATATGAAAGCGCAGTTGGCGAAACTGACTTTGGC
>CBDUBY010000431.1:0-2144 GCA_965365505.1 uncultured Pyrinomonadaceae bacterium | reverse complement strand
TTAAATGACTTATGAAAATCGAACTCGAAACATCGCCGTCGCTTTCGCTTGAACGCAAAATCAAAATGCACGAAGCGCGTGAAGCGATTATCGAAAGATTAGCACGTGATTTGCCGACGAACATTGACCTTGAACGCTTTCTGCACGTTGTCGTTTCAGAACTCGGACGAATGATGCAGGCTGACCGTTGCGATCTTTTGCAGCTTACAAATGACAGCGAACTTCGTATCAGCCACGAATGGCGGGCTTCGGAAGATGTTCCCGTTTCGGAAGGCACGACGATTCCGATTGATGCGGAAAAACTCGGTGAATATTTCGACGTTTCCAAACCGATTCGCATTAACGACACATCAAAGGCGAAGGATGCAACGCTGCGTTTTTTCGCAAAAGCATTGGAAACGCGCTCGCTTTTGATTGTGCCGATTATTTTAAGCGGAAATGTTCTCGGACTGCTGGGTCTGCACGACACACATTCGCCGCGCGAATGGCTTGATGAAGAAATTTCCTTTCTCGAATCAATCGCGCAGCAGCTTGCCATCGGTTATCAATATACAAGTCTTTACGTCGCGCAGGAACAGGAAACAAAACGCACCAACGCGCTTTTGGAGATCGCCAACACACTCAATTCTCATTCGGAATTTAATATTGTTTCATCCAAAGTGTTGGAACGCGCCATCAATTTGGTCGGCGCAGATTACGGTGCGCTCGGCGTGCTTGACCAAACAGGCAAAAAAATTTCTCTCGCTTCATTTAAATCTGCGCCGGATGTTGAGCCGAACGCGGTTTTGCAGATGATCGAACAACACAATCAATCGCTCGACATCGAACCTTTTCCCGCGCTCGGCGATATTTTGCGCGAAGGCAAGACGATGCAGATTGTTGATACACAATTGCCGTTTGCGATTCGTCTGATTTTTAATTCACAGCTTGGCGGAAAGTCCGCATTGGTTACGCCCGTGCGCGTCGGCGGTCAGGCGTTCGGTTTGCTCGGTTTCGTATGGAGCGAAGAACGCGCCAAGCCTTTTGAAACACACGACATCGCGCTCGTCGAAGGAATTTCCGACCAAATCGGCACGGCTTTGGAACGCGATCAACTTTCCGCCGAAGTGATGCGCTTAAAAAGCGAACTTCATCAAAAACACAGCGAAATCGTCGGGCAAGCCGAATCAATTCGCCGCTCGATTGAACTCGCTCTAAACGTCGCCGATACTAACACGACCGTTTTAATTCAGGGCGAATCGGGAACGGGAAAAGAACTTTTAGCAAATTTAATTCATTACAATTCAGGACGCGAAAACAAGCCGTATATCAAATTAAACTGCGGCGCGATTCCTGAAACTCTGCTTGAATCTGAGCTTTTCGGACACGAAAAAGGCGCGTTCACTGATGCGCGTTCGCAAAGACAAGGACGTTTTGAAGAAGCCGACGGCGGCACGCTTTTTCTGGATGAAATCGGCGAAATGTCGCTTTCGGCGCAGGTTAAACTTTTAAGAGTTTTGCAGGACGGCGAATTTACGCGAGTCGGCGGGCGCGATGTCATCAAAACCGATGCGCGTGTCGTTGCCGCGTCGAATGTTGACCTCGACAAAGCCGTCGAACAAGGCACGTTTCGCAAAGATTTATTTTATCGCCTGTCTGTTTTCCCAATCGTCGTGCCGCCGCTACGAACGCGCCCTGAAGACATTCATCTGCTCGTTTTTCATTTTCTCGAACTCTACAAGGAAAAAACCGGACGCTTCGTGTCGGGAATTTCCAAGGAAGCCCTTCGCGCTCTCGTCAATTACGAATGGACGGGTAACGTTCGCGAACTCGAAAACGCCATCGAACGCGCCGTCATCATCGCTTCGGGACGACAAATCGAACTCGACGATCTGCCCGAAGCGATTAGCCGACGCGCTTTTGAATCGTTCGCCCAAGCCAGACAAGAACGCGCCAAAGCCGCCAGCGAAGGACGCTCGATCAGCCTCGAAGTCGAATTCCCCGCGACAATGGAAGAAATCGAAAAAAACGCGATTGAATTAGCTTTAGATTACACGAGCGGCGACAAATCACGCGCTTCGAGATTATTAAATATTGGAAGAAAGACACTTTATCGGAAGTTGGAGCATTATCAAAACGTTCAAAAATGAATTATTTCTATAAAA
>CBDUBY010000430.1:0-2145 GCA_965365505.1 uncultured Pyrinomonadaceae bacterium | reverse complement strand
CGTAAACGTATTCGACGTTCGGGCTGGTCGTCGAAGGCTTAACGGTTTGCTTCCATTTGGCTTCGGGCAAATCGAATGTGTAATCAACATTCGCGTCCGTAAAACTTTCCTGTGCGAAAGCCGAAAACGCGAAAAGCAGAGCGAAGCAGATGGAATACAGAACTTTGGTTAATTTCATTTTGGTCACTTCCTTTATGCCGGAAAAATTGCTGATAGTTTAACTTATTTGCGGAAAAATTACGATACTTTTGATGTCGGTTAGGGCGTTGCCCGTTGTCTTTTGTCGGTTGCTGTTTTGTTCTCGAATCTCTTTTATAAAGAACTAAATCTTCGTAATAGCGGGCAGATTTTATCTGTCAATTATCAGCTATCACTGCTCAGGCGCGTCGAGAAGTAAACCAATTCTCATAATACATTTACAATCTCTGACAATTTTTCTTCATCTATTTTCGCTTTTCCGGCGTCTAAGCTAGCAGATAAATTGTTTGGCAATTCCAAAGCACTCATAAATTTTCGAGGTAAATAAATGAATACGAAATTTTCTCTAATCCAAAAATTCACCGCCGTTTTGATGCTGGCGGCGATGTTCAGTCCGATTTTTTCAACGGGCGCGAATGCCCAAAATATGTCGAAGCCATCGGCGAAACCGTTGACCGAAGATCAGAAAATTCTGCACGTTCTCAACCGTCTGGGTTTCGGCGCGCGTGACGGCGATGTCGAACGGGTCAAGGCAATAGGCATCAATAAATACATCGAGCAGCAGTTAAATGCCGCTTCGATTAGCGATGCGGCTGCCGACGCGAAGGTAAATAATCTCGACGTTTTGAAATTGTCTAACCAGGAACTTTTCACGAAATATCCGAATCCGGCAGGCGTTCTGCTGGCAGTCGCGCAAAAGAACAATCTCAACAAAGGTGAAGCGGCGGAACTCAAACGGAAAAATCAAAAGAACAATCAGGCGAAATCCGGTGATGACCAAATGGCGATGCCAAACGCCGAAAAAGACGCGGCGCAATTGAGCGAAGCTGACCGGCAGAAATATCAGCAGGAAATCGCCGCGCTTTATCGAAAATACAATCTCGGCAGACCGCAGCAAATCACGCAGCAATTAACCGCGTCGCGTATTTTGCGGGCGGTTTATTCCGAACGACAGTTGAACGAAGTGATGGTTGATTTTTGGACGAATCATTTTAACGTCTATGCGAACAAAGCGGCGACGCGCTGGTTTTTGCCCGAATATGACCGCGATGTGATTCGCCCGAACGCTTTAGGGAATTTCAAAGATTTGCTGACGGCGACGGCGCAATCGCCCGCGATGCTTTTTTATCTCGACAATTTTGAATCGGTCACGCCGAATATGAACGCCGGACGCGCCGGAAATTTGAATCGCCGCGCCAATCAAAACGGACAGATGAATCAACAGCGGCGCGAGCAGTTGAAACGGCAATACGGTTTGACGGACGCGGAACTCGACGCGCGCATTACAGAAAATCAAGCGAACCAAAAACAGCCGAAACGACGCGAGCGCGGCATTAACGAAAACTACGCCCGCGAAGTTATGGAACTGCACACGCTCGGCGTCGAAGGCGGCTATACGCAAACGGACATCAAAGAAGTCGCTCGCGCCTTTACCGGTTGGACAATCGTTGACCCGCGCGGTTATCGCCGCGCTTTTGCGAGTATGGCGAACGGCACGGAAGACCGTCGCGTAACTCGTCTGGCGCGTCTTGCCGGTTTGCCCGAAGATGCCGAATCGGGAGAATTTTTCTTTAACGAGCGCGCTCACGATCGAGGCGAGAAAACGGTTCTCGGACAAAAAATCAACGAAGGCGGAATGAAAGACGGTTTGAAGGTGATTGACGTTTTGGTCAATCATCCGTCAACCGCGAAATTCATCGCTCGAAAATTGGCGGTCAAATTCGTTTCCGACAATCCGAGCGAAGCGTTGGTAAAAAACGTGGCGAAGGCATTTCAAGATTCAAAAGGCGACATCAAAACCACGCTGCGGGCTTTGTTCACCGACCGGGAATTTTTCGCGCCTGAAAATTACCGCGCGAAAATCAAAACTCCGTTTGAGGTGATGGTAAGCGCGATTCGCACGGTTGGCGCAGAGACAAACGGCGGACAAGTTCAGGCAATGCTTCA
>CBDUBY010000429.1:0-2163 GCA_965365505.1 uncultured Pyrinomonadaceae bacterium | reverse complement strand
TCGCCGAAATCGAATGCGGAATCGCGTAGTGAACGTGCAGCAAATCGAGTTTTTCAGCCCGCGCGACGGTCGCCATTTTCGTCGCCAGTGCCAAATCATACGGTTGATGCTCGAACAGCGGATAGGTCATCATCTCGACTTCGTGAAAGCGCACGCGCTCGTTGAGTTCCGTCAGGCGCGTCGGCAACATCGAGGAAATAAAATGGACGTTATGACCGCGCAGGGCGAGTTCGCGCCCCAGTTCCGAGCCGACGATTCCGCTGCCGCCGTAAGTTGGATAGACCGTAATGCCGATGTTCATACTTTATGAGAATAGCAAAGGAAAGTCCCAAAGTCCCAAGTCCCGAGTCGGAAATCGCATTCGACTCGGGACTTGGGACTTTGGGACTTGGGACTTTCCTTTACTATGGCAGATACGCCGCCGGAATGGGCGTGTCGGTCGCTGCGCCAAACGCGACACCGAACACCGAATTGTCCGAACTTCGCAAACCATACCACGTTCCCGCGCGGAAAATCGTCAAATCAATTTTCCCGTCATTATCGTAGTCAGCCGCAACGGGTTTATCGCCGTTCTGCCCGAATTGATTAGCGACAAACGCGCCCGTCGAACTGTTTAGCCGATACCAATAACCGTTTGACGGGCGGAAAACCGCTATATCGGATTTGCTGTCGCCGTCATAATCAGCGGGCGCGGGTGTATCGCCCGCTTGCCCGAAGGAAACGCCGTTGAATTGGCTGTTCGCCGAATTCAGATAATACCAAGTGCCGCTGCGGAAAACGCCAATGTCGGTTTTACCGTCGTTGGTAAAATCGCTGAAAACGCCGCTACGCGACACGTTAATGTTCTGCGACACGAACGAGCGCGGACTGTTGCCGCCTTCGTTTGCGGTGGCAGTGCCGATCAAATTAAATTTGCCGTTCGGACGCAAAAGAATTTGGGCGATGCCGGGCTGAACATTCGCCGTGTTAAAAGTATTAACGGAAATGTTGAGCCTGCCTCTCGTGTTAGGCACGTTGCCGTCAAAATTTACGTTGCCGAACGAGTTGTCGGGCGAGCCGTTCGGGTTCAGGCGCGACACCGGATAATTGGTCGCGCCGTCAACGGCGAGAAATTTGCCGTCCGCCTAACGTTTAAGAACGGTTGGAAGCAAATTTTGTCCATTTCCGACAAAATCGGTTGAAAAAACGGTTCGGACGTAACCGTTGCAGCTGCCGAAAGACGTATCAACCGCGCCGGAAGCCGTAAATTTCCGCAGCCAGAAATCGCCTTTGTCGCTGCGAAGGATTCTGCCGCCTGCGATAATCGAACCGTCCGGGTTCAAATCGCCCGAAACCATATAAGTCTGCCGATTCGGAGTCGCGTCGCCCGGAAGATTGTTTTGCGGCTCGACGTAATATCCGAGCGGAGCGGCAAAATTCTGGCGGTCGTAATCGCCGATAAACGTAGTTTGCGCGAATGTTTCGAGCGTGTATGCGATTAACAAACCGCTAAACATCGCCGCCGTCAAAAATAATTTTTTACCAATTTGATTGAATTTCATAAGGTTTTCTCCAGACAAAATTTGTTTTCAAACAATAGGGCGCGAGCGAAACTTTTCGCCGAAGTCAAGTCTTTGCTCGAAGCCGCGAGCGACGACACCGAACCGTTAATCGAAAAAACCGCCGTTAATCTCGCCCGGAAATCAAACGCCAAAAATACGATTTCACCAGATTCGGACGCTACACGGTTTTGCGGGAAATCGGGCGCGGCGGAATGGGCGCAGTGTTTTTAGCCGAACGCAGCGACGGCGAATTTGAACAGCGCGCCGCGCTGAAAATTATCCGGCAGAGTTTTGTGAACGACGAAATCGAACGTCATTTCCGTCGCGAGCGGCAGATTCTCGCTTCGTTAAATCATCCGAACATCGCCCGACTGCTCGACGGCGGAGTCAGCGAAACGGGCGAGCTTTTTCTCGTGATGGAATACGTCAAGGGCGAACCGCTGCTCGATTTCGCCGCGAATCAACAATTATCAGTTGATGAAAAATTACGCTTGTTTTTGAAAATCTGCCGAGCCGTTTCTTACGCGCATCAAAATCTCGTCGTTCACCGCGACTTGAAACCATCGAACATCTTAGTCACGACGGACGGCGAACCGAAGCTGCTCGATTTCGGTTTGGCGAA
>CBDUBY010000428.1:0-2166 GCA_965365505.1 uncultured Pyrinomonadaceae bacterium | reverse complement strand
AAATCGTTTTCTTTGTTTTAATTTTCGCTTGTCTAACGCCGTTTGCTTCGCCGCCGATTGCTCTCGTTTTGGGTTTGATTTTCGCCTTTGCAGTCGGCAATCCATTCGCGGCACAAACTGCCAAATACACCAAAATCCTGTTGCAAGCCTCGGTTGTCTTGCTCGGCTTTGGAATGAATCTGAACGCCGTTTACCAAGCGGGAAAACAGGGAATTCTTTTTACGATAGCGACGATTTTCGGAACATTGATTCTCGGCTATTTCGTCGGAAAATTATTAAAGGTTAATGACAAAACTTCCGCGCTCGTGTCGAGCGGAACGGCGATTTGCGGCGGCAGCGCGATTGCGGCGGTCGCGCCGGCGATCGAAGCTGATGCAGAAGAAATTTCCGTGTCTTTGGGAACGGTTTTCATATTGAATTCAATCGCGCTGTTGGCGTTTCCGGCTCTCGGTCATTGGTTGAATCTTTCGCAGAATCAATTCGGCATCTGGTCGGCGATTGCGATTCACGATACGAGCTCGGTCGTCGGCGCGTCGCAGATTTACGGCGCGGAAGCATTGGCAATCGCCACGACCGTGAAACTTGCACGCGCGCTTTGGATTGCGCCGGTCGCGCTTCTATTTGCGTATTTTTACCGTTCGAAAAAAGCTAAAATCGTGATTCCGTGGTTTATTTTTTTGTTTCTGCTCGCCGCCCTTGTCAGAACATATATGCCGTCTCAATTTCCGTCGAGCGTGTTCGACTCGCTCGTCATGCTAGCAAAAGCCGGATTGACAGTGACGCTGTTTCTCATCGGCGCATCGCTCTCCAAAGAAACATTGAAAAAAGTCGGCGTCAAACCGCTGGTGCAGGGCGTTTTTTTGTGGATTGTCATTTCGCTCGTTTCGCTTTGGGCAGTGTTAAAATTATTGTAATCGTGCCGACCAAACTCGAATTTCAAATTGCCGAAACCAGCCGCAAAAATCGCCTCGACCGATTTTTATATCATCAAATCACGGCGGTCAGCCGAATGTATTTGTATGATTTAATCAGAAACGGCGAGTGCAAAGTTAACGGCGAAATACAGCCCGGCGGTTATCATTTGAAAATTGGCGACACGGTTGAAATTTCAGTTGATTTGACAGCGCAAACGGCGATGATGCCCGAAGCGATTCCGCTCGAAATTGTTTTCGAGGACACGGAAATTCTCGTCATCAACAAGGCGTCGGGAATGCTCGTTCATCCGACCAAAGGCGTCCGAACCGGAACGCTTTTGAACGCGCTGACTTATTATTTGAACGATGAAAACGCCGCGTCGGACAATTTCATTCGCGCCGGTTTGGTTCATCGGCTCGATAAAAATACTTCGGGTTTGATGGTTATCGCCAAAAATCCGCAGGCTCACCGGCAGCTTTGCAAACATTTTCAAAACAAACTCGTCGGAAAAAAATACTTCGCCGTTGTCGAAAATTTAATTGAGGAAGATTCCGGCACAATTGACGCTCCTATCGGACATGATGCGGAAGCGAGAGTTTGGCTGATTACCGCCGACGGAAAAGAAGCCAGAACAAATTTTCGAGTGTTAAAAAGAACGGCGGAAGCGACGCTGCTGGAACTCGAACCCGTGACGGGCAGAACCAATCAACTGCGTCTGCACTGCACACACATCGGACATCCGATTGTCGGCGACGACAAATACGGCGGCAGAGAATTTTTGAGGCTTTGCCTGCACGCTTTCAAGTTGAGTTTTTATCATCCGACGGAAAACCGGCGACTCGATTTCGAAATCGGGCTGCCGAAAGATTTCCCGTTTGATTTGGACGCGGAAATAATTTAACGTATGAACACAAAATTTAATCTGCGAGGTGATATGAGCGAAGAAATTGATGTCGAAAAAAGTTATTCAAATACGGAAGTCGTTGCCAAACTGCGCCGCCTTGCCGACGCTTTGGAACAGGACAAAACTTTTGAAATCCAAATCGCGGGCGAGCGCATTTACGTTCCGCCGTATGCCACGGTCGAGTTTGAATACGAACGCAGCGAAGACGGCGCGGAGGAAATGGAAATCGAAATTAAATGGAAAAAGGCATAGCCGCCGATAAACAAAAAAGACACGATCAAATTTAAGCTTCAGCTTAAATTTGATCGTGTCTTTTTTGTTTATCGGCGATTAAATTCCTATGCTTT
>CBDUBY010000427.1:0-2173 GCA_965365505.1 uncultured Pyrinomonadaceae bacterium | reverse complement strand
CCTGTCCTGTCCCGCTCACGGCGCGACCTTCGCCCGGTCAGAGCGGTCAGCTCGGAACGCTCGACGCTTGCGAATCGGAAATTTTCGATGATTTTTTTAATTCGATTTTCGCTTGCTTTTCTGCATCCTGCAAAAGTTTCTCGACATCTTTTCGTAAATCCGTTTGATTGACGATGCCGGAAATCGTTTTGTAAACTTTGCCTTCTTTATCAATAATTACTGTCGCGGGCAAAGCCGTCCCAACACCGAACCGCAGCGTGTCGGCTGATGTCGCGCCCAGCCAGACCGGGAAATTTATCTTGACATCCTTTATAAATTGCAAAACCTTTGGACGGTCAGCCGCTTCGTCAGTTGATGCGCCGATAACCTGAACGCCAAGCGCGGCGAATTCGTTTTGAATAGCTGATAAATCCGGCATTTCCTTTCGACACGGAACGCAATAAGTCGCCCAGAAATTCAGGATGACGATTCTGCCTTTATATTGCGCGAGCGATTGTTCGCCGCCGAATAAATCCTTTAGTTTAAGTTCGATGGCTTGTCCCTTAACTTCAGCCGATTCTTTCTCCGCCAGACTTTTCTCGGTCACTTCCAGCGTATCAACTTTGATGATTTCCGCTTTTTTGTTTTTAGTCAGCATTCCCGAAACCGAGATTTTTTTGCCGACATAGCTGAGCCAGTTTTTTTCCGCAAGGCGAAATTTTCCTTCGGCTAATTGATACAGTTTGAACTTTTCGCCCGTGCGGACGGCAAGCAGTGTCGGGTCGCCGCCTTCGACGCACGATTTGGCTTTTAATAAATCTTCGGCATTGCCGTATTCAATCTTTGTGCGGTCGGCTTCTGCCCAACAATCGGCACAGCAAACGACCTGACCTTCAAGTTTGACGGCAGAATTCTGCGCGCCGGCGAAGATTGAGAGTGCGAATATCGCCAATAGAATATAAATTGATTTTTTCATAAATAATCTCCAATTTTACAGAACACGAATTACAGACTTTCGTTGCGGAAAATCCAAAAATAAAAACAGATTGGGTTTGAAGATTATTAAATTCGCAGTTGCCGGAGTATTTGAAGCGGCAGCCTGACAAAAGTTTTTTCATTGCGATGTGAAAGATTTTCCGCATCTGACGATTGAATGTTTAGTCTGCGGAATTGATTTGGAAGCAGAGATAAGTTGGTCGGAACAATTGATTTTTGGTTGGAAAAAACAGCTGACGGCGCAGTTTGAATCGAGCAAAAGTCTTCGTTCGCGTTTTCGACGTGAGAATTATCGGAAACGGAAAGATAAGTTCCACAATCCGCTTCGACTGTTTCACAACCGGCGACACAAACCCAGAACGAGAGCAAAATGCTCGCCATCAAAAGATAGGAAATTAATTGTATTCGTCGCCGTTTTTTCATCAGTCACATTCGATTATACTTTTTCGGTTTTTTCTTTTCAACCGGCAAATTGCCGGGAACTTTTTCGCGTGAGCGGTGTCTAAACGGCAAAACTTTTCGAGGAGAAATTTTCAATGAATATCAAACCGATTATCAACGTCACGCCGCTGATTGACGTGCTGCTCGTGCTGCTGATTATTTTTATGGTTATCACGCCGACCAAACCGACGGATTTCAAGACGAAAATTCCGGGCGAGCCGAAACCGGGCGGCGAACCGAATCCGAGAACCTTAATCGTGTCGCTCGATTCGGACTCGACGCTTCGGCTGAACGCGGAAACAGATTTGGGAACAGTCAGAGAACCGGAAAAACTTACTGAACGTCTCGCCGCAGTTTTTCGGGAGCGAACGGCGAACGGTTCCTATCGCGAGGGCGCGGAATTCGACACAAATTTGTCGGAAGGCGAACGAATCGAGAAGACCGTTTTCATCAAAGCCCCGCGCTCGACGGATTACGGCAGCGTCGTGAAAGTCATTGACGCAGTGAAAATCGCGGGCGCGAGTCCGATTAGTTTGCAGATTAACGACCTGAATTGAATTAGAGGTAAGAAATCAAACAGGGAAGTTGAAAATGCTTTTACCTTTCCTGTTTGATTTCTCACTTCTCACTTAAGTAGTCGGGCAAAATAAATTTTAAGAAAGGAACGCCGGCATCTTGCTGGCAAACGCTTGCCAGCAAGATGCCGGCGTTCCATCGGCAACAAATTATTTATAGTTTTATTTTGCTTGATTACTTA
>CBDUBY010000426.1:0-2185 GCA_965365505.1 uncultured Pyrinomonadaceae bacterium | reverse complement strand
GCAAGCAAAAACGGAAACAAAGCCGGAAATAAAAACGCAGACGTTGAGCATCACCGAAATTAAAGAAGACGACGAGAAGGAATCGAAAGAGGACAAAAAGCAAGCGACAGATGCCAAACCGCCCGAAGAAAAATCCTGGGATTGGCGAAACTTTAATAATACGGCAATGCCGAAAGCGTTCACGCTCGGCGCAATCGAAATCTCGATTGTTCTGGGTTTGATAAATTTGCTGTTTCTCGGTTTCGTTATCGTGCAGATTCCATATCTTTTCGGCGGAATGGATTTAGTGCAGAACACGCCCG
Organism: uncultured Pyrinomonadaceae bacterium; assembly: GCA_965365505.1. Lineage (GTDB taxonomy): Bacteria > Acidobacteriota > Blastocatellia > Pyrinomonadales > Pyrinomonadaceae. The sequence continues at coordinate 1,883 of CBDUBY010000426.1, read as the reverse complement.
ATTTCAAACTCGCGGATTATGCCCGGCGCGGTTTCGGCGAACTCGTCACGGTCGCCGCGCTCGTGCTGCCGATTCTGCTTTTGTCGCATTGGCTTTTGCGGCTAGATGCTCCGGTCAACGAAAAAATCTACCGCGTCCTTGCCGGAATAAACATCGCTTTGCTGTTCGTGATTATGATTTCCGCGACGCAAAGGCTTCTGCTTTTGACGGGAAATTTAGGTTACGGGCTGACGACCGTCAGGTTGTATCCGATGGTTTTTATGATTTGGCTCGCGCTCGTCTTTGCGTGGTTCGCGCTGACGGTTTTGCGCGGCGCGCGCGAACAGTTCGCGTGGGGCGCGTTATGGTCGGCAATTTTTGTGCTGGGAACTTTACATTTCGTCAACCCCGACGATTTTATCGCTCGCACCAATATTCGCCTAATGAAAGAAGGTCGCACATTCGACGCGCATTACAATGTCAATTTGAGCGATGATGCCGTCCCCGTGCTGTTGGAAAGTGTGTCGGCGATGAACCCCGAAGAGCAATGTGCGGCAATTCGGGTTTTATATCAGAAACGCTACGAGTCGGCATTTGGTGAGAAGGATGATTTTCGTAGTTGGAATCTATCGCGCTGGAATGCGAAAAACAAGTTGGAACTATATAAAGAAACGCTCTTTAGCAGACCCGGCTGCACGAGTCTTCCAACTAGGCATTATTAGGCGAACTCAAATTTTTCGCTTTTACCGTTTGTTTTTTGTAGTATAAAGGCGCAATTAATTTGCGCTCTTTATTTTTCTTAATATCTTTGGGCAATGACTGATAATTCTTCAAACAAGCGCGATTACGTGCGCGAATATCTTTCATATTTGCAAGTCGAAAAAGGCTTGGCGAAAAACTCGGTCGAGAGTTATGAGAGAGATTTAGCGAAGCTGAAAAATTGGGCGGACAAAAATAACTTTAATTTGCTAGAACTAACGCGACAGGATTTGCGCGAATGGCTGATTGATTTGGCGAAAGAAAATCTGTCTGACAATTCCAAGCGGCGTTTGATTAGCGCGCTACGCGGTTTTTATAAATTTTTGCAGTTCGACGGACACATCAAAAAAAATCCGGCGGAAGATTTAATCGCACCGCAAAAAGGCTCTTACCTGCCAAAGTTTTTAAATCAATCTGATATTGAAAATCTGATTGCCGTGCCGGATGTTTCGACGGAAATAGGCTTGCGCGACCGCGCGATTTTAGAATTAATGTATGCGTGCGGTTTGCGCGTTTCGGAAGCGGCGGAGTTGAGATTCAGCGACGTTGATACGGATGCGGGAATTTTAACGTGTAAGGGAAAAGGCGGCAAAACACGCCGTGTGCCAATCGGAAAAAGCGCGGTCGAGTGGCTGAAAAAATATTTAATCGTCAGGCGCGAAAAGGAAAATATCGAGATAAACAATATCTTCGTCAGTTTCACGGGAAAGCCCATAGACCGCTGGACGATTTTTAATTTCATTAAAGAATATACCAAAAAAATCGGTTTGGCAGATGTTTCGCCGCATACTTTGCGGCACAGTTTCGCGACGCATCTGATTCAAAATCGCGCCGACATTCGTTCGGTTCAACAAATGCTCGGACACGCCGACATTTCTACAACGCAGATTTACACACACATTACCGACGCACATTTGCGAACGACTTATGAAAAATTTCATCCACGTGCCCATCAAAAATCTGATTGGCGGGAAAATCGAAATCAAGACTGAATTTTTTCTCGTTGAAACTTGCAAGTTGTGGAAATCTTGGCTATCATTGGAATTTTGCTAATCAGCCCTTGAAAGTTGATAATAGCAACAAGAGATAGTTTGCATGGGTGGTCGAGCGGTCAAAGGCAACGGGCTGTAAACCCGTCGGATTAA
>CBDUBY010000425.1:0-2199 GCA_965365505.1 uncultured Pyrinomonadaceae bacterium | reverse complement strand
CGCAAAATGGCTTCGGACATTGAACAGCTTCGACAGTTAAATGAACAATTGATTCGCACGGAAAAACTCGCCGCGATGGGAACTTTGTCTGCCGGAGTCGCGCACGAAGTCAATAATCCGCTGGCTTCGATTTCGTCGCTGATTCAAATGATGCAGGCGAAACAAAATGTTGACGACGACACGCGGGAAAAGTTGAAATTGATCTCCGCGCAAATCACGCGCATTACGCAGGTTACAAAAGATATGATGGATTTCGCGCGGGTGCGTCCGGCGGCAAAGAGTCTTGTTGATGTCAATGAAATTATAAATTCAAGTCTGCGTTTGGCGAGTTTCGATAAATCGTTTCAAAAATTAAATCTGAATAAAAATTTGACAGAAGATTTGCCGCCGGTTTTTGCCGATACAGATCAATTACAGCAGGTTTTTCTCAATCTTTTCCTCAATGCCCGCGATGCGATGCCTGACGGCGGCGAGATTTCTGTTAAAACTTCTATAATTAGCGATTGTATTAAAACTGAGATCAAAGACAATGGTTTCGGAATCAAAAAAGAAGATTTGAAAAAGATTTTCGACCCGTTCTATACCACTAAACAAACCGGCAAAGGCACGGGTTTAGGGTTGGCGGTTTGTTACGGAATAATTACCGCGCACAACGGAAAAATCGAAGCTGCGCCGAACAACGGAAAAGGAACGCTTTTTACGATTTATTTACCTGTCAGCCTGAGCGCGGACGGCTCGTCCGCCAACGCCAGCGCAGCGAGGCGTTGCACACCTCCGCTTACTTAAACGATACTTCAATGCGAACGCCTTGAAACATCGCTGCGCTCGTTGGCTAAAGGACGAGGATTGGTTCCGCGCTCCGACGCGGCTTCTTGACAGACGCGCCGTTTCATTGCACTTTATAAATACACATCTTTTTTGAGGAAAACCAATGAAAAAATCTCTTTTTAGTTTTCTAATTTTATTTCTCTTTGTTTGTTCGCTTTACGGACAAGAGAAACCGACGGCTTTTATCAATGCAAAAATAATTCCGATTGTCGGACAACCGATTGAGCAGGGAATTTTGCTTGTGCAGAACGGTAGAATCACATCAGTCGGCGATGCGCGGACAGTGCGGCTTTCTTCCGACGTAACGACGATTGACCTTCAGGGCAAAGTAATTATGCCCGGTTTGGTTGATACTCATAGTCATATCGGCGAACCGGCAGGCGCGGACGGTTCTGCGCCGATTCAGCCGGATGTTCGCATTCTGGATTCGCTTAATGCGCGGGCTTCGAGCTTGCAGCGAGCGCAGTCGGGCGGCATTACGACGGTTAATATTATGCCCGGTTCGGGTCATCTCGACAGCGGGCAGACTCTTTATTTAAAGCTGCGCGACGGTGCGAACACGATTGACGATTTGCTGATTAACGACAAAGACGGCAAATATATGGGCGGCATCAAGTTTGCCAACGGCACGAATCCGATGCGCGGCAGCGGCGGTTTTCCGGGAACGCGGGCAAAATCCGCCGCGCTCATCCGTGAACAGTTTATCAAAGCAAGGGAATATCGGGAAAAAATCCGCAAAGCCGGACGGGACGAATCAAAACTGCCGCCGCGCGATTTGGGAATGGAAACGCTTGTCGAAGTTCTTGACGGCAAAAGAGTCGTACATTTTCACACGCATCGCCACGACGATGTGATGACGGCGATTCGTCTGCAAAAGGAATTCGGTTTCCGCCTTGTTTTGCAGCACGTTTCCGAAGCGTGGAAGGTTGCCGACGAAATCGCCAAGGCAAATGTTCCGGCTTCGATTATTATGATTGATTCGCCGGGCGGAAAACTCGAAGCTGTTGATGTGCGCTATGAAAACGGCGCGGCACTCGAAAAAGCGGGTGCGCTGGTCGGCTTTCACACCGACGATTATATTACCGATTCGCGTCTGTTTATGCGTTCCGCCGCGCTTGCTGTCCGCGCCGGAATGTCGCGCGAAAAAGCTCTCTACGCATTGACGATGGCAAACGCCAAAATGCTCGATTTGGATAAAAGAGTCGGTTCGCTCGAAGTCGGTAAAGATGCCGATTTTATCGTTTTAAGCGGCGATCCGCTGAGTGTTTATACGCACGTTTTGGAAACTTGGGTGGAAGGCAAAAAGGTTTTTGACCGCTCGAATCCAAAAGATTATTTGATTGCCGTCGGCGGCGCGGGCGCAACCGACGA
>CBDUBY010000424.1:0-2213 GCA_965365505.1 uncultured Pyrinomonadaceae bacterium | reverse complement strand
TCAATGTCCGCGCCCGCGAAAACCGTAATAACTTTTTCCGGCACGGCTTCCGAATTTTGCAAAGCCATCGCAATGCCCGGACGCACGCCGCCCGCCGCACAGCCGCAGACCGAATTGACGACGACCATCACTGTTCCGTCCGTGTTTTCGATTGCCGCTTTGACCGCTTCCGGCGTTTTCGTTTCTTCAATTCCAAGCTGCGCCAACTCCTGGCGCATTCCGTGTATCATTATTTCTGAATATGGCATAAATTTTTGTTCCTCAAAACTAATGTAAATTTAATCTTTACTTTTAATTCAAGTATGAAACTTTGTCGTCGTTTCGTCAAGCAATAAGCCTCATTACCAACTAATTTTATCGAGCGACTGAAACTTGGAAATCGCGTACAGATACGATGACGATTTCTTCCAACTAAATGCAGATGCGTTTCAACTCGAGGCGGACAAATTTCCGCCTAATGCGGGTCGCTTCTCACCGATTGCCTCTTACGACACGCACTAAGGACGGAAGACAGAAGGCGGATAAGCAGTAAACTCCGCTCATGCAAGTTTACTGTTTTCCGGCTTTTGCTTTCTGCCTACTTTGAAATAATTTACGGCAAAATTCTCACCCGCGCACCGATGGGAATCGCGTCGAAAACTTCCTTCATTTCTACGTTCTGCAAAGCGACACAGCCTTCGGTCCAATCCGTTTCGATCCCGCCGCCGTGAATGTAAATCTCGCCGCCGAGCGCGGTTTTCTGCGGCGGCATTTCTTTCGCTTCAATCGCCTTAATAATTGCGTCGTGTTCTTCCTGCGAGATAATCTTTTCCTTCAAACCGCGTTTTGCGGCTTCGATGTTCGGATAGCTTAAGCCGAGCGACAGATAAAATTTGCTTTCCGGGTTTTTCGTGAAAACGTAAAATTCGCCTTCGGGCGTTTTGCCGTCGCCTTCCGTTTGCTTGTCGCCTTTGGATGCGAAGCCGAGCCGCATTTTGTATCGGCGCACGAGCGTTTCGCCGTCGTAAACTTCGAGCAGGCGTTTCTTTTTTCTGATAACGATGTTTGGATTTTCCATTGGCGCGAGCGGCGGGCGCGTTTGGCTGAAACCGAAATAAACGGCGGTTAGAATCAACGCGCTGAAAGTTATACAAACCAGCGAAACTTTCATAAAATTAAATTTGAAACGAAACGGCGAATCAATACCGGATAAATTTAGCATAAATTTTCGTGTTTCTTCGCGTCGTTTCGCGGCTAATTTTACACAAAACTGAAATCGGGGGAAAACTATTCTTATGGAAAACTGGATTGAGAGTCGGCAAAACAAACTGCGCGAATTTTTTGAACTCGGCTCGGAAGCTGAAATAATCGCGCCCGCCGCAGCGCAATCTTTCAGCGTCGCGGCGAACGTCGCGGCGCATCTCGAACGCTTCAATATCGAATGGCACGTCATACCTTCGGCAAAGGCGGTTTCGATTGATACCGACGACTACCGGCGGAGACTTTACCCGATGGTGAAATTCGACACCGCGAACCGCGATTATCAAAAGTCGGCTTCGTATCGCGCGATTATGGACGGACACGAGCGGCATCAAAACCGCATCATCGGTATCGAAACGACGCAGAAGCCGAGATATATGCCCGGCAACCGACAGTTTTACGGCACGCAATACGGTTTCGAGCCGAAAGCTGACCCGTTTTCGGTGTATTTCGGACAGGCGAAGATAATGTCCGGCACGCGCTACGCGCACAATTATCGCTCCTTGCGGGCGATGGTTAATTTGATGACCGACGACTGGAAACAGCGCGGTTTGATGCCCGACGGTTATCGCTTGACGATTTGCCCGCCGGTGGTTTTCAATCTCATCGGCACAATTTTTCATCCCGAATGGAGCCAAACCGAATCGCTCGAACTCGGCTTTTACCGCGACGAACACAACAACGCCAAATGTTACGCCGTCGGCTCGAACCAGCCCGGCGATTTTTCCTACATTCACGAGATTGAAACCGAATCGGATTGGGAATTGCTCGGTTTTCGCGTCGCGCTCGTTCCCAATGAGTCTAAATTTTATGGAGCCGCTCGCTAATCAAATCCGCCCGCAAACGCTTGACGAATACATCGGACAAAAGCACCTTGTCGGCGCGGGAAAGCCTTTGCGCCTTGCTATCGAACAAAAGCACGTTTTTTCGTTTGTGCTGTGGGGAACGCCCGGAACGGGCAAAACGACGCTGGC
>CBDUBY010000423.1:0-2213 GCA_965365505.1 uncultured Pyrinomonadaceae bacterium | reverse complement strand
GCGTAGCGAAAAAAAATCGCGCCGAAAGCGACGATGCTCGCCACCGTATAGCCGAACAAGGCGGAGTCGAAATGTTCCAGATTGCGCGAGCCGACGATTACCAGCGCGGTCAAAGCGGCTGATGCTCCCAATCCGATCAGCGTCGGATTTTTGTAATTTACTCGTTCGGTATGAATCTTATCCGCAGTTGTCGCCATAAATAATTTTACCCGGAAGCCGAAAACTAAATCCTGCCAGTTTGCCAAATTTTCAGCCGGAAAAATATGATTTGAATCATATTTTGATAATTTATAATCGAGTTATGAGCAAGGCTCATTCCGCAAAGGAACACGCCGCCGAACAAAAGATTCAAAGAGCGGCGAATTCCGCCTTTAGCGAGAGATAATGCGGCAGATTGATGTTTGAAAATTTATCAATGTCAGTCGAGCGACTGTGAAATAATTCGCTTTGGGCGCGGAAAATTTCGCAGTTCGCCGCGAAATTTCTAACAGGCTTTCCCTTCGAGCGGATGCGGAAATGCGTCCCGCTCGTCCTCGCCCGGTCGCGGTTCGAGACAGGCGAAATCTTTTTCAATCAGCAGGCGCAGAGTTTTTTCGCCGCCGATAATTTGCTCGTTTTCCATTCCGACTCGCGCCGTGCTTGTCCACTCTTCGGCTTGCGCTTTCGGTATCAAAACCGTGATTCGGTTGCTTTCGATAACCGCTCGTATTTCTTTCGTTTCTGAATCGGAGCGAAGCGCGTAAGCGAATTGCTGAAACGGCTCAAGCCCGAATTCTATTGTTTCGGCAACCCGTCCTGTTTCGGCAAAACGGGCGACTTCGCTTTGCGTCAGGCGCAGGCGAATGGAATTGTTTTTCATTCTGAGTTTCATAAGTTCATCATCCTATCAAAAATGATGCCTCGCTGGTTTGGCGCGAGGCTTGCTTCTTCACGAAAACCGGAGGCTATTTTTTTTATGCGTAATTTTACAACTAAAACCATTCGGGAAATCGCCGTCGAATCACCGGCGACCGTGAGAGTTTTTCAAGAATATAAAATAGATTTTTGCTGCGGCGGAAATCGCAATTTTTACGACGCTTGCCGGTTCGTCGGCGTTTCGCCGGAAATCGTCAGCGATAAAATCATTCAAGCTCTCGGCAATCAAACTCAAGATTTTGAATCGCCGGAGCAAAAAGGCGCGTCCGATTTGATTGATTACATCGTCGAAACGCATCACGTTTTTACGCGCGGCGAAATCACGCGCCTGACGGCTCTGATGGAAAAAGTCAGCCGCAAGCACGGCGACGCTCACCCGGAGCTTTTCGCGCTCGAAAAGGCTTTCGCCGAATTGTGCGATGAACTAACGCCGCATATGAGAAAAGAAGAAAACATTCTTTTTCCGTTTATCAAACATCTGGAAATGTCCGAGAAAAACAATCTCTCCAGCCCGCAGCCGCCGTTCGGCACAATCAAAAATCCCGTTCGGATGATGATGATCGAACACGACCGCGGCGGCGAGATTCTGCGTCAGATGCGTGGAATCACCAAAGACTACGCTTTGCCGGAAGGCGCGTGTCCGAGCTTTCAGGCTCTTTATTTCGGGCTTGAAGAACTGGAGAAAGACTTGCATCAGCACATTCATCTCGAAAACAACGTGCTGTTTCCGCAGGCGGTCAAGCTCGAACAAAAAGTGATTTTCGGTTATTGACGGCGCGGTTTTCGTCCGTAAAATATTCGACTCGTTTGTATATTTTTAGTTTGAATTTATGATTCCAACAGGAATTTCGTTTTTTGGCTTGAGATTGGTAAATTATGTGAATTGGTGATTTTGCGATGCGATTGCAAACTCTCAAACTTGCTGTTGTCGGGATAGCCGTCGGCTTGGCGGTCGGTGTCGGAGTTTATACGTTCGTCTACGCGAAGGGCTATTCTTACCTGAGCAACAATCCGGGAAACTGCGCTAACTGCCACATAATGCAGGAGCAATACGACGGCTGGCAGAAATCGAGCCATCACACCGTCGCCACCTGCAACGACTGTCACACGCCGCCGGACACCATCGGCAAATACTACACGAAAGCCTCGAACGGCTTCTGGCATTCTTACTATTTCACGCTCGGCGGTTTTCACGAGCCGATTCAAATTTCAGGACATAACCAGCGCGTCACCGAACAGTCGTGCCGCTCGTGTCATCAAGATATGGTCGAGTCAATCACGGTTTCGCACAAAAAAGA
>CBDUBY010000422.1:0-2216 GCA_965365505.1 uncultured Pyrinomonadaceae bacterium | reverse complement strand
ATGCCGTTTCTAATTTGCGTCAGCGAACCTTTGGCGTTGCCCGTCGCCTGAAACGGTTCGCCTTGCGCTCCGTAGTATTTGCCGTCGTAGGTGAAATACACGGTCGGCGTGTCCGCGCTCAACTGCGATTCTGTAATCTGACTGCATTCGGTCGCCGTCGTAGTCACATTCGGTTTCGTGTAACAGCGTTTCTTGACCCGGTTGGCGTTGTCATACTCCGAGATGATGTTCACGCCGTTCGCGTCGGTCGCTCGTTTGACGTTCCCGAAAATGTCGTAGGCAAAGCCCGCCGTCCAATTGTTATTGTCGGGATTGCCCGTCGTGTCGAGCGAGGAGTTAATTTCCTGTTCCGGCTGTCTGACTCGCAGCAATCTGCCCAAAGAATCGTATTTGAAATACCGGTTCTGAATCGTCTCCCCGGTTTTGCCCTGCTGCACTCTGACCATCTTGCCGTAATAATCGTATTTGTAAAAAGTCGGCTGATGCGGCGCGTCAATCGCTCCCAAGTCCGTCGCAATTGCTCCGCTCATTGCCACCGGCTCGTCAACTCTCAGAAGCTGTCCAAGCGCGTTGGTAATCGAACGGCTTTTCCTGCCCGAAGCGTCGGTTGAGATATTAACCATTCCGACATAACCGGAAACAGTTGAAATATCAAAACTGGCAATGCCGAGAACGTCGCCCGAAGGACTGTCAGGGTTTTGATTGGCAACCGGAGCACGACTTTGTTTGACCCTGCCCGCCGTGTCGAATTCGGTCAGATTCCACAACTTCGTTTCTCCAGCGCGATACGGGTTTGTGGTCAGGTGCGCCCGTCCCATCAAGTCGTATTTCGTTTCGGTGAAAACATCGCCTTGCGAATCTTTGGTCTGCGTCTTGATCGTTCTGCCGAGTCCGTCAAACCAAACGGTCGCTTCCGCCCAATTCGTTCCTTCAATTTGTTTTCTGGTTTTGACGAATCGCTGCCCTTCGGAAAACTGTCCGGTCTGCTGGTCAGGTACTCCGTAAATGGTCTGCGTTTCCGGCGCGGTATAATTCTCCGCAAAGACACGCCACGGGCGCAAAAATGCGTCGTATTCGGTTTTAGTAATCTGACCGAAATCATTTTTCACTGACAAAGGCAATCCGGTCGTGAAATCGTAAGTCGTTTCAGCCGTCGAAGTAGCGTTCGTGCCGAATCCCGAATTCTGCGGGTCGGGCGCGGGCGTGATGACTTTCGTCGGATAGGCAAAATGGTTCGCGGAACTGTATTCGGTTTCGACGAATCTGTTCGGGTCGCCGCTAATATCCCACGCCTTCCACAGATTACCGAAGTTGTCATATTGGGCGTGCGTTTCCAGCCAGGTGTTCGTTTCCTTGACCCATGTCCGAGAGGTCGTTGCCTTTCCGCGCTTGCAGTTGGCTAGGTTGTTGACACACTCGCGCAAAGTCAGCGGATTAACCCAGCCGACCGTCGAGACATTCGTGTCGAGCGTCGGGTAGGCGGCTTCGTCATATTTGAACTGGCTTTTGGCGAGAACGTCCGCCGCATTCGCCGGATTCAGACTGCGCGTTTCAGTCGGCAAACCGATCATTCCGCGCTGTTTGTAAATGTCGCCCGTGGTTCCCTGACCGCCGTAAAGATAATCGGTTTGTGTATGCGCTGACAGCACGGCATTGGCAAGTAACGAGTTAAGCGTCGCCCAGGAAAGATTGCTGCTCGTCGCGGATGTTTTCGGAATCTCTAGATAATGATAGTTTTTCGCGTCTGTTGCGTTTAAGTGTGAAAAATAAGCCGCGTCGGTGCTGCCGTTCTCATCATAATCGGTCGTGCTGAAGGCTGCCAACGCCTTATCGCCTTCGATGATGATCGAAACGCTGCGTTTGACCCGCGGATCGCGCTGGGCGGAAGTCCACAATACCGGCGTGCTTTTGACCGTCCAATCGGTGAGTGTTCTCGAACGCAGGACTCCGGCGGTGTCATATGATTTTTCGTCATACGGCATCCCGCTCAGAGCATTGCCGAACCCGAACTCGGTCGAAGAGGAATCGTTCAGATAGCGTTCTGTCCGACTGCCGTCCGGTGCCGTCGTTTTAACGACGTAGGGCGCGGTCACGTAATTCGTCGAACCAATCGCTTCATATTCCCAGTGCTGATCAACGCTTGTTCCGTCAATACTGACCCATCTATGCCTAACCCCGCGATTAGTCTGCTCGAAAATCGGATTATGGTCGAAGCC
>CBDUBY010000421.1:0-2231 GCA_965365505.1 uncultured Pyrinomonadaceae bacterium | reverse complement strand
GTTTCGTCCAGGCGGCAATCGCCATTTACAAAATCGTCGTCTTCATCATCGAACGCGCCGCGCAAATCGCCGAATTCATCAGTTCGGTAGTTGATTCGGTGGCGGACATCGTGAAAGGCGCAATCGGTGCCGCCGCTAAACGCATCGAACAGGCTCTGATTCAGGCTCTTGCGCTAATTATTGATTTGCTGGCGCGGCTCGTCGGCTTGAGCGGCATTGCTGCCACTATCAAATCACTTATCAAAAAAGTGCAGGACAAAGTTGATAACGCGATTGAGAAAGTTATCGCCAAAATCGTGCAGACGGTTAAAAAACTGTTCGGGCGGACGGGAAAAGAATCCGCCAAAACCGTCGCCGCTAATGAGGTAGTGCGCGATGCCGACGCGCCGTTCAGTTTCGGCGGTGAAAGCCACACTCTGCGACTGAGCAATCGAAACGGTGGTATTGCTTACTTGATGGCGAGCGGCAACTTCGGAGAAATTCAAGACAAATTAAACGAACTCAGCAAATCTTACGCCGAGCCGTATAGAACCGGCGGGCTGCCCGACATCGCCGACAAAGTTGATAAAAAAATCAATGCTATCAAAAAGAAAATGCTGAAAGCCGAAAAAGATTCGAACCGGCGCGTCAAAAATATCTCCAATGTTGCGGGCAACCAAAGTGCGGAAATACGAAAAGACGCTTTCGCCGCCTCCGCTGTCCTGCACGATGATTTAGAGAAACTCGCTAAAGACTTTACTAAGGGAAGTTTGGGTAAAGAACTGTTCGGAAAAGCCGCCAAGCTGAAAATCGGCGATACGGTTCAGTTGCTCTCGCCGGCGGCTTCGATGCTGGTCACGGAGGTCAAAAAATTCGGCGACCTTCACGGCAAACAGAAACTTTTCTTTAAAGCCGAATCCGCCGACCGCAGCTATAAAAGAGCGTTCGATTATCAGGATGAAGGCAAAGTTTGGAAGCTGGCGAACAAACCGGGCTTTCGGGCGTTTCTGTCGGGCGGTTTGGGCGGCATCAATTCGATCAGGATTGATAAAGCCAATTTAGATTCGGGATCCGCCGCCAGTTCCAATCCGCCCTGGTGGAAACAGTATCTCGGCAAACGCTTTTTCGCCGAACGCGGGCATCTGATCGCTAAAGTTCTCGGCGGACCCGGCGGCAGCAATAATATCGTTCCCCTGACCAACAAAGCCAACGATCAAATGTCGGTCGCAGAGAAGAAAATTTCGCAGGACATCAGAAAGACCGACGGCGTTTATGATTATTCGGCGCAGGCGAAGTATCCGAATAACGACTTGACACAGCCGCCGGACGAGGTAAATACGACTGCCACCAAAATTTACCCTGATAAAACGCCGACGACCAAAACGGGCAATTTCAAAAACGATTGATCGTTTCGATATAAAAATTTCGGGCGCATTTTGCCGCTGTGAAATCGAGACAGAAAATGAGAACGCTCAAAGAATTCACGAACCACTATCCGAACAAAACAATCGTCGTCTGCGGTTGCGGTGCATCTCTGAATGATCTCGAGCGACCCGAAAGGTTTATCACCATCGGCGTGAACGATGTCGGGCGCAAATTTCAGCCGAATTATTTGGTGGTCGTCAATCCGAAAAATCAATTTTCCGGCGACAGGTTTTCGTTTGTCGAAACCTCGACAGCCGAATATCTTTTTACGCAATTAGATTTGAAAATCAACCATCCGAACGTCGTCAAATTCCAACTCGGAACTTTCGGCGGAACTGATTTTTCTAATCCGAATGTCTTGCATTATACGAACAATTCGCCATACATCACCATTTGTTTAGCGATTTTGATGGGCGCGAAACGCATCGGGATAATTGGCGTTGATTTTACCGAGCATCATTTTTTCGCTAAAACCGGCAGACATCCGCTTGCCGCGCAGTTTGAGGCGATTGACGAGCAATATCGGCGTTTGGCGCAAGCCGCCGTGTCGAACGGCATCGAGATTTTTAATTTGAGTACAATCAGCCGTCTGACGGCTTTTCCGAAAATGCCGCTCGCCGAATTTGAGAATTTTTCGACGACTGCGCCGGAAAAAACCGAATCGCTAAAAATCGTTTCCTACGCGACCACGCCGGTTGCCGGAGTTCCGGCGATTCTGACGCGGTGCATCGCCGCCCGCACGACGCATTTGGCGCGGTGCGTTTGGGCGACGAACGATTACGGTAACGGTGTGAAATTCGCGGGCGATGTCGAATGGAGAAATCAGC
>CBDUBY010000420.1:0-2249 GCA_965365505.1 uncultured Pyrinomonadaceae bacterium | reverse complement strand
AGCAGCGTCGAATAACTTTTCAGATTTCCTTCCTTGCTTTCGTCAACGACATAAACGATTAAATCTTTTTTGCCGTCGCCGTTCGCGTCGGTTTCGGCGACGACCTGAATGGCAAAATTCCAATCATCGGTGTCGGAAGTGACCGAGAGCGGTTTGATGTTCGGGCGCAGTTTGTTTTGCTCCTGCGCGAATGTTTTATTCGTTCCGCCGAAAGATTGAGCGAGCGAAGAAGGAAAACTCGTTAAATCGAGCCGGTTGTAAATTTCTTGCCCGTAAAGCGCAGAGGTCATTCCGTCGGTCGAAACGTCGTTTGACTTGTCACTTTTTTTGAGAATGCGCAGCGCGTCGCAAACGAGATATTCCGATTGATAAAGTTGATTGGCGACATCTTCTTTAACCGTTGATTTGGCATTTTCGCGCCAGTATTCTGTGCAATTCGACGCTTTCGCGCCCGACTCGAAATTTATTTCCCGTCTTTTTTCTGCAATGCTCTGGTCGTAATTTTTATAGGCTTTCGCTAAATTTGCATCGAAAATTATCGTTTTCGATTCCTGCGTAAAACTCGTGCCGCACGAAATGCCGAACAGCGCGGCGAGCAAAACAAAATTCCAAATCGGAATCCGCGAAAATAATTCGGCAATCTGTTTGGTGAGCGAATTCACCTGGTCTAACAAATCGGCTTCTTTGCCGCGACGGGTCGGATATTTGTCGCCGAAATTTCTCAAAAGTTTTACGGCTTCGACCCAATCCTGCGTCGTCACGGCTTTCCAGAACTTCGGCGTTTTGGTTGATAAAGTTCCGTATTGAAATGACACGGAAGCGATGACGGTCTGCGCCTGGCTCGGCAAATCGTCGAATGCAACATTGGTCGTGTTGTCGGTTGCCGTTCGATAACTTTCCTTGAGTCGCGGAACTTTTTGCGCTTTGACTTTAGTATCAATTTGCTTGGATTCGTCGTCGGTAATCGTCAGAGGATTTTTGGCGAGAAAATCAACGGCATCCTTTGACTTCAAACCGAGATACGGTTTGAGTTTTGTTATCAACGACTCGGAAAGTCCTAACCCTTTCAAGTCCGATTGGTTTCGCTGACCCAAATCGAATCCGGTCGCAATCGTCACGCCGCTTTTGCTGCCCGCCGCGTCCGGCACGTAGCCGGTCGTCACGCCTTTTCCTTCCAAACTTGCGATAAATTCCCAATCTATACTTTCCGGCATATTGTTATTCTCCTCGCGTCTTGCTAAAAATTGTTTTGTATATAATAAAACACGAAATGGCGGAAATTAAAAGGATTTTTGTGCGGGGGACGAACTGGGTCGGCGATGCCGTAATGCAGATTCCCGCGCTTTACCAGTTGCGTCGAATTTTTCCGGCGGCGCATATTTCGCTTTACACGCGCTCGTGGGCGCGAGGAATTTACCAGGACGCCGATTTTATTAATGACATTATTACGTTCGAGTCGGGCGAATCGAAAATCAAAAACGCTTTCGCGCAGGCTGGAATATTGAAGGCGATGAATTTCGATTTGGGCGTTTTGTTTCCGAGTTCGTTCGAGTCGGCGTTGATTGCGAAACTTGCCCGCATTCCGCGCCGCTTCGGTTATGCCAAAGAAGGCAGAAGTATTTTGCTGACCGATTCGATTGCAGTTCCCGAATGGAAAAACCGGCGACACGAAGCGTTTTATTATTTGAATTTAGTCGCGGAAATCGAACGGGAATTTTTCGGCGCGGCGGCGATTTCAGATGTTTTGCCGGAAATTGATTTGAAAGTTTCCGCCGCAAGAAAATCCGACGCGCGAGATTTTCTAGCCGCTAACGGTGTTGATTTGCCGCGCCCGACAATCGCCCTCGGTGTCGGCTCGACCAACTCGCGCGCGAAGCGTTGGCAGGCGGAAAGCTACGCGAAACTAAACGACCGGCTGCAAACCGAATTAAACGTGAATGTGATTCTCGTCGGCGCAAAAGACGAATCGGACGTTTCCGAACGGGTGTTTGAGTTATCGGAAAAAAAGCCGACGATTTTGACGGGCAAAACCGATTTAGCGGAAGCCGCCGCAATTTTAAGCGTCGTTGATTTGCTCGTCTCTAACGATATGGGCTTGGCGCACATCGCGCCCGCCGTCGGCACGAAAACGCTGGTTATTTTCGGACCGACGAACGAGCGGACGACGCAGCCGATTGGCGCGAAGATAATCAGAAAAAACGTCGAATGCTCGCCGTGTATGCTGCGCGATTGCCCGATTGACCATCGCT
>CBDUBY010000419.1:0-2251 GCA_965365505.1 uncultured Pyrinomonadaceae bacterium | reverse complement strand
AGTTGAAATTGATTGGTGAATCAATGTAATTCGTATCGAATGTTACGATAAATTTGTTATTTAATAAAACCCCTCAACGCGCGGCGGCAATAAAAATCTTTGCGTTTGCGGTGAATTTCCGGCGAATGATAAGATTAAGTTTTTTAGTGTTGGCAATTTATTTATGGAACTAGCTGTTGAGAAATTCAAAGTTGAAAACGAACCGTATTACTTACCAATCGGCAGGGAAGTCGAGCTTTTTGAAGCGGCTTACGCGGCGAAACTGCCGGTGATGCTCAAAGGTCCGACCGGCTGCGGCAAAACCCGTTTCGTCGAATATATGGCGTATCAAATGCAGCGACCGCTCATCACGGTCGCGTGTCACGAAGATTTGTCGGCGACCGATTTGGTCGGGCGATTTTTACTCGAAGGCGACGAAACCGTCTGGCACGACGGACCTTTGACGAAAGCCGTTCGAACGGGCGCGATTTGCTATCTCGATGAAGTCGTCGAAGCCAGAAAAGATACGGTCGTTATCATCCATCCTTTGACCGACGACCGCCGCCGTTTGCCGATTGAAAAGCGCGGGACAATCGTTGACGCGCCGCCGGAATTTATGCTCGTCGTGTCTTACAATCCGGGCTACCAATCAATTTTGAAAGATTTGAAACAATCAACCCGCCAGCGTTTCGTCGCAATGGAATTCGATTATCCGTCCGCCGAAGCCGAAACGGAAATCGTCGCCAAAGAAGGCGGCATTGATGAAGCATTGGCGAGAGATTTAGTCACCATCGGGCAGAAAGTTCGCAATTTGCGCGGACACGGTTTGGAAGAAGGCGTTTCAACTCGTCTGCTGATTTACGCCGCGCAAATGATTGCCAAAGGCATCGCGCCGATTGACGCGGCGGAAGTCGCGCTCTGCTCGCCGATTACCGACGATAGAGATTTGCAGAGAAGCATTCGGGAGATTGTGACGACGATTATTTAATTCGGCGCGAAAAAGAAAGGCGCAAGCGACTTTCTAATCGAAAGTCGCTTGCGCCTTTTTTCAATTTGGCGCAGAAGTTCAATTAAAATCCTTGCCGTTTGTGTTTTCGGTGGACAGTTGAACTTTCGCATCTTGGACGACGACTGCGCTCGGCGGAAAAATCTCGACGTTCGCTCTGCTCAGGACTTTTTTGACATTCGTCGCCACGCGGTCGAACACTGCGAGCGGGCTGTTTTCGTTCGTATTTATCCAGAAATAAATCGAGACGTTAACGCCGTCCGCCGTTAAATCCGTCACATACACGCTCGGTTTCGGTTCATTGACGACGCCTTCGGTTTCGTGCAAAACCGACAATATCTGCGCTTTGGTTTCTTCGACATCCGAGTCAAAGCCGATGTTGATCAGCAATTTCTTTCGGCGTTCGGCTCCCGCGCCGCGAATCGTCAGCGGCTGCGAATACATTTCGCCGTTCGGCATCAGAATTTTCTCGCCGTCGTCCATTCTTAAAGTCGTCGCGCGAACGCCGATATATTCGACCGTTCCCTGTTTATCTCTGACGAAAATATAATCGCCGATCTTGAACGGTTCTTTCCAGAGAATCAGCACGCCGGAGAAAAGATTGTTCAAAATATCTTTCGCCGCGAAACCGACGACGAACGATGTGAAACCCAGTCCGGCGATTAAACTGCTGAACTCGAAAGACGGAATGATAATCGTCAGAGCCGTGAAAATTCCCAGAACGAAAATAACGATCCCGATTAACCGGCTGAATAAAATTCGCAGTCGGTTATCCAATTTGGTGCGGTTCGATGTCGCCCAGAACGCGCTTTTAATAATCTTTGAAAGCAGCCAGAAAAACAGTAATACGACAAGACCTGAAGCGATATAAGGCAATCGCTCGATCGCTGATTTCAACAATTCGTCAACTGCCGAATAAGCGATGCCCGTTACCTGCGACGCGCTTTCGATGACTTTTGTTGGAGTGTTTGAGTTTTGTAAAAACATAAAATTTTATAAAAGATTTCCTGCGGTTGACGCATTAAATCAAAGAATATATGAAACATATAACCGGTTTCGCGTTGCTTGAAAATATGCGCCGGATTTGACTTGCCGCATTTCTCTAATCAGAATAAATCTTGTATAAGGGAGGTTTTATGCACAATACGAAAAATGATTTGGCAAAGGGAAAAAGAGAAAAAGTTATTGATATTTTGAACGCGCGTCTTGCCGACGCGATTGATTTGAAAACGCAGGCGAAACAGGCGCATTGGAACGTCAAAGGTC
>CBDUBY010000418.1:0-2253 GCA_965365505.1 uncultured Pyrinomonadaceae bacterium | reverse complement strand
TCGGTCGTGCCGACAATCAGCGGCGCGTCCGCGTTCTCCTTGCGGTCTCCGGTTAAAATTCCGACGTTCTCCGCGCCGAATTCCCGGGAAAATTCCGTGTATTTGGAGTTTGTTAAAGCCTTGAGCGGCGTTGTATACCAGGCGCGTTTTTTCTGTTCCAGCAATCGCCTGATTTCTTCGCGCGCAATCCACGTTTTGCCGCTGCCGGTCGGCGCAGTTACGAGAACGTCCTCGGATTCGATTGCCCGCAGAGCTTCGATTTGAAAATCGTCCGGCACAAGCGGACGCGGTTCGGGCGTGCCGATGCCGCTCAGAAGTTTCTCCAAGGATTTTTGATTTTCATTAAATCTCGGCGAGCCGTCTTTTAGGGAACTTTCCGGCGCAAGTTCCCGTTTAAAGTTTCGTTCCTTTCGACGATTGACTTCAGAGCGCGCGTTTTGGCGATTATCCTTGCTGCGGCGACGGTTTTTATCCTTTAATGAGCGAGCCATTAACGCAATGTTAAAGGTTTCGGAAACGAAAGTCTAATCTTTCAATCAATAGTCGAAGGTGATAAAATATAAAAGTTTCGCAACGGTTTTGCCCGGTTCGGCATCTACCATTGACGTGGATTATTTTGATTTATAAATTTTATTAAAAGCATTATGCAACAGGAAGATAAAGAACTTTTTAAGAGTTACGAAATAAAAAATTGGAATTACTCCGCGCGTCTTTATAAAATTTTCGGCATTGCGGCAGTGTTTAATTTGGCGATGATTTTCGTGATGGCACAAACGGAGATTTTTACGACCAGAGGCTGCGACAGCCCGATGGTCAGCCGCGTTTGTCAGGTTCTCGACACGGTTTATCTGGGCAGCGTTTTGCTCGGGACAGACAGCAATTCTGTTAGTATAGAGTACGACCGAACCACGCTTGAAGATGCGGACATTACATATATTGATGTTTCGGACGTGACTCCGCCGCTCAGTTACCCGGCGGGTTATTTCGCGCTCGCTAACCCTGAATCACAGTATATGACGGCGGAAAATCCAACGGATTTTTCTTCGGTTAATCCGTCGGGCATTCCCGGCATTCCGGGCTTTCCAAGTAATCCGACCCTTGGCAACACTGATTTGTCGGCGATACCGCAGGTTACGCCGACACCGAACAAAGATGCAGTTGTAGGAACTCCTCCGCTCACGCCGTTTGAGTTCAGCGATTCGAATCCAATTGGCGCAAATCCGGTTCCCAATCCAACTATCAGCCGCAATAAACCGCCGCGCAATTATCCGCGCAAGCCGAAGGTAAGAAATACTTCGCCGCGCGAATTGCCGGATTTATCCGATGAAACGACGGCTGAAAATAAACCGCCGACAAACACGGCTGACCCGGTGCAGCCGGAGCCGAAAAGCGAGCCGGTTAAGGATATTGAAATCAACCGAAAGCCCTTTGAAGATTTAGGCGATTCGGTTAACGAAGGGTTAGCAAAAAATGAGGTTGATTTGAATAAACCCTTTCTGGTTGTGATGGACGGAGTTATAACTGACGACGGAAAACTCGACCGAAAGAAATCAAAGTTCGTGCAGGTTGAAGGCGACGAAAAGATGAGAGAGGTTGCCCGACAAGCAATCGAAGCGGTCGGCGACAGCGGGTTTCTTGCTTATTTGAAAAACAGCGGCGTTGACAAAGTCAATTTCAAAATCGTGCAGGACGATAAGCAAATCAATGTGATAATTGTTTCCGAGCAAAAGAACCCGAACACTGCCAAGACAACTGCCAGCAGCCTTAATAGTTTACTTTCAGTGGCGAAATTAGCTGACACGAACGGTTTAAAAAAACTTGATGAAAACAGCAAAACATTGATAGAAAATTCAAAAATAACCGCTGAAGGCAAAAATTTCGTCTTGAACTTTGCGCTGCCGAAACAAACCGCTCAGGATATAATTACCAGAACTTTGAGAGAGCGCGCGGAAAAAAGAGCCGTTCAACAACCGAAAAGCAGCATTGATTTAAACAGTAATTCAAAAATAGTATTAGCTAAATAAGGCGTTCGGTTCAAAAAATCTCAGGTCGTTGAGATGAAACGTTTTCGTGTTTATCTAGATTGATGAGTCAGCGAAATAAAAACAACTCGATAATCTTCCTCACGACGCTCTCGGTCTATCTCGGCTTGGTGCTGGTCGGCGGCGTAACACCGTCGGTTTTGGCGCAGGCGGCAACGACTCGCAATTTCAATGTTCAGGACGAGATTGAAGTCAAAGACGATTTAGATAA
>CBDUBY010000417.1:0-2257 GCA_965365505.1 uncultured Pyrinomonadaceae bacterium | reverse complement strand
GAAAGAAAATTTACGATGAGCTTGCGCCGCAAATCCGCGCGCTTGTAACAGGCGAAACCGATTTGGTCGCAAATCTGGCGAACATTACCGCCGCGCTCAAAGAAGCGCTCGGATTTTTCTGGGTTGGCTTTTACGTCGTTAAAGAAAATCAACTTGTCTTGAGCGCGTTTCAAGGCACAATCGCCTGCACCCGAATTGATTTTGATAAAGGCGTATGCGGACATAGCTACACGACGCAGGAAGTCGTCATCGTTCCGAACGTCGAAACGTTTCCGGGACACATCGCTTGCAGTTCCGCGTCGAAATCGGAAATCGTTTTACCTGTCTTTGATAAAAGCGGAAATGTGGCGATGGTTTTGGACGTGGACAGCAACCGGCTCGATGATTTTAGCGAAACAGACGCGGAAGGTTTGGGCGAAATCGTACGAATTGTTGAGACGCTGATTTAAAACGCCATTTCACCGCCGAGGCGCAGAGAGAAGACGCAGAGTGATGTCGAGAAGAATCGAAAATTTCCACGCTTCTTTTCGGCGAAATCTCTGCGTTTCGGCGGTGATAATTATGACCCGAAATTTAGAGCAATTTAACTTTCAAATAATCCGTGATAAGATTCGTTTCTACTTTCTATCAGGATTACTTGTTAATGGATAAATTTCTTATACGCGGCGGCAAGCCGCTCAACGGAGCTGTCAAAATCAGCGGCGCGAAAAACTCGGCTCTGCCGTGCCTGGCGGCAACGCTTTTAACCGCCGAAACTGTAACTTTACATAACGTTCCTTACGTTAAGGATTTAATAACGCAGCGTCGGCTGCTCGAAGATTTGGGCGCGACCGCTCTCACGCCCGAACTGCATACGCATAAAATCCGCGCGAAAAACATCGAAATTTACGAAGCACCCTACGAACTCGTCAAAACAATGCGGGCGAGCGTTCTAGCTTTAGGTCCATTGTTGGCGCGATTCGGACAAGCGAAAGTTTCGCTGCCGGGCGGCTGCGCTATCGGCACGCGCCCGATTGATTTGCATTTAAAAGCATTCGAGCAGCTCGGCGCGAAAGTTTCTTTAGAGTCGGGCGATGTCATTGCGCGTGCGCCGAAAGGTCGGCTCATCGGCGCGGAAACTTCGTTTGAAAAAGTCAGCGTTACCGGAACGGAAAACGTGATGATGGCGGCATCGCTCGCAAAAGGAACGACAACGATTCATAACGCGGCGCGTGAGCCGGAAATCGAAGATTTAGCCGCGCTTCTAAATAAAATGGGCGCGAAAATTTCCGGCGCGGGAACTGAAACGATTACAATCGAGGGCGTGGAAGGTTTGGGCGCAGCCGAACATACAATAATTCCCGACCGCATCGAAACCGGAACTTTTATCGTCGCGGCGGCGATGACGAACGGCAAACTCGAAATTGAAAATTGTCAGCCCGAACATCTCGCCGCCGTGATCGAGAAATTACGCAAAACGGGCGTAGAAATCGAACAAAAAGGCACGACGCTTTCGGTAAAATGCTGCGATAAAGGTTTGCAGTCGAAAGACGTGACGACCGAACCGCACCCGCTTTTCCCGACCGACATGCAGGCGCAATATATGGCTTTGATGACGCAAGCCGAAGGCACTTCAACCGTCGTCGAAACGATTTTTGAAAATCGGTTTATGCACGTCGGCGAATTGATTAGAATGGGCGCGAACATTCAAACTTCGGGCAACACGGCAATCGTTAAAGGCAAAACGAAATTGATGGGCGCGCCAATTCTCGCGTCGGATTTACGCGCGTCTGCTTCGCTTGTTTTAGCTGGCTTGGCGGCAGAGGGCGAAACCTTAATTGACCGCGTTTACCACATTGACCGCGGCTATGAAACCATCGTCAAGAAATTAGGCGACATCGGCGCGGACATCGAACGTATTACTGAGAATTTGAAGTAAAGATAGAAAAGCTAAATTAGAATTTTAAGAGCCGTCGCCGTTAAATATGAAATTTAACGGCGACGGCTCTTTGTTTTCCATTGACACTGAAATTTTTCCGGTAAAAATCATTTTCAAGAAAATTTTCATGTCCGTGATGGGTTTTCTAAACCTCGGACGCATTTATCAGCAGTCGTAACGAAATGTCACGGCA
Source organism: uncultured Pyrinomonadaceae bacterium (assembly GCA_965365505.1). Classification (GTDB taxonomy): domain Bacteria; phylum Acidobacteriota; class Blastocatellia; order Pyrinomonadales; family Pyrinomonadaceae. The sequence continues at coordinate 146 of CBDUBY010000417.1, read as the reverse complement.
GATAACCGGAACAGTTCAGGAAATTAAATTTATAGAGCAGGAAAAATTATGAATAACAAGTTAACAAAATTAATTCGCAATATAGAAGCTCGCTCAAAAATAGTTTCAAGCGTTCTGAGTTCCGGCTTTAGCTGGCTTATGCCGCG
>CBDUBY010000416.1:0-2271 GCA_965365505.1 uncultured Pyrinomonadaceae bacterium | reverse complement strand
GAATCAACGAATTCGGATTTATCGAATCGCCGTATCGCAAAGTTGAAAACGGGCGCGTTATCGAATACGCGAATATCATCAACGGCGGTGACACAGGGTTAAAGCCGCATGCTCACGTGCCGCTTGAGGAAATCGAAGCGGCGAATAAAAAGGTTAAGAAAGACGGCGGACGCGAAGCCGAGTTTGAGCCGTTTCCGTTTTATCTGACGGCTTGGGAAGAAGATAAATACATCATCGGGCAAGCCAATATCGAACTCGACGAAAAGGGAAATATCGTCAATGAGCGCAACGCGGCGCGTCAAAAAGGCGAATTTATCACGGCTGACCGCGAGGAAATTCAATATATGGACGTTTCGCCGAAACAGCTTGTTTCGGTTGCTGCATCCTTAGTTCCTTTTCTCGAAAACGATGACGCGAACCGTGCATTGATGGGCTCAAACATGCAGCGTCAATCGGTTCCTCTACTGCGTGCCGAAGCACCGTTCGTCGGGACGGGAATGGAAGCGGTCGCGGCGCGAGATTCGGGCGCGGTTGTCATCGCTAAACGAAACGGCGTGGTTGATTACGTTGACTCGGAGCGCGTTATTGTCAAAGCCGACCATCAGGTTGACGGCACGATTTCGCGTGAGGTGACGGCGGACATTTATTCGCTCGTGAAATTCACTCGCTCGAATCAAAATACCTGTATCAACCAGCGCGCCATCGTCGAAGTCGGCGAGAGCGTGAAAAAAGGTCAGGTCATCGCCGATGGACCTTGCACCGATAAAGGCGAACTCGCTCTTGGCAGAAATGTTTTAGTAGCGTTTATGTCATGGCGCGGTTACAACTTTGAAGACGCAATTTTAGTTTCGGAGCGTTTGGTCAAGGAAGATTACTACACCTCAATTCACATCGAGGAACTGGAAATCGAAGCTCGCGATACGAAACTCGGACCAGAAGAAGTGACGCGCGATATTCCGAACATCGGCGAAAATATGCTGCGTGATTTGGACGAATCGGGAATCATTCGTATTGGAGCGCAGGTCAAACCTGGCTCGATTCTCGTCGGAAAGGTAACGCCGAAAGGCGAAACGCAATTAACGGCGGAAGAAAAACTGCTTCGCGCGATTTTCGGCGAAAAAGCCGGAGACGTGAAAGACGCATCTTTAACTTGCCCGCCGGGAATTGATGGAACAGTTGTTGACGTTCAGGTTTTTACGCGCAAAGGACAGGAAAAGGACGAGCGCAGCCTGGACATTGAAGCACTTGAAGAAGAAGATTTGCGGCGCGACCTCGAAGACGAAATTCGTATTTTGAGCGAGCAGCGCGATGAGCGGATTTACGAATTGTTTGAGGGTCGAAAACTCAAGAGCGATTTGACGGATGGCGATGGCGTCACAATCAAAAAGGGCGAAACTCTGACGCGCGAATTGCTCAAAGACTTTGACACGAAAACTCTGCGTAAAGCGGATGTCGCCGCCGGAACGATTGACATCGCCGGAGAAATCAAAGAATACGAACAGCGCACGACGCGTCAGATCAACATTCTGAGCGACATCTACGAAGAGAAAATCACCAAGCTGAAGCAGGGCGACGAGTTGCCGCCGGGCGTTATCAAAATGGTGAAGGTTTTCGTGGCGATGAAGCGCAAACTTTCAGTCGGCGACAAAATGGCTGGACGACACGGCAACAAAGGCGTTATCGCCCGCATTTTGCCGGAAGAAGATATGCCGTATTTGCCGGACGGAACGCCGGTTGACATCGTGCTTAATCCGCTCGGTGTTCCCAGCCGTATGAACGTCGGTCAGATTCTGGAAACGCATCTCGGCTGGGCTGGGAAAGTTCTCGGTCTTCATTTCGCTACGCCGGTTTTCGACGGCGCGAGCGAAAAGGAAATCAAAGAATACATCGGCAAGGCAAATGATAAATTCGATGAACTCAATATTCCGCCGTCAGTCGGAATTTCCGGCAAAACTCGTCTTTATGATGGTTTGACGGGCGAGCAGTTCGAGCAGAAAGTAACGGTCGGTTACATTTATATGCTCAAACTTTCGCATCTGGTTGACGACAAGATTCACGCTCGCTCAATCGGTCCATACTCGTTGATTACGCAGCAGCCGCTCGGCGGTAAAGCGCAATTCGGCGGACAGCGGTTCGGTGAGATGGAAGTCTGGGCATTGGAAGCCTACGGCGCGGCGCATATTTTACAAGAGCTTTTAACTTGTAAATCAGACGATGTTGCCGGACGCTCGAAAATCTACGAAACCATCGTCAAAGGCGAATCGAATTTCG
>CBDUBY010000415.1:0-2276 GCA_965365505.1 uncultured Pyrinomonadaceae bacterium | reverse complement strand
TGAAAGCGTCGCCTTGGGAAAAGGAAGACGCGATGCACGAAGACATTCCGATTATTGATAATCACGTTCCGCTCTCGTTCGTCGTCGAAGACGGAAAATTAAAAGGAATGATGTTTGAAAAGGTCGCGCCGGTTTATGACGAAACGGGCAAACGTCGCCTTGTGCCGACGGGCGAGCCGGAAGTTTTCATCGAAGCCGACGACGTTCTGCTGGCAATCGGTCAGGAAAATACTTTTCCGTGGATTGAACGCGACATCGGCGTTGAGTTCGGTGAATGGGATATGCCAGTTGTTGATAAAACGACCTTTGCTTCGACGCATCCGAAAGTATTCTTCGGCGGCGACGCGGCTTTCGGACCGGAAAACATTATCACCGCAGTTGCGCATGGACATCAGGCGGCAGTTTCGATTGATTTGGTTTGCCGCGGCGAAGACATCAACAATCGCCTGTCGCCGTTCGTCAATTTGGTCAGTCAGAAAATGGGCATCCACGAATGGGCTTACGACAGCGCAATAGACCACGACCCCAGATACGTTGTGCCGCAAGCCGATAAAAAATTAACGCTCATCAATCGCCGTCAGGAAGTCGAACTCGGCTTCGACACACTGACCGCTTTCAAAGAAGCCGAGCGTTGTCTGAACTGCGACGTGCAAACCGTTTTCAGCGAAGTCAAATGTATCGAGTGCGATGCCTGCGTAGATATTTGCCCGACGGCGTGCATTACTTTTACGACGAACGACGAGGAAATCCCGTTGCGCGAAAAACTCAAAGTTCCCGCGCTTAATTTGACGCAAGATTTGTATGTTTCTGACACGCTGAAAACCGCGAGAGTAATGGTCAAAGATGAAGATGTTTGCCTGCACTGCGGTTTGTGCGCGGAAAGATGTCCAACGGCGGCTTGGGATATGCAGAAGTTTTTCTACAACGTCACGAAAGCGGGAAACGGCTGTGGTAAAATCTAGTTTATTATGAGCGTTGTTTCAACTTCGGAAATCAAGCTGACCGAAACAAAAGCGGGCGTTCTTCGCATCGGCGATACGCGCGTGTCGCTCGATTCGGTGATTATCGCTTTTAATCAAGGCTCTGCGCCCGAACAAATCGTTTATGATTACGACACTCTGACTTTAGCGGATGTTTATGCGGCAATCAGCTACTATTTGCAGCATCGTGAAACGGTTGATTCTTATTTGGCGAAAAGAGCCGAGCAAAACGAAAAGCTGCGTGAATCAAACGATGCCCGTTTTAATCATCAGGAAATCCGCGAAAAACTGTTAGCTCGCCGTCGGACGACGTAACAATTTAAAAACGGAGCAGTATCAGCCGAAATTAAATTAACTAAAACAGATTTATGAAGCTCATCTCCGACGAAGATTTTAACAATCGGATTGTGCGCGGTTTGCTTCGCCGTTTTCCATCGCTTGACTTGGTTCGTGTTCAAGATGTCAGTTTAGCCGGAAAACACGACACAGAAGTTTTAGCTTGGGCGGCACACGAAAATCGTTTGGTTTTGACTCACGATTTCGCTACTATGCTGGATTTCGCATACGAGCGAATGGCTGATAATTTGGAGATGCGAGGCGTTATCGCCGTCCCTCAAGATTTACCGATAGGTCAGGCGATTGAAGAAATTTCAATGTTGATTGAATACAGTCTCGAAGGTGAATGGGAAAATCAGGTCGTCTTTGTTCCTTTAAGATAATCTGGGAAATTGCGATGAGAGAAATAAAAACCAACGATTTTGTCATCCGTTTTGCCAACGTCAACGGCACAGGTTCAGCAAGCGCGAACTCGCTTTTCACCAAAGCGATTTTCCGAATGGGCATTCCCGTTACGCCGAAAAATATCTTTCCATCGAACATTCAGGGCTTGCCGACGTGGTATGAAGTGCGCGTCAGCGAACGAGGTTTCTTAGGTCGCCGCGAAGGAATTGATTTGATGGTCTGCGTCAATCCGCAAAGTATGGCGCGCGACGTGGCGAGCGTGAAACCAAACGGTTATTTTCTTTACGACAGCACCAAACCGCTTCACGCGCAGTTCATCCGTGACGACATCACCTACATCGGCATTCCGATGACCGAGCTTTGCAATCTCGCATACAGCGACGCGCGCCAACGACAACTTTTCAAAAATATCGTTTACGTCGGCGCGTTGTCGGCGCTTTTTGAAATCGAATTCGATGTTTTGGTGCAGCAGTTGGGCGAGCAGTTTAAGGGCAAGGAAAAGCTCATCGAGCCGAACATCAAAGCGTTGAAAATGGGCGTTGAATACGTTCATCA
>CBDUBY010000414.1:0-2289 GCA_965365505.1 uncultured Pyrinomonadaceae bacterium | reverse complement strand
GAATGGGACACGAACGGCTTCGCCTGGGACGACGCTCAAAAGGCGAAAATGGAAAGGGAAATCAAGGCGGAAATTGACGGCGACTCGAAAACCGAACGAATCAAAATTATTCCGAAACCTGTTGTTTTGGTTCACGGTTTGTGGTCGAACGCCGATGCCTGGGCGAATTATCCGATTTATTTGCGGAACGCGCACAGCTACGATTGGGAAGCATTTGCGGTCGGCTCAGAGCCGAAAAACGGCAAGATGAATACGGGCGATTACGCGGGAAATTGGCGACCGACGAACACGATTTTTCAAAATTCGCAGGAACTCGGCAAGCAAATCAAATTCGTTCGGAACGCGAAAAACGCCTGGCACATTGATATTGTCGCGCACTCGATGGGCGGACTTATTTCGCGGCATTACATCCATAATTTTATGCTGCCGGTCTACGACGGCAAGCCGGAAGTCGCGCATCTCGTAATGTTGGGAACGCCGAATCAAGGCTCGCCGTGCGCCAATATGGTTGACGGATTATTCAATATGTTCGGCAACAGCGAAATGCTGGCGATGAAGGAACTGCGACCTTACACGGTCGGCAAATTTAACAGCATCAACACCAATCGCAAAGGCGTAAAATTTTCGATTCTCGCCGGCTACACAGTGCCGGCGACTTGCCAGAGTTGGGGCATCAGCGACGGCGTAGTTCCGCTCGCGTCCGCGCTTTACAACATTACAGACCGCGATTATTCGACGCGCATTCATACGGAATTGACGAAAAAACCGGACTTTGAAAAATTCGTTTTGCCGCGTCTCGCCGTCAGCCCGCAAAAGGCGCAGGCAGACCAAACTTCAGCCGCCATCGAAACCATACGTGAAGAAATGCTGGCGCGATTAAGCCACGAAGAATCCGTTCAATCGGAGCGCGGCAGCTTTAATTCTTATTTTCAAAAAGTTTCGTTCAAATCCGAAAATCGTCAAGACGATGAACCGAACGAAGAAACGGAAAATGTCACGACGCGGCAGAAAATTGATTTGAAAGCGAAGGAAACAAAAGAAGTCGAAATTCCGGTGCGCGATGGCAGACACGCCGGAGTTTTAATCGTCGCTCCGTATTCGGTCGTCGCAACTTTGCTCGACGAGTCGGGCGCGGTCGTCGGCAAAAGCATCGTTGACAGCCCCGACGCGCCGCAGGATTTGTTTCGCACAATAAATGTCAGCCGCGAAGTGAAAAATGGTGTGTGGAAATTGAAGCTCGAAAATTTCAATGCACAACCGGAAACTGTCTATATTGCCGGTTGGACGAACGACGGCGCGGCATCGAGTTTCATTGTTGAAGCCGGAAAACCAACTGCCGGAAACGTGCCGCTGCAAGCGAAATGGATGGAAAACAACCAACTCGTAACGGGCGCGAAAATCGTTGGGAAAATCGCCGGTCAAGCGACGGAAATTGAATTTTTCGATGACGGCAAGCATTCGGACGCGGCGGCTGGCGATGGCATCTACGGTGCAAACGCAGAGAAATTATCGCCCGGCGAATATTTCGTCGAAGCGATTGCCGAAGCGAACAATCAAACGAAAAACGCCGTCGCGCCGATTACCGTCGGCGGCGCGGCATCTCCAACCAAAACGGCAACGCGCCGGAGAAAATAAAAACCCAGTCAAAGCTGATACCTTTCGCGCATTTCTTTCGCCTTTATATTAGAGCCGAAAAGTATTCGGCAAATACTTTTTACAAAAAGGAAAAAGCAATAATGAACAAAATAAAATATCTTTTTTTAATGATTTTATGCGCCGGTTTGATGAGCGGCGCGGCGGCGATAAACATTTCGGCACAAATTGGCGGCAAAGTTTCGGCGGCGGGCAAAAAGCCGCTCAAACAATCGGATATTAACAAGTTAATCGAATTTTACGAATGGGCTTTTCAAACTGAATTTACGAGCGAACAGCGAGCGCAATTTCAGGAATATACGGAAAACGAATTTCGCAGCGACCCGAACGGCAGCCGCGCGACGATTGACGATATAACGGTCACGCTGCCGAAAATCCTTGCCGCTGATGCGGATTTGCAGTCGGAAACGAGAAAAAACTTTCTGGCGGCATTTCTGCCGGACGCGCGTAAAAACACTGACGAAAACTCGCAGTTACTCGTGAGTATTTACGATGACGCGCAAGGCAACCAATCGAACGTCGCCGCCAACAATTCAAACGACGGCGACGAATCAAATGAAACCGAAGTCAATTCAAACATCAGCGTCGGCAACATTTCCGCGCTCGCCGGAACCTGGGTTTGGGCGCGAACAGGAA
>CBDUBY010000413.1:0-2301 GCA_965365505.1 uncultured Pyrinomonadaceae bacterium | reverse complement strand
AAAATGCCGTATTTCGAGGCTCGCAAGGAAGTAACGCATCCGGTTTCCTGTATTGATTGCCACGATTCCCAAACGATGCAGCTTCGCGTAACGCGCCCCGCTTTTATGGAAGGCATCAAGGCGTTCAAAGCGACGCAGGGCGTTCAAAATTTCGATGTCAACCGCGACGCGACGCGCCAGGAAATGCGAACTTACGCCTGCGCCCAATGCCACGTCGAATACTATTTCAAAGGCACTGATAAACAACTAACTTACCCTTGGGACAAAGGCTTGAAGGTCGAAAACATTCTGGCTTATTACGACGAGGTGAAACACAAAGATTGGGTTCACAAGCAGACCGGCGCGGAAGTTTTGAAGGCGCAGCATCCCGAATTTGAAATGTATAACCAAGGCATCCACGCCCGCGCCAACGTCGCCTGCGCCGATTGCCATATGCCGTATCAGCGCGAGGGCGCGATGAAAATCAGCGACCACCACGTTCGCAGCCCGCTTTTGAATATCAATCAGGCTTGTCAGACTTGTCACAAGGCGGACGAAGCCGAATTAAAATTCCGCGTCGAAACGATTCAAACGCGCACTTTCGATTTGCGAAATCTGGCGATGAACGCGCTGATGGATTTGATAAAAGATATTTCCGACCAGAAAAACGCCGGAAAGACGGACGCGGAACTGGCGACGGCGCGCGACTTTCAGCGCAAGGCACAGTTTTATCTCGATTTTGTCGAGGCGGAAAACTCGATGGGCTTTCACGCTCCGGCGGAAGCCGCCAGGATTTTGGGCGAATCAATGAACTTCACCAGACAAGGACAAAACGCTTTGCGCGGCAATGTTACGGTCGCATCTCACAACCAGCCGAACGGATTGATTTTGGCTGGTCTTTAAATAATTAAGAGTTTGAAATAGGAGACGTTAGCCACGAAAAGGCGCGAAGTTCGTTAAAAGTTCGGCGGGTAAATTCGGTTTGTTCCGTTTCTGAAATCGCCGAAACTATTGCCCGGTGAAGTTAGTAATGTTGGAGCAACTATTTTACTTTCTTAATTACCGTCGGCAGTTTTTCAGTGTTTTCTCCCTCGAAATTTACCTTTATCATTTGCAGCCATTTAATTCTGACTTCCCTTTCCGGCGCGTCTCGTTTTCCTGCGTAAAATGTATGCCAATGCGCTCGGCGCAAATGACTCTTGACAGTTTTTGTCGGCTCGTCAGTTTCGCGCGAGCGTTCGCGCTCTTTTTGATTTTTTATAAAAGTGCCGGTTCGCCACCCGCACAACCACTCGTTGACCCGGCTCGGAGTGTAAAGTTTCCAGCCTTTTTTGGTTTTTTTGACATCCTCGGTTTCGGGCGTTAATTCGGGCTGGCGCGAATGCTCAATTTCGGGTTCTTCGCTGCACAAATACAAAAGCTGATTCAAAAACGGCGCGATCCATTCGATTAATTCTTCGGGTTCGGGATTTCGCTCGTCGGGGCGCGGATCAATAACTTCGACAAGTTCCAGACATTCTTCCAAAGTGCCTAAATCAAGCGGCATTTTCACGACATTCGTGCGCCCGTCTTTCGATTCGTCGCTCGCGCCGCCGTCAATCAACAAATAAAGATTTGAATCGGTTTCGAGCGGCGATTGCCCGTCGCCTTCATAATAAGAGTTGATTAACTCGGCTAAATCTTCGTTAACGGGAACTTCCTCGGTCATCGCAAAAAAGCCCTGAATGGGTTTGCCGTTCCAATCGCTCATCTGCGGCGTTTTAATATAGACGCAGTATTCCGGCAGTTTGGTGAAGATATTCGCTTTGATGTGAAGCGGCAAACTTGCCAGATAAATGCTTTTTAAGACATCATCATCAAAGTTGTAAATGCCCTTCGAGTATCGCCAGTTAAACATCAGAGCCGCATAAACGGATGAATAATAAGTGTCCGGCAGCTTATCGAGATATTCCTCGATTAAATGCTCATAACCCAAATTCTTTAATTGGGTCGTCATATCTTCTCGATTGGAAATATCCTCTAATTCCTGAAATACGGCGACCGGAATCAAGCAGTGTTTCCACTCGCGTTTCCTTTTTTCGGATGCCATGTCTTCGAGCATCGCCGTCATCGAGAGCAGTTTTTCAAAACCGAAAAGTTTCTCGAAATGGCGGAGAATCCAACGGGCGCGAGGCTCTTTAACTTCTCTGGGCGGCATCGTGTTGAAGCGAAATTCCAAAGTGTGTTCGGCTTCGTTCACGTCAATCCCCAAAATGTCGGGCATCTCGCTGAACTGCATCGCCTTCAGTAGAGGTGTCGGGTCGCCCAAAAAGTTCAAATCGT
>CBDUBY010000412.1:0-2308 GCA_965365505.1 uncultured Pyrinomonadaceae bacterium | reverse complement strand
TCCGCGAAGGCGGGCGAACCGTCGGTGCCGGCACCGTCTCTGATATTGTTGAATAAGGATTAAACAAATGCTAAACGAAAAAATTCGCATTAAATTGAAAGCATACGACCATCGCGTTTTAGATCAGTCAACAGTTGAAATCGTTGAAACAGCAAAACGCACCGGCGCGAGTATCGCGGGTCCAATTCCGCTTCCGACCGTTAAAAATAAGTGGACGGTTTTGCGCTCGCCGCACGTAGATAAAAAATCGCGCGAGCAATTTGAAATCAGAACCCATAAACGTCTGATGGATATTCTCGACCCGACGGCGGAAACGGTTGACGCGCTGATGAAGCTGGACTTACCGGCGGGCGTTGATGTTGAGATTAAGGCATTTGGCAAAAGCTAGAGTTTGTAAATAGTTAATTTTTAACATTTGTCATCTGACACGATTAATAATTAACAATTGACTAAAGATATGATAAGCGGAATCATCGGTAGAAAAATGGGAATGACGCAAATCTTTGCGGCAGATGGCACGGTTACACCCGTAACGGTCATCAAAGCAGGACCTTGCGTTGTCGTGCAAACGAAAACGGCGAGCGGAAAAGACGGTTATAATGCCGTGCAGCTTGGATTAGTCGAAGACAAGCCGATTAAGTTAAAAAATGTTACCAAGCCGATGCGCGGACATTTCGAGAAAACGGGCGGCGGCATTCCGGCGACCCGCATTTTGAAAGAAATTCGCCTTACGGATGCGCCTGAAGAAAATGTCGGCGACCAGATAAAGGCTGATATGTTCGCTGACGGCGATAAAATTGACGTTATCGGAACATCGAAGGGACGCGGTTTTGCGGGAACGATTAAGCGACACAACTTCAGTCGCGGTCCGATGTCACACGGTTCGATGAACATCCGCGAACCAGGGTCAATCGGGCAGTCAGCGTATCCGTCGCGCGTTATCAAAGGCACGCGGTCGTCGGGTCATATGGGTCACGAGCGCGTTACCGTTCAAGGTTTGAGCGTTGCGCGGGTTGATGCGGAAAACAATCTAATAATGATTCGCGGCGCAGTGCCGGGACCGAACGGTGGTTTAGTAGTAGTTAAGAAAAGAAGCAGTCGTTAGTAGTCAGTTGTTAATTTAGAATCAACTGCTAAATAGAATGGAGTAGAATTATGGCAACCGCAAAGGTTCGTAATTTAAAGAATGTAGAGGTTGGCGATGTCGAATTGTCCGATGCCATTTTTGGTGTCGAGCTTAACGAATCGCTGATTCACGCGGCGGTCAGAAATTATCTGGCGAATCGCCGACAGGGAACGAGCGCGACGAAAACGCGCGGCAATGTTTCGGGTTCAGGCAGAAAACTGTGGAAGCAGAAAGGAACTGGACGCGCGCGTATCGCGTCAATCCGCTCGCCGTTATGGAAAGGCGGCGGTAACGTTCACGGTCCGCAGCCCCGCGATTGGTCATATAAAATGCCGAAGAAAATGCGGCGCGGCGCGCTGCGCTCGGCGTTGTCAGAAAGATTACGCGAAGGTAATTTAATCGTTATCGAAGATTTCAGTTTTGATAATCCGAAAACGAAAGGATTTCTCGGCGTGTTGGCAGAACTCGGTTTTAGCGATAAGAAAAAGACGACGAAAACTTTGATTGTTGATTCGCTCGATAATTCAAATTTGATTCTCGCGTCGCGTAACGTTCAGAAAACGAAAGTGACTAACGGTTACGGTTTGAATGTTTACGACATCATTTATCACGAGAAACTGCTTATCTCCAAATCAGCGATTGAAGAGATAAATCATCTGCTCGACCCGAACCGCGAAAAGGGAATGGATTCGGAAGAAGGCGGCGAAAGTCAGACTGAAATAGCGAAACCGAAACGTGCCGCGAAAAAGAAAACTCAAGAGGAGGCGGCTGAATAATTATGACGCAACTTAGTGTTTGGGATATTTTGAAGTCGCCGGTCGTCACGGAAAAATCCGTGCTTCTTAAAGAAGGCAGCAGTGAAGACGAAACAATCGGACAGATTTTGACTTTTCGGGTTAATACGAAAGCCGGAAAAGTTGACATTCGCCGCGCAGTCGAAGAAATCTTCAGTGTCAAAGTGGCGAAAATTCGCACAGTTCATTACGAAGGAAAGATGAAAAAACGCGGTCGTTACGAAGGTCGCCGCGCTTCCTGGAAAAAGGCTTACGTCACTTTGAAAAAAGGCGAGCCGCATGTTGATTACGCAGAAGCGATTTAAGGAATTTACGATTGAAAAATCGAAAATAAAGAGATGGGAATTAAGAGATTAAAACCGACATCACCGGCGCGAAGATACCAGAC
>CBDUBY010000411.1:0-2347 GCA_965365505.1 uncultured Pyrinomonadaceae bacterium | reverse complement strand
TAATGATCAGCCGTGATTTCGAGAAAATCAATCGCCGTTTGGTGCAAAAACAAATCGGCGCGGAATGCTTCTCGAAAGCCGATTCCAACGCCGAGTTTTGGAAGATTATTTATCATCTAATTCGTTTCTCTAACCGCAGCCGCCGCAGCCGCCTCCACAACCGCCGCCGCAGCCGCCGTCGCCGCCACCTGACGAACAGCTACCCGAACCGCAGCCCGCGCCGCAGCCGCTTGAACTCGTCGCCGATTGACTGCTTGCCCGTTCAAACGTTCGGTTGTAATCGCTGTAAATCGTTCCCGCGAGAGCCGCACCGCCGAACACGCCGACCGACAGCAGAAACGGGTCAACCGACGCGAACGTCGCCGACGGCGTGACGGCTGTGGCAGCCGGATTGATGTAATGATTTGACGGTTTTATTTTGTCAAAGGCAAGTTGCAAGCGTTCGAGGTAGGTTTTACCAAGCGTCGTCAGGCGCGGCATTTTCGCCGCGATTCCGAGCGCGAACATTCCGAAAAAAGTGACAAGAATGATAAAGAAAACATTCGTATAGCCGTTGAACAGCGCGGCGAGAAATTTATACGCGCCCAGCGCGGCGAAGATTAAAAACGCCTGAACGGTCAGGCGCGAGTTGCGACTTTTCATTTCCGCGTCGGGAATAAAATTCTGCGCTTCGAGTCTGGATTGAAAAGTGTCGGCGTAAGGCTGGAGCGCGCTTGTCAAACCGTCTTTACTAAACATCTCTTTGGTGTCGCGGTTCGCCGCAAACCAATTTATGACGGTGCGCTGTATCGGCTGCAAATCGCGCTGGTCGTATTCGCCTGTAATCGGATGAATCTGTGAAATTTTCTCGTCGTTGACGAATTTCAACAGATTTTTCTGCGCCAGCGAAAACACGACCGCCCGCGCCAATTCGTTCGCGCCGCCGCGCAGGTATGCGATTTCAAACGGGTCGGGATTATGCGGTATCGGCGGTATGGCAAATTGCGCGCTTTGGTCGAGCCGATTTTTTAGAACGACGTAACCGATTATTGTGAACGTGATAAAAAGACCGTAAAGAACAAGAAATTCCGGTCCGGGCAGGTTAACAAGCGGATTATCAAAAAGGAAGTCCATAAAATTTTCCTCCATATTTATTCTATCCAATCTCGATAACGAATTTCCACACTTTTTTGTTTGGCTTGTAACAAAGATTTAAGGCGCATTTTTCAGGCGCATTTTCTTTTACGATTCGGGTATTTTCGCCTTCTCGGTTTCCGCCCAGGCGCAGAGGATTTTTTTGTCATCTTCGGATAGTTTCGCGTCTGTGTGCAACCAGAGATATTGATTATGCGGCATCTCGCCGCTTTGGATTTGCTCGCAGATTTCGTCCATTTTATGCCGCTTCTTTTTCGCCGTGTAAGTGTTCCAGACCGAATAATTCAATTCGCGGCGACCTTCGTTAATGTGGTCGGCGAGCAGCCACGAAAACGGCGCGATGTTGGAATACCACGGATACGTCGTTTCGTTTGAATGACAATCGCTGCACGAGCGTTTCAAAATCGCGTGGACGTTTTCGGGAACTTGCGTCGTCGCTTCAATAGTTTCCGCCTGAACGATGGGCGGGTTTGTGCGGTCGGGTCGGATAAATTGAATGACGACGAAACCGACAATTAAAACTATGGCGATTATCTTCAGGATTTTTTTGATTTTCATGTTATTCTCTACGGAAAAATGCCGGAGATATTTTCTCTCAATTTCAAGGATAACAATTTGCCCGTGTCGAGAACAAAACTCGTCGGCGAACTCGGCGAAAAACTCGCGGCACGCTTTTTAGTGAAAAACGGTTATCGTCTGGTGCTGGCGAATTTCAAAACGCCGGTCGGCAGAAACAACGTCGGCGCGACGGTGACGGGCGAGATTGATTTAATCGCTTTCGACGGTGAAACGCTTTGTTTCGTTGAAGTCAAAACTCGTTCGTCCGACGAATTCGCCGCGCCGCTCGCGGCGGTTGATTTGCGGAAACAGCGGCAAATCACCAGAACGGCGCGAATGTATCGGAAAACATTTCGGCTCGAAGCAATACGTTTTCGCTACGATGTTATCAGCATTGTTCTGAAAAAAGACGCCGAGCCGAAGATTGAAATTTTCAAAAACTTCTGGAATGAGAGTAAGTTTCAGAAGAAATTTTGGACTGATGAATTTTAATGTTTAAGTTTTTGTCAGCGGCGTGAACCTTGAAACATTCTAATTTTCTCGCCGTATTTGTAACCAAATCCCAAAATCAAAAAATGGAGAAAATTTATGTTCAAACGGATTCTGATTTTTACAGTTTTAGTCGTTTCGTTTATAACTTTGAATATGGAAACTA
>CBDUBY010000410.1:0-2366 GCA_965365505.1 uncultured Pyrinomonadaceae bacterium | reverse complement strand
TGTCCCAAATCAAGCACGACCATTGATTTTAAAACGTCGTCAACCTGCGATTGCTTAAACGATAAATTGATTTCAGCATCGCCCGACACGATGCCGCGCCGCTCGATATACGCCACGCCGTTTGAGTAAAGACTGACGCGGCGAATCGGCAAAGTATTCGCGGCGCCGCGATTTGTTTCGACGCTCGCGGTCGGTTTGACGGGCGCGTTTCGCTTTGCGGAACGCACTTGCGCCTGCATAGAAATTGAACACACTAAGATTAAAGAGAGAAGAAATTTGATTCTCATTCGTATTTGTTTCCTGTTTAAAGATTTATTTTTCGAGGCAATTCAATGTCACAGATGAGGCAAGCGAAGATTTAGGTTGCTTTGTGCGGGAAAAGAATCGGGTAGTCTGCAAAATGAAACTACGAAACTGAAAGACAGAAGCGAATGGCGTGATGCTTCCTGCTTCTGTCTTTCAACCGCATTTTATTTGTTGGATTTGTTGGTTTCTTCGGATTTGAATTTATCAAGCTGCGCTTTAAAGTCGCGGCATTCCTTTGCCATCGCCGTTTTATCGCCTTTATGTTCTTCCATACTTTGCTTGAAACTTTCGCGTATCTTGCCGATGGCGTATTCGCGGGCGGCTTTAGTGATAATGTCGTCGTCGGGCGATTTGGCACGCTCGGCGAAAAAGTCAACGATGGCATCGCATTCGGGAACGCCGATTTTTTCGCCGCCGACCGTCGAGTCAATCGCTTTATCCGACATCGTGCGGTTGTCGTTCGCCGCCGAATTAGAATTGCTTTGCAGCGGATTGTAATAACTGCAGCCGAGAACGGCGACGAACAAAATCGTCAGGCTGATAAAGAAGGCAAATTTATTTTTCATGATTTTTACGGATTAGAATTTTTGGCGGCTATCTCTCTAAGCCTTTTCCAGATTGGCAAATTTTTCAATTAACTTCTTCTGCCCAAAGCCGGGGAAACTAACGGTCAACTTTACATTGTCGCCCGTGCCTTCGCGCCGCAGAACCAAGCCTTTGCCGTATTTCGCGTGGCGAACGTGCGAACCGGCAACGAGCGACTGCGAATCGGAATTAGCTGCCGACGGCGACATTTTATTTTGCGAACCGGCAGCTTTTAATTTATCAAAGCCCGAAAGCGTTTTCGGCTTTTCTTCCTGAGTATTGCTTGGAGAAGGCTGACCTTCCTTTTTCATCTTGAAAAACTCGGCAATCGCGTCGGAACTGTTATAGGTTTTTCCGGTATAAGCCGCTCGCGGCTTTTCGATTTCCTTTTCGCCTTTCAGAGCCTTGACCGCGTATTTGTTATTTTTCACGGCGGAGTTTTTGGCAAACGAGAGCCACGACGCGCCGCGCGATAAATCACGAATCAAATCGAGCGGCATCTCATTTAAAAACTGCGACGGTTCAGCCGCCATTTCTTCGCCGTAGACGCGGCGGCGCATCGCGTGCGTGACGTATAAAATCTTTTCGGCTCTCGTGATGGCGACATACGCTAAACGGCGTTCTTCTTCGAGTTCGTTCGGGTCGTTAACGCTGCGCGAGTGCGGGAAAATTCCGTCTTCCAATCCGACTAAAAAGACGACCGGAAATTCCAGACCCTTCGCCGCGTGAACCGTCATCATCGTTACGGCGGCGTTGCGGTCGTATTTATCGGTGTCGCTCGACAATGCGGAATGGTCTATGAAATCGCGCAGACCGTTTTCTTCCTGCTTGTCGTAATCAACCGCCGCGTTGACGAGTTCCTGTAAATTTTCCAGACGCGCTTCGGATTCTTCGGAGTTTTCATCGCGCAGCATTTTTGAATAACCCGTGTCTTCAATCGCCGCGATGACCACTTCTGAAACGGCGCGGTCGGTTTGCGCCGCTTCGCTGACTTGCGCGGCGAGTTTTTCGATTAACTTTTTGAATCCGCGCAACGCCTCTAATGCTCTGGGCGTGAGATTGCGCGGCTGTTCGTAAGTTTCAGAAGTGATAATCGCCAGCGTTTCCCAAATCGAAGTGCCGAAATCTTTGGCGCGAATCTGCAATTCGTCGAGCGACGTTTTCCCGAGTCCGCGCGTCGGCGTGTTGATGACTCGCAAAAGCGCGATGTCGTCGAACGGGTTGAGCGCGAGTTTCAGGTAAGCGACGACATCTTTGACTTCGGCGCGTTCGTAAAACGAAAAGCCGCCGACGATGTTGTATTCGATTTGATGCCGCCGCAGCGCTTCTTCAAACACTCGCGATTGGGCATTTGTGCGATAAAGAATCGCCAATTTATAATCGGGATTGTTGCGCCGGTAATCGTCAATTTTCGAGGCGACGAAACGCGCTTCGTTGTCCGAATCGTAGGCTTGATAATAAAAAATCTTTTCGCC
>CBDUBY010000409.1:0-2413 GCA_965365505.1 uncultured Pyrinomonadaceae bacterium | reverse complement strand
GACGTTGATTTGTGGCTGATGTGGGATTTGCTCAACCGCGTTCGCGTCGCCGATTGGTCTGTGAAAATTTTGGGCGAAAAATCAGCGCACGTTTCAGCGACGAATATCGAAGTCAAAACGCACGGTTCGATTGAAGAAGCGAACGATGCAGACGCGGTTTTATTCGTCAGCGGTCAAGGCACGCGCGAGCGCATCGCCGATGAAAATTGGCTGGCGAAATTTAATCTGAACGCGGAAAAACAATTCATTGGTTCGATATGTTCGGGCAGTTTGATTTTAGCGAAACTCGGACTGCTCAAAGGAAAAACGGTGACGACTTATCCGACATCGAAAGCGGTTTTAGAAAGTTTCGGCGTTGAAGTTATTGAAAGACCATTTATCGTCAACGGCAAAACGGCAACGGCGGGCGGCTGTCTGGCGCAGCAATATCTGGTCGGTTGGATAATTGAAAATCTGGCTGACGCAGAATGGAAAAATTTGATTTTGAAATCAATCCAGCCGGTCGGCGAAGGGTTATTTTTTGCAGACGCGGAAAATCTAACGCGGCTTTACGCGCCGATGATAAAAGCGCAAACAATTTAATTTATTAAAAGGAAATTTTTTGAAAATGTTATTAGAAATTAAAGATTTACACGCTGAAATTGACGGCAAAGAAATTTTAAAGGGCTTGAATTTGCAGATTAACAAAGGCGAAGTTCACGCGATTATGGGTCCGAACGGTTCGGGGAAATCCACGTTGGCGAAAGTTCTCGCCGGTCATCCGTCGTATGAAGTTTCAAGCGGCGAAGTGATTTACGAAGGCAAAAATTTGCTTGAATTAGAGCCGGACGAACGCGCACGTGAAGGAATTTTTCTCGCATTCCAGTATCCGGTCGAAGTTCCCGGCGTATCGAATTCGCAGTTTTTGCGGCTCGCTTACAACGAGAAAATGAAGCACCGCGGCGAGGAAGAATTAGACCCGTTAGAGTTTAACGATTATTTGAAAGAGAAAGCTAAAATCGTCGAAATGGACAAGAGTTTTTTCAATCGTTCGGTGAACGAAGGTTTCTCCGGCGGCGAGAAAAAGCGTAACGAAATTTTGCAGATGGCGGTTCTTAATCCGACGCTCGCTGTATTGGACGAAACTGATTCGGGACTTGATATTGACGCTCTGCGAATCGTCGCCGAAGGCGTCAATAAATTGCGAAGCGCGGACAACGCGATAATTTTGGTGACGCATTATCAGCGGCTTTTGAACTACATTGAGCCGGATTTCGTTCACGTTTTGGCGAACGGAAAAATCGTTAAGGAAGGCGGCAAAGAGTTGGCTTTGGAACTCGAAGAAAAAGGCTACGATTGGGTGAAATCGGCTGGCAGATAAAAAACAAATAGAGATTTATAAAATGACTTTAGCAGTAAAAGAAACAGTTTACGGAGAATCTTTCAGGGCAAGTTTGTCGCAAAATCGGCAGCCCGAATGGTTAAAGAATTTACGCGAAGACGCTTTTCAGTTTTTCGCTGAAAATGGTTTTCCGTCGGTCGAAAACGAAGAGTGGAAATACACGAACGTCGCGCCGATGGCGAAGGAAAATTTTCTGCTTGAAGAAATTTCGGCGACGGTCGCCGACCGTTTGAATGCGGAAGATTTAGAGATAGAACCAAACGAATCACCGCTCGCGAAAACGCGAATCGCGCCGGTTGTTTTTGAGGAATCGCGGTCAAGCGTTTTGGTTTTTAACAATGGCGCGTTCGACAAAAGTTTGTCGAATTTGAAGGCGTTAGGCGACGCGACAGTTCTCGGTTTCTCGGAAGCGGCAGCGGACGAAAAATACGCCGGAATCTTCCGGGCGAAATTAGGAAGTTTGGTTGATTCGGAGAAAAACGGATTTACCGCATTGAATACGGCGTTTATCGGCGAGGGCGCGTTTATTTTTATTCCGAAAAATGCAAAGATTGACGCTCCGCTGCAGCTTTTGTTTTTGACCGACGAGGGCAAAGCGGCGTTTCCGCGCGTGTTGATTGTTGCCGAGAATTTTGCGGAAGCGACGATTATCGAAACATACGTTCGCAGCAATGAAACAAAGTATTTCACGAATGCCGTCGTCGAAGTTTCAGTCAGCGACGAAGCGAAAATTAAACACTACCGCGTTCAGCGCGAATCGCACGAGGCGTTTCATATTTCAACGACGGCGGCGGAAATTCATCGCGGTTCGGTTTACGACACGACAGCGATAAATTTAGGAGCGCGCCTTTCGCGTCACGATGTCGCATTAAAATTTAATGCCGAAGGCGGCGAAGCATTCGTTGACGGGCTTTATTTTTTAGGCGGCGAACAGCATCACGACACGCATTCGGTAATCCGGCACGACGTTCCGAACTGCGTTTCGCATCAAACCTACAAGGGAATTTTGAACGATAAATCGCGCGGCGTTTT
>CBDUBY010000408.1:0-2428 GCA_965365505.1 uncultured Pyrinomonadaceae bacterium | reverse complement strand
GTTGTTTGTATTGCTATGACGCGCCTTGCACGCACGCTTGCCCGACACATATTGACGTTCCAAGTTTTATCAAAAAAATCGCGTCGGGAAATCTGACCGGTTCGGCGCGGGTGATTTTTGACGCGAATCCGATTGGCGCGACTTGCGCTCGCGTTTGTCCGGTCGAAGTTTTATGCGAAGGCGCGTGCGTCGAGAAAACTTTGATGGATAAGCCGATTGAGATTGGACGATTGCAGCGTTACGCGACCGATTACGCGATGACGAGCGGCAGGCAGATTTTTCAGAAAGGCGCGGCGAACGGCAAAAGCGTCGGCATCGTCGGTTCAGGTCCGGCAGGTTTGAGTTGCGCGACATATCTGGCTCGGCTCGGTTACGCGGTGACGATTTACGATAAAAAAACGCTGCCCGGCGGACTCGACACATACGGAATGGCGGAATATAAAATGTCGCAAGCCGTATCGGTCGGAGAAGCCGAAGCCGTTGCAAATCTCGGTGTCGAGTTTCGATTGAATACGGAAATAGTCCAAAGCGCGGGCGAAAAACTGCCAGCGACGAACGATGAACAGATTTCGTTTGCCGATTTGCAATCCGAACACGACGCGATTTTTCTCGCCGTCGGGTTGGGCGCGACCAACAAGCTAAACATCGTCAGCGAAGATGCGAGCGGCGTAATAGACGCGCTCGATTTTATCGAACGAATAAAGACCAGAAACTGGTCAAGCGTTCCTTTGGGGAAAACCGTCGCCGTCATCGGCGCGGGCAACACGGCGATTGATGCCGTGACGCAAGCCAAACGATTGGGCGCGGAAAAAGTTTTAATGATTTATCGCCGCACGGAACGCGACATTTCCGCATATCAATATGAATATGAATTAGCGAAAAAAGACGGCGTTGAATTCATCTGGCAAGCCGCGCCGATTGGAATTTTGACCGACGAAAACGGAAATGTCTCAGCTCTGCGCTGCGAGCGAACCGGCGACTCGAATCAAATTTTTGAAATTCCCTGCGATATGGTCGTCAAGGCAATCGGACAACAGAAACAAACCGGATTTTTTCAAAATCTCAACATCGAATTTGACGAAAAAGGTCGCCTTGCCGTCAATGAATTGATGCAGACATCAAACCCGAAAATCTTCGCCGGCGGCGATTGCGTCAACGGCGGCGCGGAAGCGGTTGACGCTTCGCAGATGGGCAAACTCGCGGCGGCGGGAATTCACGAGAGTTTATTCGGTGAGAAGATTTCTTTTGCAGGAACAATTTAATTCTTTGAAATGGAAATCAAAAAGCGTTACGAGATTTTTGCAGATTATCACCAGTTTTATCTTATGGATGCAGAAGAAAATCCATTTGCGCCGGAAGAGTGGACAGATGAAGACGTTCAAAGAAGAATCAAGGCGGAGAAATTTATAGTTGTAATTCAGCCGGAAAGAAATATGTCTGTTCCGGTTGATTTAGAAATTTTAGATTCTGAACCGGATGAAGACTTTAAAAACTGGAATCACATTGCCGAAGCGAGTTTGGATTTGCCGTCAGGAAAACTGCAAATAGAAGAGTGTCTTGGGGAAACGAAAGACATTTTAATTTTACAGTCTGGTTCATATAAAATTAGAGCCTTTTACGGAAATTTAGACAAATTGAATTTCGATGGTCTCGAAGGCGATGATCATTACAAGATTGTCATGTGGCAAGCATCTTTTGAGGATGTCAAGGTTCTAAAACAGTATGAATATGGTCGCGGTTTTGAATAATTTTTAGGAAGTAAAAATATGGCAGATTTAAGCGTAAATTTCGCGGGTATCAAATCGCCGAATCCGTTCTGGTTGGCAAGCGCGCCGCCGACGAACATGGGTTCGATGGTCGAACGGGCGTTTGACGCGGGTTGGGGCGGCGCGGTTTGGAAGACTTTGGGCGAGCCGATTGTGAATGTCTGCTCGCGTCTCGCCGCGCTCGACAACGGCGCGTCGCGGATGATTGGTTTGAACAATATAGAATTGATTACCGATAGACCGCTTGAAGTGAATTTGAAAGAAATTTACGAGTGCAAAAAGAAATATCCGAATAATGCGGTGATAATTTCTTTGATGGTCGAGTCGAAACGCGAAGCCTGGCACGAGATTGTGAAAAAATCGCAGGACACGGGCGCGGATGGTTTTGAATTAAATTTCGGCTGCCCGCACGGAATGTCAGAGCGCGGAATGGGCGCGGCGATGGGGCAAGTTCCTGAATATACTTGTATGGTGACGGAATGGGTCAAGGAAGTTTCCGATTTGCCTGTGATTGTAAAATTAACGCCGAACGTAACGCACATCGTTCCGCCGGGACGTGCGGCAATGAAAGGCGGTGCGGACGCGGTTTCGTTGATAAATACGATAAATTCTGTGATGGGCGTTGATATTGACACAATGATTCCGTATCCGAACGTCAACGG
>CBDUBY010000407.1:0-2430 GCA_965365505.1 uncultured Pyrinomonadaceae bacterium | reverse complement strand
GCTTTGACCGCGCCGACTTCGCCGCGCACAATCGCCGTCACAAGTCCGGCATCAATTTTTTCGTAACCGACCAGTTCGACGTTCGCCGATTTGACCATCGCATCCGCCGCTTCAATCATCGCCACGAGTCCCATACATTCAACCATTCCAAGTGCTTCCATATAATTTTTCCGTTTAACTTTCCAACTAATTTGCTAAAGCAGCGGGCATTTTTCGTTATCTTAATCGCAACGCTAAATATAAAATCCCGACGGCTAATGATGTCAGTAATAATGCTGCAAGAATAAACCAGCCGTTCGGTGCGTTTTCGTGTTCTTCCCAGATAATCTCGACGCGCTTCGGCTGGAAACTTTTCGATTTGCGGCGCATCGAAGCGGCTGATTTTAATTTCGGTTCTTCAACGAGCGCCGGTTTCGGAATCGGTTCATCAGCCGTTACCGCGATTGGCGCGGAATTATCGCCGTTTTTCTGCTCATTGATATTTTCACGAAACCGAGCCTCGCTGACTGGTTTATCCAGTTCCGGCGCAACCGAACCGCCGCAGTGATAACAGAACATCGCATTCAGACGAATCTCCGTGCCGCAGTTATTGCAAATTTTATTTTCGACCGATGTTGTCATTATTAAAAAGATTTATTGAACGCGAACGGCGGCGGTTAATTGTTTGATGACTGCTTCAATTTCCGAACGCTTTTCGACGATGAAACTTTTGCCGCCGGTTTCCTTCGCTAATTTTTCCAACAGGTTTTTGTAAATTTTCCCGTTGGATAAACCGAGCGTGTAAACTTTGATTTTTTCGTCCTTTAATAATTTCAAAACTTCCTCGATTTTCGTCTGGCTTTTCCGGTCTTCGCCGTCGGAGATAAGAATTAAAACCTTTTGCCGGTTTGCCGAAACGTCATTTTCCGCCAGATATTTCGCCGAAAAGTTTACGCCGTCGAGAATCGCCGTTTGCCCGCCTTCGATAAACATTGATTCCGCCGCCGACTGCAATTCATCCTTAGACGAAGTAAAATCCTGCATCAGGGAGATTTTAGTTGAATCAACAAACCGCACCAAAAATGTTGCGTCGTCCGCGCCGTTGGATTCGATGATTTGATTGACGCTTTTAATCACCGTTTCAAGAATCATTCGATACGAACCCGAATTATCAACCACAATGCCGTAACTGAGCGACGGTTTTTCAACTGGCGTGTTTTCTTTCGCGGCTTGCCCGTGAGCGACGAGGAACGAAAGAAAGGTGATTAAAACAAGTGATGAAATTTTCTTTATCATTAAAAATTAATCCTCTCAAACTTTCGCAAAAATTTCCTTCTCTTCGCCCAAATCCCGCGCCGACGGCGTGATAATCGTCTTTGCCGTCACATAAATTTTCTCGCCGCTTTCGATTGCCGTTCGAACATCAATTTCGCTGACGAAATCAACTGTCTTCGGCTTTGCGCCGTTCGTTGCGCCTTCGGTTTTCAGCTCGTGAATAATTGTTTTGACAGGCGAGTCATTGGCGATTGGCGATTGGCGATTGATGATTTCCGTCGCCGAATTTTCTCTTGTTTCCTTTGGCGCGTCGGCGATTTTGGTTCGCAGAAATTTATCAACCAGCGCGGCTATTTCTTCACGTTTGACGCTTTGCCGATCTTGGGTTTCCGGTCTTGAATCTTCGATTACCAATGATTGACCGTTTTGTTTTTCCGCCAACCGAGTTTGAACTTGAAATTTCGGACTTTGGACTGAACGAGTTTCAAAAGCCACGCGCTTGATGTCCATCAGATGAATCGGCGAAACATTGTCGCTCGTGACATTTCCGCCCCACGAACCGCAGCCCAGAGTCATCGAAGGCGCGAGCGCGGTCGAAAAACCGATTGCGCCGTGCGTCGTCGGCGAATTAATAATCACGCGCGAGGCG
Source organism: uncultured Pyrinomonadaceae bacterium (assembly GCA_965365505.1). Lineage (GTDB taxonomy): Bacteria > Acidobacteriota > Blastocatellia > Pyrinomonadales > Pyrinomonadaceae. Next base: position 527 of record CBDUBY010000407.1, on the reverse strand, counting down.
GGCATTTTCTCGCCGTATTTTATTGCAGCTTCGCGCGAAGCGGTGTGCATTCCGGCGGTGTGTCCCATTCCGCCGAATTGCAGAATTTCCAGACATCTTTGCGCTCCGGCTTCGATGCCGTCGGCGACGAAAAACGCCAGCGTCGGCGAAAGTTTTTCGATTGACCACGGAAAATCGCGCCCGACTCCGCCGCAATCGGCAAGCAAACACCTAGTTCCCGCCGGAACAGAAACGCCCGCCAGATTCGCAATATATTCAGCAGATTTGCCGACGATATTCGGATTTAAAGTTCGTTGTTCGGTCAATAAAATCTCGGCGACTTTATCGGCTTCCGACTGATTCAAAAAATGTCCGCCCTGCGCTTTGAATTGTTCGCGAACCTCGGCGGCAATCGGCGCATCGGCGACGACTGATTGCTCGGACGCGCAAATCGTTCCGTTGTCGAAACAGGTCGAAGTTAAAATATCGGAAACCGCTTTTTCGACGTTTGCCGAGCGTTCAATAAACACCGGCACATTTCCGGGTCC
>CBDUBY010000406.1:0-2444 GCA_965365505.1 uncultured Pyrinomonadaceae bacterium | reverse complement strand
TTGTGAATTTTGCGTTTTTTTGCGGCTAAATTATTTCTTCGCTTCTTCGTTGGCGCGGTCGTCGTCGTATTCGTTTTCAAAGGAAAATGTGACGTTTGGAAATTTAGTTTGCAAAGTTTTCTGGTCGCGCAGTTTGAGCGCGTTGTTGCCCATCGAGATATTTAAGCCTTCGATTTTCGCCAGTGACGCGGGCAAAATTTTAATGTTTTCGTTCGCGTCCAGCGAAAGTTCCTGCAGATTTTTGAAGTTGCCGACGAAAGCGGGAACTGATTTCAGCGCGTTATATTCGAGCCGCAGAGTTTTCAAATTCGACAAAGCGGCGATGGACGGCGGAACATTTGTCAAACCGTTTCTGCCCAAATCTAAAACTTCCAGATTGCGAAGCTGACCGATGGAAGCGGGAAGCGGTTTGGCGGATTCAATTGCGCCGTAGAGCCGCAGAACGCGCAGGTTTTGCAGTTTGCCGATTGATGCGGGAACGGCGACGCTCATCGAACAGCCGTTGCCGTTGTCAATGATTAATTCGCGCATCTTTGTCAGGTTGCCGATTGATGCGGGCAGCGTCGTCAACTTTTCGAGACAGCCGAAACTGAACACTTCGAGATTCGTCAAAGTGCCGAATTTCGCCGGCAGAGTTTTCATATCCAAATCTTTGCCTTCAAAATTCGGGTTCAAACATTTAACTTTGGCGGGCGACGCGAAAGCCTTCGTCAAACTGTCGAAAACATTTTCCGCCGCATAGTTCGCGCACGGCGATTCTGGGACATAGTTTGAATCGTCCGACTGCGCGTTGACTATTATTGAGAAAAAACAAAAGGCAATCAGACCGATTGCCAAACGAATTGTTAAGTGATTTTTCATAAGTTTATTCTACACTTTTTATTTTCATAACCACGTCGTTCACGGCGTGGTCGAAATCGGCAAAAATAAAAGGGCGTTTCAACGTTCTTCGTCTGGCTTAAGCCATTTTTATAAGGACGTTAAAACGCCCTCGTGTTTATTTTCACCTGCTGACCACGCCGTAAACGACGTGGCTACCAATAGCTTTCAATAATCAAAGAAGCAGTGCTTACTCTGTCTTAAATTTTAGACTCTCTTTTACAAGAGCAGATAATTCCATTTTTTCCAGTTCTTTCCTTGAATAATTTACATACTCCAACAAATCAATAAGAATCTCTTTCAAGACAGGTTTATTGAAATTATTGTCATCGTTGTATTCAACGACAGTATTTTCAATTCCTCTTGAATCTATCACAATAGACGCTTTTAAAATTCTGCCTTCTGAATCATAAAAAACGCCATTACCATCTTTAAAGTCTATCGGCTCAATATATCTTCCTGCCTTTTCTGCCGATTCAAAAATAATGCAACCGTCGGCTTCGTCGTAATAAATTACAGGTTTACTCATAAAAATGTTGCCTACTTAAAATACTTTTTGCCCTTCAACTTCTTCGGCAGAAAATCTTCCTTTGAATACATCTCGTAATTTTCGCCGTATTTCAAATCTTTCATCAATTTCGTATGCGCGTTTTTGAGGATTGGCGGCACGGGCAGATTGCCGAGTTTTTCCGCGTCGGCGAGCGCGGTTTTGAATGCGTCGTAAGCCGAGCGGTCTTTTTTGCAGTTGGCTAAATACGCGACACCGTGCGCGAGATTGATTCCGGCTTCGGGCAGTCCGACGGTTTCGACGGCGCGGAAGACGGCGTTGGCGACGACGAGCGCAGTCGGTTGTGCCAAGCCGATGTCTTCGGAAGCGAAAATGACCATTCGGCGGGCGATGAATTTCGGGTCTTCGCCGCCGGAAATCATTCGCGCCAAGTAATACATCGCCGCGTCGGGCTGCGAGGCGCGCATTGATTTGATGAACGCGCTGATGACGTTGTAATGTTCTTCGCCCTGTTTGTCGTAGCGCAGAAATTTCGATTGCAGAGTGTCTTTCAGCGTGTCGAGCGTGACGTTTTTATCATATAAACGCGCCGTGTTTTCAATCATCGTCAACGCCTGACGCGCGTCGCCGTTCGCCATCGCAATCAGCCAATCTCTCGCTTCCAAGTCCAAATCGTAACCGCTGCGCTCGATAATCGCCGCCATATCCGCTTCGGAAAATTCTTCCAAAACAAAGACGCGCAGACGCGAAAGCAGTGCGGGAATGATTTCAAACGACGGATTTTCCGTCGTCGCGCCGATTAAAACCAGCTCGCCGTTTTCGACAAACGGAAGCAGAAAATCCTGCTGCGCTTTATTGAATCGGTGAATTTCATCGAGAAACAAAATGCGCGGCTGATTCATCATTCTGGGCTGTTTGACGATTTTTCGAATGTCTTCTTTTCCGGCGGAAACTGCTGACAATTCATAAAAATCGGCGTTCAAAGCGTTCGCGTAAATTCGCGCCAGCGTCGTTTTGCCCGTTCCGGGCGTTCCCCACAGCACAAACGAAAAAACGT
>CBDUBY010000405.1:0-2453 GCA_965365505.1 uncultured Pyrinomonadaceae bacterium | reverse complement strand
TAAAAAATTATGTTGAAAAGGCTTTTGGTAGTTGACGATGAACCGAACTTGCTGCGGGCGGTCGAAGCGGTTCTGCGCGGCGAAGGCTTTGAAATTATGACGGCGCGCAGCGGGCGCGAGGCGCTCGTCGCCGTCGCTCAAAGTCTGCCGGATTTAATCGTTTCGGACGTGCGGATGCCGGGAATGGATGGTTTCGAGCTGGCGCGAAAACTGCGCGCGTCCGCGCATTCGGCGCTCGTTCCGATTGTTTTTCTGACCGCGAAAGACGAAACCGAAGACCGCATCGAAGGTTTTGAATCGGGCGTGGACGTTTATCTGACGAAACCGTTTGAGCCGGACGAACTCATCGCCGTCATCAAAAACATTTTGCAGCGCGTCGAACGCACGCGCTCGACGATTGCGCGGTTGGTCGGCGACGAAGAACAGGAAACCGTTTTCGTCCGCGACGAACAATTAACCGAAGCCGAATGGCGCGTCGCCCGCGAAGTCGCCCGCGGCGCAAGCAACAAGGAAATCGCCGACCAATTAAATTTGAGCGTCCGAACTGTCGAAAATCACGTCAGCCGGATTTTAGCCAAAAAGAATTTCACCAACCGCGTTGAAATCGCCCGCCATATTATCTCCAATAAGAGCGAATAAATTTTCTTAATTCAATCGTGCGCCGCTTTTAAGAACCTCTTTAGCCACAGATTTACACAGATAGACATAGATTTTAAGAAGATAAATAAAAACGGATTTTATATTGTTTTTATCCGTGTTGAGTTGTGTGAATCTATAGCTAAAATCTGAAATGTTTTCGGTAATTGAGTAAAAACACTCAATCAAATTAGGTGTTTTCGTTGATTCGCCCGCTCGAATTTTCCCTTAAAATTTATTCGGATTCACAAAGGAGGCGAGGAAAAATGTTAGAAAAAATCAATTGGGAAAATTCAAGAACGGCGATGTTTTTGCAAGCGGGATTAATTTTAGTTTTACTGTTCGGAGCGGCGACGGCGTTCGGGCAGACGGAAAACACGCAGACGGCGACGACAAACACAATCGAAACGCAGACGAACCAAACGCCAAAAACGGTAATGATGCCGGTTTTGCAAAATTATAAACAGGTAAAAATCGGTGCGACCGATGACGATGTGCGCGACATACTTGGCAAAAAAGCGACGATTGACGATAAAGACGGTTTCTTTTACGAGTTTGATGACGAGATGGCGCAAATCCGGCTCGGCGCGGATAAAAAAGTGCGGCTCATCGCCATCACATACACGAGCGACAATAAAAACGCGCCGAAGTTTGAAGACGTATTCGGAACGAATGTGAAAGCCGAACCGGGCGCGGACGGCAGCATTTACAAATTAGTTCGTTACCCGGAAGCCGGTTATTGGGTCACTTATTCGCGAATGGCGGGCGACAAACCGACGGTGACAATTACGATGCAGAAATTGTAAATGGTTGGGAAATTTGTTCGGTTTCGCTTGAAGTAAAGCGAATTTTGGCTGATGCTGATGGTGGATGAATTTTCAAAATTTAACGATTCGCGCGCGTCTTTTGTGGCTCACGTTTGGGCTTGCCGCGCCGCTCTGGGCGATCGGATTTTTCAATCTCTGGGAGTTTCGGCAGGCGAGTATCCGGCAGCTTAACGAATCAATCGAGCAGCAGGCGCAGCTCGCGGCGACGGCGTTCGAGCAACGCGTCAAAGCGCAGCGACAGACTTTGCAGACAATTGCAATTCTGGCGGCGAACAACGAAAGCCGCGTCGCTTTGAGCGAATATTTAAACTCAATCATCAAAACGCGCCCAAATTGGCTCGATGTGAAAATCGTCGGCGCGAACGGCGAAATCGTCCTTGAGCAGTCGTATAAAAAACTGGTTTTGCGGGCGATTTCCGTTGACGAACTCAAACAGGAAATCACCCGCAAAAATGCGTTTGTTATCGCCACCGAACAAACCGAAGACAAAAAATTGCGACTGCTTTCGCTCGCCCTGCCGACAGCGAACGGCGGTTTCGTCGTCGCGCGGATTGACGGCGCGAGCGTGAGCAGTGTTTTTGAAAACTTGGATTTGCCCGAAGACAATATCATCGCGGTTTTTGACGCAAATAACCGACTGATTTACCGCAGCCGCGTGTCGCCCGAACAAATGTCGCTCGATACGACCGAGACCACGTTTTTCACGTGGCTCAACGAGCGGCTCGAACAAACCGTTGAAGTGGAAAGTCCGTTTGACGGCGTGCGGCGCGTTTACGGGCTGGCGCGCATCGAACCGGCTAACGCGGCGATTATCGTCGGCGTGCCGAGCCGGACGCTTTACGAACCGGCGCGGCAGAGATTTTACCGGCAGCTTTTTTTCAGCCTGCTCGTCACGCTTCTGGCGATGGCGGCGGCTTACGCGATTGCGCTCGGCATTGTTCGTCCGATGCGTCGTTTGACCGACGCGGCGCGGCGTTTCGGCGCGGGCGA
>CBDUBY010000404.1:0-2455 GCA_965365505.1 uncultured Pyrinomonadaceae bacterium | reverse complement strand
GAGATGTTGAACAAGGCGATTGACGAAGGCTTTGTCGCCCGCGCGACTTTTGAAACCGATGTGGATTTAGCTCCGCTTCGTTCGGATGCGCGGTTTCAAACTCTTTTGAAGCGTTTGCCGCAAACGGCGAATTAACAGCGAAGAGACAGAAAATTTATGAAAGAAAAAAGCGTGAAGTTTATTTTGATTGTGTTCGGCTTGCTGGCGGCAAATGCCGTTTCGGTCAAATCGCAAAACGCGCCGCAGTTGACCGCCGCCGAGTGGCACGCGGACGTTAATTTTCTAGCCGAGGAAATACCCAAACGTCATAAAAATCTTTTTCACCGGATGAAGCGCGAGGAATTTGAATTTGCCGTCAAACAACTTCACGACCGAATCCCGCAGATGTCGAATGATGAAATCGTCGTTGGCGTAATGAAAATCGTGGCGATGGTCGGCGACGGGCATACATACGTTTCGCGGCGCGGTTCGTCTTTTCAAACCAATTATTATTATCCGCTAAATTTTTATCGCTATACGGACGGGCTTTTCGTTCGCCGCGCCGCGCCCGAATACGCGGCGGCAGTCGGCGGGCGCGTGGTCAAAATCAACGACCGGAACGCCGACGAAGTGCTGAAAAAAATCGGCGACCTAATCGCAGGAGACAACGAATGGGGCGTGAAGGGAGACTCCGCCGTTTATCTTTCGATGCCTGAAATTCTCGCCGGATTAAAAATTACCGGCAACAAACAAGAATTAAAATTGACCATCGAAGTCGGTGGTCGGGAAAGAACTTTTGAGATTAAACCGACGGCGACCGCCGATGAATTTCGCCGCCCGCCCGCGATTTGGAAAAGCGCGGCTGCCGAAACGAAAAATGCCGCGCCGCTTTACCAGAAAAAATCGGGCGAGATTTTCTGGTTTGAATATTTGAAAGATGAAAAATTGGTCTACGTTCAACAGAACGCCGTGGAAAACAAATCTGATGAAACCGTCGCCGATTTTTACAAGCGCGTGATGAGCTTTGTCGCGGCAAATCCGGTTGAAAAGTTCGTGCTTGATTTGCGTTTTAACGGCGGCGGCAACAATTATTTGAATCGTCCTGTCGTCATCGAATTGATTAAATCGAAAATCAACGAGCGCGGAAAACTTTTCGTCATCACCGGGCGGCAAACCTTTTCCGCCGCGCAAAATCTGGTCAACGAAATCGAGAAATACACGAATGCGATTTTTGTCGGCGAGCCGACCGCCGCCAACCCGAATCATTTTGGCGACCCGACGCTGATTACTCTGCCGAACAGCAAATTGCGCGTTTATGTTTCGACGCTCTGGTGGCAGGATTTCGACGAACGCGACCGGCGACTGTGGACTGCGCCGGAAGTCGCTGCCGAATTTTCCTCGACGGATTTCCGCGACAACCGCGATCCGGCGATGGACGCGATTTTCAATTACAAACCGCCCGCAACGAGTTATGGCGAAGTCAGGCAGGAAATTCGCGCCAATCTTCAATCCTCAACTCCTCAGGACATTTCGGTTTTTGTAAAAAAATATAGGGAGTTTAAGAACGATCCGCGCCATAAATTTATCGGCGAAACCGAAAGCCAGCTAAATGATTTGGGGTATTTGTTAATGGGCAGAAAACGAACGGAAGATGCCGTCACGGTTTTCAAATTAAACGCAGAATACTACCCGAATTCGGCGAACGCTTTTGATAGTCTTGGCGAGTCATACCTTGCCGCCGGAAAAAAAGGCGAGGCGATCAAGGCTTACGAAAAGGCGATTTCGATTGACCCGAAATTGCCGACCGCGCTCGATGCGCTGCGAAAATTAAACGGACAGTAAACACGGAGAAAAATGTTTCGAAAAAACGAATTGAAATTTTTATGTCACGGCTTTTTGGTTGCCGCTTTCTTGGTTTCAACGAGCTTCGCTCAGGCGATTGCGCCGAAAGTTGAAACCGCGATTTTGCAGCAGAAGTTGCAGACGCAGCTTAATGAATGGCACAAGGCGGGAAAATTCGCGGGCGCGACTTTGGGTGTTTGTTTAGCGGATGGAAATTGTTTCGCTCTGGCGACAGGCTTTTCCGATTTGGAAAATAAACGGCAGATGAAGCCAAACGATTTGATGCTCGCGGGCAGCGTCGGCAAAACTTTCGCGGCGGCGGTCGCTTTGCAATTAGTTAAAGAAGGCAACATAAATCTCGACGCGCCGATAGAAACGTATCTCGGACGCGAAAAATGGTTTGCGCGACTGCCGAACGCGAAAGACATCACCGTTCGTCAACTGATGAATCACACGAGCGGACTGGTGCGCTATGAATTTAAAGAGCAGTTCACCAAAGATTTGACGGCGAATCCTGATAAAGTCTGGAAACCGGAAGAACTTTTATCTTATCTTTTCGACGAAAAAGCCGCGTTTGCGGCGGGCAAAGGTTGGGATTATTCGGACACGAATTACATCGTTCTCGGAATGATTA
>CBDUBY010000403.1:0-2467 GCA_965365505.1 uncultured Pyrinomonadaceae bacterium | reverse complement strand
TTAATAATTACTACCGGCAGGATGCCGGTGTTCCATTTATGAATAATAACGAACCAAATAAAATCATTTTCTCGATGGTCAAAGTGAGCAAGTTTTATGATAAAAAACCTGTTCTCAAAGACATTTATCTTTCATTTTTTTACGGCGCGAAGATCGGCGTTCTCGGACTGAACGGTTCGGGAAAATCTTCGCTTTTGAAAATTATCGCGGGCGTTGATACCGAATACAACGGCGAAGTCGTTTTTTCAAAAGGTTATTCCGTCGGCTATTTAGAGCAAGAACCGAAACTCGATGAATCGAAAACTGTTAAGCAAATTGTTGAAGAAGCCGTGCAGGAAACGGTTGATCTGTTGGCGGAATTCGACGAAATCAATATGAAATTCGGCGAAGAAATGACCGACGACGAGATGAACGCGCTGCTTGAACGTCAGGGCGAAGTTCAGGAAAAACTCGACGCGGCGGACGCTTGGGATTTGGATTCGCGGCTGGAAATGGCGATGGACGCGCTTCGTTGTCCGCCGCCGGACACTCCGATTAAAATTTTGAGCGGCGGCGAAAAACGTCGTGTCGCGCTGTGTCGTTTGCTGCTTCAAAAACCTGACATTTTGCTGCTTGATGAGCCGACAAACCATTTAGACGCGGAAACCGTCGCGTGGCTTGAACAGCATTTGCAGAAATATGAAGGCACAATTATTGCCGTAACGCACGACAGATATTTCTTGGATAATGTCGCCGGCTGGATTTTAGAACTTGATCGCGGCGAAGGAATTCCGTGGAAGGGAAATTATTCGTCGTGGCTCGAACAAAAGCAGAATCGTCTGGCGAAGGAAGAAAAATCCGAAGACAAACGCCAGAAAACTCTCGAAAGAGAATTAGAATGGATTCGGATGTCGCCGAAAGGTCGCCACGCCAAATCAAAGGCGCGAATCAACGATTATGAAAAACTCGCGTCGCAGGAAAACGAGAAACGTGCCGAAGATTTGGAAATTTTTATTCCCGTCGGCGAACGTCTCGGCGATGTCGTCATCGAAGCGCAACAGGTTGCCAAAGGTTACGACAACAAATTATTGTTTGAAAATCTCGAATTTTCACTGCCGCGCGGCGGAATCGTCGGCGTAATCGGCGCGAACGGCGCGGGCAAAACCACGCTTTTTCGCCTGATTACCGAACAGGAAACGCCCGACAGCGGAGATTTCAAAGTCGGTTCAACCGTTAAACTCGGCTACGTTGACCAATCGCGCGATTCGCTGAACGCCGACAAAACGATCTGGGAAGAAATCTCCGACGGTTTGGATTTAGTGATGCTCGGAAAACGCGAAGTCAATTCCCGCGCTTATGTTTCGCGGTTTAATTTTTCGGGAACCGACCAGCAAAAGCGCGTCGGGCAGCTTTCCGGCGGCGAACGCAATCGTGTTCATCTGGCAAAAATGCTCAAATCCGGCGCAAATGTGCTGCTGCTCGACGAACCGACCAACGATTTGGATGTGAATACAATGCGTGCTTTAGAAGAAGCATTAGAAAATTTCGCGGGTTGCGCCGTCATTATTTCGCACGATAGATGGTTTTTGGACAGAATCGCCACACACATTCTGGCGTTTGAGGGCGATTCCAAAGTCGTCTATTTCGACGGCAATTTTACGCAATATGAAGAAGACAAAAAGCGAAGATTGGGACACGATACCGATCAGCCGCATCGAATAAAATATCGTAGTTTGACGCGAGCGTAAAGCAATAAACACTATTCAAACAAACCGCGCTTAAATCTTTGTTTTACGTCTTGAAATTGGCGCACGTCCGAGCGTTTTTGCGAAGTATATTCTTCGGTCGTATTGCGGGCGACGACTTCGTAGAGAATCGCTTGTTTGTCGCCTTTTTTTCGCAAAATTCTGCCAAGACGCTGAATGTGTTCACGCGAAGAACCCGAACCGGACAAGATAATTGCAACGGAAGCGTCGGGAATATTTACGCCTTCGTTTAAAACTTTTGAAGTTGCCAGAGCCAGAACGTCGCCTTTGTTGAATGCGTCGAGCCAGAATTTGCGCTCTTTGACGTTGGTTTCGTGCGTGATCGCCGGAATCAGATAATCGTTGGAGATTTGATAAACCATCTCGTTTTCGGCGGTGAAGATTAAGGTTTTGTCGCGTTTGTGAAGCACGAGCAAATCTTGTAAAACTTTTAATTTTGAATCCGTGCCGAGCGCGATTTTCTTTTGATTGCGATACGCTTTCATCGCACGTCTGCCTTCTTCGCTTTTTGCGCTGTGCATTATGAACATTCGCCAGCCTTCTTGTCCGTAAGGTAGGTTTTTGCGGCGTTTAAAATCAATATAAATTTGGCGTTCGCGTTCGTAAGCGCGGCGTTCTTCGTCGCTTAAATCAACTTCGATTCGTTCGACGATGTAATCGGCGAGATATTCGCCCGCGATTTCCTGCGCTTCGAGGCGATAAACGAATTTTCCGACGATTTC
>CBDUBY010000402.1:0-2479 GCA_965365505.1 uncultured Pyrinomonadaceae bacterium | reverse complement strand
GAAAATCCGATTTGCGCTCGAACGAATCGGCGATGAAGTATTTTATTCTGGGTTCGTTTGCTTCGGCGTTTTTGCTTTACGGAATGGCTTTGATTTACGGCGCGACCGGCACGACGAACGTTTCGGAGATCGCCGCCAGCATCTCCAGCCCGAATTTTCCGGCTCTGCTGCTGGTCGGCGGCGCGATGATGATAGTTGGTTTCGGCTTTAAAGTCGCCACTGTTCCGTTTCACGTTTGGACGCCCGACGTTTACGAAGGCGCGCCGACACCGATTACGGCGTTTATGGCGGCGGGACCGAAGACGGCGGCGTTCGCTTCGTTTGTCAGAGTTTTTGTTTTGGGGTTTCCGCTCATCGCGGGCGCGTCGGTTTCCGGCTACCTGCACGAATCGTGGATTAACGCCCTGACGATTATGGCAATGTTGACGATGACCGTCGGCAACATCGCGGCAATTGTACAAAATAACGTCAAACGAATGCTGGCTTATTCGTCAATCGCTCACGCAGGTTATGCGCTCGTCGGATTTATCGGCGCGGGAATGGCGACGACAATTGAAAAGCGCGATGCGGCAATAGCTTCGGTCGCGTTTTATATGCTGACCTACGCGATCACGAATTTGGGAGCGTTTGCTATCGTTAACTTTTTGGCTCAGAAAAACGACCGCCGCACCGAGTTTGAAGATTACAACGGCATTGGTTTCAAAACGCCGGTCCTGGCGTTCTCGCTCTCTTTGTTTATGCTCTCGCTTTTAGGCTTGCCGCTGACCGCCGGATTTATGGGCAAAGTTTTAGTTTTCCGACCCGCGCTCGAAGCCGGAAATGCGATGCTCACTTTGTTAGTCGTCGTCGCGGTCGTTAACACGGCTATTTCCGCATATTATTATCTGCGTTTGATTGTCGTGATGTTCTTCCGCGAGCGAACGGACGAATGGTTTGCGCCAAAGATTCCGACGGCTTTGACGGCGGTTTTGATTATTACAATCCTCGGCGTGTTCTATTTCGGAATTTTCAGCGACGGCGTGATTCAGAAATTTTCACAATCGCCGACAACGACGCTGCAAAGTAAAAATTAACAGGCAAAAGGCAAAAGTGAAGAGAATATTCTCTTCACTTTTGCCTTTTGCCTTTTTGATTTTGCCTTTCGTGAAATGGAAATTGCACCCGACATTCGAGAAAAGTTAAACACCGAGGAATGGCTGCCCGAAATATACCGCGCCAAAGTCCGTTCGCAGCGGACGCGCGCTCACCGTTTGGAAATTCCAGAAAAAGAAAACCGAGCTTTCATCCAGCACACGCTTCTCGGCGTTGAGTTGAAAGTTGGCAACAATCGCTTTTCGTGTCCCGATTTATCAACCGCCAGATACTTGCAGGTTTTCGCCCGCATCGGCTGTCAGGCGGTCGCCGTGCCTTATGACATCACGAAAATCTCGACGCTCGCCGACGAACTTGAATCAGCCTGGCAGAAAATTTTACTCGTTTTTGAAAACGTGGCGACAGGCAAAACCGCGCCGGTCAAAGGACGCATGCGGTCAATGTTAATTAAGGAAATTCGGCACGAAATAGATGAAATCGGCGCGGGTTCGCTGATGCCTGAATTCAAGCAAACTACCAAGCAACGCCGCGATTGAGAGTTTGAATCTAATTTTTTTGCGAGTTTAAGTTACAATTTTCGGAAGTTATAAGATAAAATTTAAGAGTTGTGCTTCGCGTCGCAGCAATTTTTTAAGATAAAGTTAATTTTAATAAGTAATTTTTTTGTTATGTTTGATTCAGTCCCGGCAATTTTAAAATCCGAAACGCTGCCGTTTCCTTTCAACAACCGTCCGTTCTGCCGCTATGAACCGATTGAAAAGCGTATCGAACACGCGAAAGTTTTAATCGTCAACGACCTGCTGCGCTACGAAAATGATTTATCCGATTTAGCGCATAAAGAATGGAACGGAACGAAAGAATCGAAGCTCCGGTTCGAGCGGAAAATTTCGGGAATGGCGTGCGACAACATCGCCAAGAATGTTTTGCGGCTCGTTCAAAAACCGAAAACCTTGACCGTGCATTTGTCTGAAGTCGGCGAAGCGGCGAAACAGTTCAAGCCCGACGCGATTGTGATGAGCGGGACGCTTTCTGATTTTGATTATTACAATCCGGCTCACCTGGAGAAATTTGAAAGATTTATCAAGCAGACACAGATTCCGGTGCTGGCAATTTGCGGAGCGCACCAGCTTGTCGGAATGAGCTTCGGCAGCAAGCTGACGACGCTCGACCATCTCGACCCGTCGGAAAAGCGCACCGAGCGAATGGTCGAATATCAATATCGTTTTATCAAAATCACCGACCGAACCGACTCGATTTTTGAAGGCGTGGCTGATACGGAAAGCGGCATTTGGCAGGATTATACTTTAGAAGACGACATTCTGCGCGTTTGGCAAAACCACGGCTTGCAGGTCGAAGGCATTCCCGAAGGCTTCAAAATGCTCGGCAC
>CBDUBY010000401.1:0-2505 GCA_965365505.1 uncultured Pyrinomonadaceae bacterium | reverse complement strand
TTTTCATCCAGCAAGACTTTGACGCCGAAAACTTCGTGTAAATTTCCGGCGGTTAAGACCGTTTCGGGCGCACCCTGCGCTGAGATTCCGCCGTTTTTTAATAAAATCATCTCGTCAGCAAATTCCGACGCAAGATTTAAATCGTGCGTGATGACGATTGCCGCCGAATCTGATGTCTCACAGCGCGTTTTTATCAATCGAAACAACAAAGCCTGATGCGATAAATCGAGATTCGCCGTCGGTTCGTCGAGCAGTAAAATCTTCGCTTCGGTCGCCAAAGCGCGGGCTAAAACGACGCGCTGGCGTTCGCCGCCCGACAGTTGATTCATCGAACGATTTGCGTAATTTTTCAAATCACAAAGTTCCAGACAGCCGACGGCGATTTCCAAATCCTTCGCGGTTTCCCAACCGAACCCCGCGCCGTGAGCGAAACGTCCCGAAAGGACGAATTCGAGAACCGACACGGGAAATTTCGTTTCGGTTTCCTGCGCGATGACCGCGATTCGTCTGGCGATTTCCCGCCGCGAATAATCGCCGATGAGTTTTCCGTCAAGCCGAATTTCGCCCGCGCTCACAGGCAGCGAGCCGTTCAGAGATTTCAGCAAAGTCGTTTTCCCCGCGCCGTTCGCGCCGACGAGCGCGATGATTTCCCCCGCTTCGAGCGTGAAGGAAATGTTTTGCACCACCGCGCAAACGCCGTAACTGATAGTGATGTTCTGAACTTCGAGCATTTCATTTTTGCCACGAATGACACGAATGACACGAATAAAAATTATTTCGCATTTATTCGTGTAATTTGTGGCTAATTTCTTCGCAGCAAATATATAAACAACGGCGCGCCGACGAGCGCGGTAATCGCTCCGACCGGCAATTCGCGCGGCGCAATCGCCACCCGCGCCACAGTGTCCGCGAGGACGACGAAAATCGCGCCCGCTAACGCCGAAAACGGAACGACCAGGCGATTGTCGCTGCCGACGGAAAGCCGAACCAGATGCGGCACAATCAATCCGACGTAGCCGACCGAACCGCTTGCGGCAACGGAAATTCCGACCAAAGCCGCCGCTGTCGTGAAAACAACCAAGCGCGTTCGCCCGACTTCCACGCCGAAATCGAAAGCGTCGCGCTCGCCGATCATCATCAGATTCAACGCTCTGGCTTGCGCGGTTAAAACGATTGCGCCGATGACGGAAACCGCCAGCGTCAAATAAAATCCGTTTTTCGTCGCCTGCGACAAATCGCCTAAAAGCCAGAACGTGAAACTTCTGAGCTTGGTCGAGTCGAGCAAAGAAGTCAGCAGAACGAGAATCGAGGAAAGAAACGTCGTGACAATCACGCCCGACAAAACCAATCGCTCGACGTTCATTCCCGAACGCGATTTCGCCATCTGATAAACCGCGAAAGTCGCCAAACCCGCGCCTGCGAAAGCCATCAGCGGACGGGCAAATTCGCTTTGGGCGAAAAAGATAAAAGCCAGCATCGTTCCCAACGCCGCGCCGTTCGACACGCCGAGCAGATAAGGCTCGGCGAGCGGATTTCTCAACAGCGATTGCAGACTCGCGCCCGCGAGTGCCAGACTCGCGCCGACCGTCGCGCCGAGCAGGATGCGCGGCAGGCGAATGTCGAAAAGAATCGCGCTTTGTTCATCGGTTAATTCAAAGAACGAAAGTTTTTCGCTGCCTAAAAGAATCGCGATAAACAAAGCGACAGCCAGTAAAAAAACCAGTCCAACGCCAAAGCGCAAACCTTTTACTTTTAGTTGTGCGCTCTGGATTTTCACTCGAAACTTTCGGGATGCAGCGCTTTGGCTAATCGTTCCAAGCCGTCAACGATGCGCGGTCCCGGACGCGATAATAGATCCGCTTCGACGCGAAAAACCTTGCCGTTTTTCACCGCCGGAGAATTATTAAAAACTTCGTTCGGCTCGCGGTTATTATCGCTTTCCGATAAAATTATTCGTTCGGGATTCAGCGCGAGCGCGGTTTCCTTGCTTATTTTAGGATACGCCGTCGCCACGTCTTTCGTTAGCGATTCGCCGCCCGCGCGGGCAATCAAATCAGTTATAAAAGATTCTTTGCCGACGCTGTAAAGCGAGTTTTTATCAATCTGCACGAAAACTTTGACATCGGCGGCGGTTGCGGTTCGGGCTTCGACATTGGTGACGCGCTGCTTTAATTCATCAACCAATTGATAAGCCCGCTCGTCCGTACCGAATATCTCGCCTATTTGGTAAATAGTTTTGTAAACGTCGTCGAGACTATTCGGATTGGTAACGAAATAGGCGATGTTCTGCGCGTCGAGCGTTCGGGTGAAATTTTCCATCTGCGAAGCGGTCGAAACAAGAATAATCTGCGGCTTCAAGGCGATGATGTTTTCGATGTTAGGCGTGAGCGTATCACCGATTCGGCGAATCTTTTTCGCTTCTTCCGGGTAATCACAAAAACTCGTCACGCCGACCAGACGCTCGCCCGCGCCGACCGCGAACGTGATTTCCGTCAAATTCGGCGC
>CBDUBY010000400.1:0-2512 GCA_965365505.1 uncultured Pyrinomonadaceae bacterium | reverse complement strand
CTCGCCATCAACAAAAAGCGTTTGAAAGTTTTGCTCCGCGATATTATCGCCGCCGGAGCTCAGCTTCCCTGGGTCGCGCAAATCAGCGCGAATCTTTTGAACGACGAAGAACTCGTTGACTTAATTCACGAATCGGGCGGCAAATGGATTTTCATCGGAATGGAATCAATTGATCCGACCAATATGGCTGATGTCAACAAGAATTTCAGCAAGCCGGGCGATTATCAAGCCGTGCTTGACCGTCTGGCGAAACGAAATATCTACGCGATTACGTCGTTCATTTTCGGAATGGACAACGATACGGTCGGTGTCGCCGATCGCACACTCGAACAGGTCAACAGCTGGCAGCCGGGCTTGCCGGTTTTCGGTCAACTGACACCGTTTCCGGCAACGCCGCTTTATACGAGATTGGAAAAAGCCGGTCGAATGACGCGCCCGAAACACTGGCTCGAATTCGCGCCGTTCGTGATGGCGCACACGCCTCTGAAAATGACGATTGAAGAGGCGCGCAAGGAAACGCTGCACGCCTGGGAAATGAGCTACAGTCCCGAACGCAACGCCGAAGCGATTGAAGCCATTAAAGACGCACCGATTGGCTACCGCATCGGTCACATCGTTGCTCGATTCTTTTTTCGCGGAATTTATTTTCCGCAAATGAATAAGCGCGCCTGGCTCAAACTGCTCTATCAAAATCGCCGCATGCTTTTCAGCCTGACCCGCGAAGGCGTTTCCGAATATCGCGCGGCGAAAAAGAAGCCGAAAAATGTTACGCCGGACAGCGATTCGATAGTTTCGGGCAACACCGAACACAAAGCCGAAGTCCGCGCCTGAAACATTGCACGACAGCAGCTTTTCTAAAAAAAACGCGCTTGAGGTTTTCACTCTCAAGCGCGTTTTTTTGATTACCGAATGATTGTCTAAAACAGTCTTCGCGCAAAATTAACTCAAAACTTTTTCACTCGATTTTTGTGCAGAGGCGCGAGCGTTCGTTATGATAAACTGACACGAATGACCGACGAAAAACCGAAAAAATATAAACCGCGCGTTCCGCCGTGGCTGCTCGGCGTGCTGGTTTTGATTTTGTTTACTTTTCTCGTTTTGCTGCAATCGTCGAACTACTGGAAGGATTTAGAGGTTAATTCCGCCAGCGACACTTTGCTGCTTTACGCTCTTTCGTCGCTTAACTTTTTCGCCTTCATTATTTTCGGTTTTATCTTCGTTCGCAGTCTTTTGAAACTGCGCCGCGAACGCCGCGACCTTGCGCTCGGCTCGAAAATAAAACTGCGCCTGCTGCAATACTTTTTCGCCATCAGCCTTTTGCCAATCGTCGCAATGGCGGTTTTTTCGTATCTGTTTATGAACCGCGCGCTCGACCGCTGGTTCACCGACATTCCCGGCAGCGTTATCCTCGAAGCAAAAAGGCTGCAAGACCAATCGGTCATTGACCAAGCCCTTAGATTGAATGAAACCGCCCGAATGCTAGCGAATACTTTGGAAACCGAAACGATTGATAATCGTCAATTGCAGACGATTGTCGAGGCGGGAAATTTAACGCGTCTCGAAGTATTCGATGAGAGCGGCGCAATCGTCGCGACAGGCGAAAAAAATCTGTCGCCACAGCAGCGTGCCGAACTCGAAAATACTCTGCGGCTGATTCGCCGGAACAATTTCGCCGACAAAACTTTAACCGACGGCAAAGGCTTTGACGCTGCTGCTGCCAAACTCGCTGACGGCAGAACGCTCGTCGTCGTTCCCGATTTGCGACCCGCTGAAAACACGAGTCAGATTGTCGAAAACTCGACCAAGTTTGAAGCACTCAAACAACAAGCCGAAACGATTCGGCAAATCGGACTCTTAACGCTCGGCGTTTTAACCTTTCTTTTGATTTTCGCGTCAAGCTGGACGGCATTCTACATCGCTCGCGGTTTGACCGTTCCGCTGAAAGCGTTGGCGGAAGGCGCAGACCGAATCGCTCGCGGCGATTTGGCGCACCGCGTGGACGTTTTCGCCGAAGACGAACTCGCGCTGCTCGTGTCCACCTTCAATCAGATGTCGGCGAAATTAGAGGAAAATTCTTTTGAATTATCCGAACGCCGCCGTTATATCGAAACGGTTTTACAGTCGCTCTCGACCGGCGTGATTTCTTTTGACGGCGCGAACCGCATCACGACGATTAACCGCGCGGCGATTGAAATTCTGAAACTCGAAGCGGCGGATTTTACCGATTATGAATTAGGAAAAATTCTAAATGAAGAAAATCGCGTGGTTTTGGAACGCCTGATAAATCGTGCCAGACGAATCGGCAAGGCGAGCGAGCAAACCGTTTTGCAGCCCGAACACGCCGACGGCAACGAGCAGACGAATGAAAATCTGCCGGTCGCGCTGACGGCGACTGCTCTGCCAAAAACTTCCGAAACTGATTTGAGCGGCGTTGTTTTAGTTATCGAAGATTTATCCGAACTCATCGCCGCGCAGCGCGCTTCGGCGTGGCAGGAAGTCGCCCGCCGAATGG
>CBDUBY010000399.1:0-2513 GCA_965365505.1 uncultured Pyrinomonadaceae bacterium | reverse complement strand
GCACTCGTTTTGACACCGACGCGCGAATTGGCGATTCAGGTCGCCGAAGCGTTTCACACCTACGCGAAATTTTCGGGCGGCGTGCGCGTTTTGCCCGTTTACGGCGGACAATCTATTTCACAGCAAATCAAACATTTGAGAAACGGCGTGCAGATTATCGTCGGAACGCCCGGTCGCGTGATGGATCATTTGCGCCGCGAAACGATTAATATTTCCGATTTGAAAATAGTCGTTCTCGACGAAGCAGACGAAATGCTGCGGATGGGATTTCAGGAAGATGTCGAATGGATTTTGTCGCACACGCCCGTCGAACGGCAGACCGCTTTATTCTCCGCGACGATGCCGCGTCAGATTCGCCGTCTTGCCGAAAAATATCTGAACGAGCCGGTCAATATCGAAGTCGAGCGCAAAACGATGACCGTGCCAAACATCAAGCAGTTTTACATCAACGTCACCGAGAATCAGAAAACCGACGCGCTGACTCGCCTGCTCGAAATGGAAACGGCGGCGGGCGACGCGGTGCTTATTTTTCACCGCACGAAAGTCGGTGCGGACGCGCTGACGAATAAATTGCAAGCTCGCGGTTACGCGGCGGAAGCGATGCACGGCGATTTAAGTCAGGCGCAGCGCGAGGCTTTGATTAAAAGATTGCGCGACGGGCGCGTGGAAATCGTCGTGGCGACCGACGTTGCCGCTCGCGGTTTGGATGTCGAGCGCATCGGTTCGGTCATCAACTACGATATGCCCGGCGACACCGAATCTTACGTTCACCGCATCGGGCGCACGGCTCGCGCCGGACGCGAAGGCACGGCGGTTTTATTCGTCACGCCGCGCCAGCAGCGGATGAAGCGCGACATTGAAAGTTATATCAAACAGCAAATTCCGCCGATGAAATTGCCGACGCAAGCCGATGTCGCGTCGCGCCGTATCAATTTATTCAAAGAGCGAATTTTGAAAACTCTGGTTGACGAGGAGTTGGAATTGTATTTGTCTTTGGTCGAAGAATTAGCCGAAGAAAGCGGCTCGGACATCGCGGAAATCGCCGCCGCCGCCGCATTTTTAGGCGCGGGCGATAAACCGCTGGAAGTTCCAATCGAGCCGAAAGTCGAGCAGTTTTCCTTCCGCGAAGAAGATATGGTTCGTCTGTTCGTTGATGTCGGGCGCAGTCACCGCATCAGTCCGGCGGATATTGTCGGCGCGATTGCCAACGAAGGCGGCGTACCGGGCAAAGCCATCGGCGCGATTGATATTTACGACCGCTTCACGTTCGTTGATGTGCCTTCGGAGTTAGTTCAGCAAGTCTTAAATCAGATGAGCAGCACGCGAATTCGCGGCGAAAACGCCAACATTCGCCTCGCTTCGTCGCACGACTCGCTGAACGATTCGCGCCAGACGCGCGGCAGCCGGCGCGAATCGAATCAAAGAAACGAATCGCGGGGAAAACCCGCGCGTCGCCGGACGGAAAAGAAAAGCCCGATTGCCCGATTAGCCGATCGGTTTGAAGATAATGTGCGCCGCAATGCGAAATCCGATAACGCATTTGCCGACAAACCGCCGCGTAAATCGAAACCCATCAATACATTCGCCGCGCCGTTCGACGACACGACGAGCGACAAGCCGCCGCGCAAAGCTCCGTCGAGAAGCAAATTGACTTCGCCGTTCGCTTTGCCTGAAGACCGACCGCGCCGCAAGAAAACGACTGATTTCGACAAACCGACCGCGCGTCCGCGCCGCGCGCCGACTTCGGATTTTGATTTCGTGGAAGACCGACCGCGCCGCAAAGCGAAAACCGAAAAGGCATCCAACTCGGCTTTCGGGAAATTTGCAGGGAAATCAAATCGTAAAGCCGCGCCCGCGAAAGGGAAAGGGAAGAAAACGATTGGAAAAAGCAAAAAAACCAAGCGTTAAACTTTGCTGACGAAATTGTTATAATCATCTTATGTCGAGCTTCGCATGGATGATTATAATAGTTTTGATTTTAACTTTGCTGGGAACTTTAACGCTCGTTTCCGTCACGGTGAAATTCTATTGGGGCGACCGAGGGAATCCGCCAATCACCGGAGAGGAACGTCGGCGGCAGAAAGAAGAAGAACTTCGTTTGCGCGCCAGACAAATCGAACTGGCTAAACAAAATCCGATTGCCACGCGCAAAAGCAGTTTTTGGGATAACTCCAAAGTCTATAAAGATAAATCTTCCGATTAGCTCTGGCGTTCAACTTCAAACCTCTGAAATTTGTATCTGTTACAGAAATTTTTTAGCCTGAGCCTTTAGAATTCCGAATCGCTGTCGGTGCGTTCGCGCCGTGCTACGCCGGTTTTATACGCCGCTTCTTCGACTCGCGCGGCGACGGCTTCGCCGACTCTTCTATCGAAAACCGACGGGATAATGTAATCGGGATGAAGTTCGTTATCGGTGATGATTTCGGCAATCGCGGTTGCCGCCGCTAATTTCATTTCCTCGTTGATGCGCGAGGCGCGGCAGTTCAGCGCGCCGCGAAAAATGCCGGGAAAAC
>CBDUBY010000398.1:0-2528 GCA_965365505.1 uncultured Pyrinomonadaceae bacterium | reverse complement strand
CGTTCGCGTTCGCGTTCGCATTGGTATTCGTATTCGAGTTGACGTTATAATTGAAATTAGCAAGCGAATTGCTGACATTTGGACTGGCATTGAGGTTGATGTCAATCGAATTGAAATTCGTATTGTAGTTAACATTCTGATTGTCGTTGGAATTAGTATTGCTCAAAAACCAGAAAATTCCCGTCGCGCCTGCCAGCACGACGACTGTTCCTAAAACTGTGAGGAAAACAACTAACGCCGTGTTTGATTTTTGCGGCGGCTGACGGCGAATTGACGGCGTAGTTTGTGCCCGCACTGCTTCCCGACGTGGTTCTTCTTCCTCGACTCGGACTTCTTCACCGCCCATCGGAATCACGATGCGCGGCGATGAAATTCGTTCGGGTTCAACGTCGTCAAAATCGGGAACGGGCTGCGCGGTCGAAGGAATCGGCGGCGGAGTTTTGCGGCGGATAACAGTGTCTTCGCCCAAATCATTATCGCTCGGCAGAGTCGTAAAATTGGGTTGTCCTTCTTCGACGAGCGGCGTGCCGTCTTTGGTGCAAAAGCGCAGGATTTCTTCATCGTAACTGGTTTTACAGACCGGGCAAAATTTCATAGATTTGTTTGTCAATGCCTTTTCGTTTCAATTAAATCTGTGTAACAATCTCTGATTACGCATTCTATCACGATTTGTTTATCGCAAAAATTATCTGATTCAAACAGCATTTATTCAAACAAAATTTTTATGAGAGATTATCAACGCTTTATTGCCGGGCGCATCAATCGCGTTCCGGTTTCGGGCTTGCACCGCTTTTTCGGCATCGCCGCTTCGATGCCCGACGTGATTTCGCTCGGCGTGGGCGAGCCGGATTTCGCCACGCCCGCGCCGATTGCTCGTGCCGCGTTCGACGCGATTTATCAAAAACCAATCGGCTACACGGCGAATTCCGGTTTGATGGAATTGCGCGAAGCCGTCGCCGCGCATCTCGAAAAACTCTATACGGTTTCATATAATCCAAAAGACGAAATTTTAATTACCGTCGGTGTTAGCGAAGCGTTAAAATGCGTCTTTTCGGCAATCTGCGACGACGGCGACGAAATCATCGTGCCGAATCCGTGTTTCGTCGCATACCAACCGGAAATAATTTTCGCGGGCGGCGTTCCCGTCGCGGTCGAATGTCTGGCGGAAAATGCGTTTGAACCAATGGCGGCAGACATTCGCGCCGCGATTACTCCGAAAACAAAAGCGATTTTTCTCGGTTTCCCGAACAATCCGACCGGCGCGGTTTTGTCAAAAGAAAACGCGATTGAGATTGCGCGAATCGCCGCTGAACACGACATTTTAATTATCAGCGACGAGATTTACGACCGGCTGGTTTATGAGGTTGACCACGTTTGTTTTTCGGCTCTGCCCGACGCGAAAGACCGAACGATTCTGCTCGGCGGTTTTTCCAAAGATTACGCGATGACCGGCTGGCGCGTCGGCTATATTTGCGCGAACGCCGAACTGCTCGCCGCTTTTTCCAAAATTCATCAATACGCCGTAATGTCCGCGCCGACCGTTTCGCAATTTGCTGCGCTTGCCGCGCTTCGTATCGGCGAGCCGTTTGTTTTGGAAATGCAGGCGGAATACAATCGCCGCCGCCAATTATTAGTGCCTGCGCTGAACGAAATCGGCTTGCGCTGTTTTGAACCGAAAGGCGCGTTTTACGCTTTTCCGTCGGTGGAAACGACCGGCTTGACGGGCGACGAATTTGCCGAAAGACTTTTAATCGAGGAACAAATCGCCGTCGTGCCGGGCAGCAGTTTCGGCATCGGCGGAGAAAATCACGTTCGCATCGCTTACTGTAAATCAATCGAACAAATCGAAACCGCGCT
Organism: uncultured Pyrinomonadaceae bacterium; assembly: GCA_965365505.1. GTDB lineage: Bacteria > Acidobacteriota > Blastocatellia > Pyrinomonadales > Pyrinomonadaceae. Next base: position 671 of record CBDUBY010000398.1, on the reverse strand, counting down.
CGAAAGACTCGAAAGATTTGTCAAACGAATTTCGACGACTCCGAAACCGGAAATTTATTTTGCCTCGCATTCCTGAAACTAATTTGCGGTAAAGTTTAATTGATGAAAAAAGTCATTGTCATCGGCGCAGGTTTGGGCGGACTCGCCGCCGCGATTCGCCTTGCCAATGACGGCTTTGGCGTGACCGTTTTAGAGAAAAACGAAACGGTCGGCGGCAAGGTTAATTCGGTCGAAGCGGGCGAGTATAAGTTTGACACGGGCGCGTCGCTGATAACGATGCGGCACGTTTTTGAAGATTTGTTCGAGTCGTGCGGAAAACGAATTGAAGATTATTTAACGCTTCTTCCGCTCGACCCGATTTGCTGTTATTTTTGGTCGGATGGCAGCCGGTTCGACGCTTCGAGCGATTTGCAGAAAACCGAAAACGAGATTGCCAAACTCGAACCGAAGGACGTTGAAAATTTCCGTCGTTATCTCGCCGATTCGCGCCGCAAATATCGAATCGCCGAAAAGACTTTTCTCGCTCGTTCGCTGAATGATTTGCCGAAACTTCTGCGTCCGAAATATCTCAAAGATTTGCTTCATATTTCTTCCTTGAAAACTTTGGACGCGCACAACAAAAGTTATTTTCAATCGGAAAAATTGCAGCAGCTTTTCAACCGCTTCGCCAC
>CBDUBY010000397.1:0-2534 GCA_965365505.1 uncultured Pyrinomonadaceae bacterium | reverse complement strand
AAACTTAATCAATTTTTGGGAACCTGCATTACGGATTTCGGCGCGTCGATGCATGCCGGATTGGTCGTTATCGGTGAAAGTCTCGGTCTTTATAAGGCGATGGCGCAGGCGGGCAAAGCAGTTACGTCTGCCGAGTTAGCCGAACTGACAGAAACAAATGAGCGTTACTTACGAGAGTGGCTCAACGCGCAGGCGGCAGGCGGTTACGTTTCCTACGACGCGGACAATCAAAGTTACTTTCTTTCTGAAGAGCAAGCCTTTGCGCTGGCTGACGAATCAAGTCCGGCTTATCTGCCCGGCGCGTTTCTGCTCGCCGTTTCCGCCGTTCGAGCTGTGCCGAAATTGACGGAAAAATTTCGCACCGGCGAAGGCTTTGGCTGGCACGAACACGACGAGGGACTTTTTCGGGGAACTGAGATGTTCTTTCGTCCCGGCTATGCGGCGAATCTGGTCAGTTCCTGGATTCCGGCTTTGGACGGCGTGGAAGAAAAACTTAAAGCCGGAGGACGGGTCGCCGACATCGGCTGCGGTCTCGGAGCTTCGACGATTTTGATGGCGCAGGCTTTTCCGAATTCGACTTTCTTCGGCTTTGACTATCACGACCGATCAATCGAAATGGCGCGAGCACGCGCCGAAGAAGGCGGCGTTGCCGGGCGCGTTTCTTTTGAAGTCGCCACGGCAAAAGATTTTTCCGGCGGCGGTTACGATTTGGTAACTTACTTCGATTGCCTGCACGATATGGGCGATCCGGTCGGCGCAGCCGCGCATGTCAAAGAAGCTCTGGCTTCGGACGGAACGTGGATGATTGTCGAGCCGTTTGCTCACGACGACGTAAAAGATAATTTGAATCCGATCGGACGCGCCTTTTATTCGGCTTCGACGCTGCTTTGCACGCCCGCTTCACTCTCGCAGGAAGTCGGCTTGGCACTCGGAGCGCAAGCAGGCGAAGCGCGTATGCGAGACGTGATAACCAAGGGCGGTTTTTCACATTTTCGCCGGGCGACGGAAACGCCTTTCAATCTGGTGTATGAGGCAAAACCTTAAGCCACTTCTTTGCTGACATTCATTTGTTTCGGGAAACGTGCGGAATAAATCCATGGTCGAAAGCGCGAAACGGCGACTTTCTTATCAACATTCTTTGGTTAACTCAGAATTGTGTGCCGCCTGTTTCGCGCTGCGACTTCTTAATCGTTCGACATCTTCTTTTAACTGTAACAATTTGCTTTTTGATAGTCGTATTCGCTGAGATGTTTGGATTCGGGTCGTGGATAATGCCGGAAAAACGCTGAATTTGAATTGATAAGACGAAGAAAGAGATAAATCTAAAGCTGCCTGTAATAACAATTCTGGTTATTACAGGCAGCTTTAGATTTATCTGATTAGTTGTCCGATTAGTCGGTTCCGGTTTCCCAGCTCGTCATATATTCGAGCATTTCGGGAGTTAAAGTATCAATCGAAATGCCGAGCGCGCGCAATTTTAAGCTGGCGATTTCCTGGTCAACTTCCGCCGGAAGAACGTGAACGCCCGCCGCGAGCGTGCCTTTGTTTTTCACCAGATATTCAGCCGAGAGTGCCTGGTTAGCAAAGCTCATATCCATCACGCTCGCCGGATGTCCTTCGGCGGCGGCGAGATTGATAAGGCGACCTTCGCCGAGAACGATGACCGATTTGCCGTTTTTGCCGACGTATTCCTGAACGAACGGGCGACGGTCGGCGACTTCCGAAGACATTTCGCGTAGCGCTTCGAGGTTTAATTCCAAATCGAAGTGACCGCTGTTGGCGACAATCGCGCCGTCTTTCATCGTTTCAAAATGCTCTTTGTCAATGACGTGACGGTTGCCCGTGACGGTGACGAAGAAATCGCCGATTTTACAGGCTTCGGTCATCGGCATCACGCGGAATCCGTCCATCACGGCTTCGATGGCTTTAATCGGGTCAATTTCGGTGACGATGACGTTCGCGCCGAGTCCGCGAGCGCGCATCGCACAGCCTTTGCCGCACCAGCCGTAGCCGACCACGACAAAGTTTTTACCGGCGAGAAGAATGTTCGTTGCACGGATAATGCCGTCGAGCGTTGATTGTCCAGTGCCGTAACGGTTATCAAAGAAATGTTTCGTCTGCGCATCGTTAACCGCCATCGCAGGGAAGTTCAGCACGCCCGCTTTCGCCATCGCTTGCAGGCGCACGATTCCGGTCGTCGTTTCTTCGGTTGTGCCGATGATGGTTTCCGACAATTCTTTTTTCTCTTTAAGCATCGTCGCCACCACGTCCGAGCCATCGTCAATAATGATATTCGGATTTGATTCGAGAGCCATACGCACGTGGCGCATATACGTTTCGGTTGATTCGCCCTTCATTGCAAAAACCGGAATGTTCCAGTCGGCAACTAAGGACGCTGCCACGTCATCCTGCGTCGAAAGCGGGTTTGAAGCAATCAAAATTGCTTCCGCGCCGCCCGCCTGCAAAGTACGTGCGAGATTTGCCGTTTCGGTTGTGATATGAGCGCAAGCGACTAGCTTGACGCCTTCGAGCGG
>CBDUBY010000396.1:0-2577 GCA_965365505.1 uncultured Pyrinomonadaceae bacterium | reverse complement strand
ATCCGGTCTGGGGTTAGCGGGTTGTTCGGGCGACGATTCCAGCACGCGCGGCTCGAATAATAATGCGCGGATGAACACGACAAACACCTCAAACGCCAATTCGATGAATTCAAACGTGGCGACGGTCGTCAACTCGAATACGGCAAACACGAACGGCAAAGGAATTGACGCGATGAGCGGGATGACCGCGCCCGAAGCATTTATGACCGAAGCTGCAAAAGGTGGAATGGCGGAGGTCGAGTTAAGCAGATTGGCGACTACCAAAGCGCAGAACGCGGAAGTCAAAAAATTCGCGCAGATGATGATTCAAGACCATACGAACGCTAACACCGAACTGAAATCGCTGGCGGGCAAGAAAAACGTCGCGCTGCCGACAGAACTTGATGCGCCGCATCAGGCAACGAAAGATAAACTGTCCGGCTTGTCAGGCGCGGAATTCGATAAGGAATATGTCAGCGCGATGGTCGCCGATCATGAAAAAAGCGTCGCGTTATTCAAAATGCAATCCGAAGGCGGCACCGAGGCTGACGTTAAAGCGTTTGCCGCCAAGACTCTTCCGAAGCTGCAGGCGCATCTTGATATGATTAAAGACATACAGGCGAAAATGAAATAAGGAGATGACATAAAATTATGGCGCAGTGTGAAGTTTGCGGCAACGATTATTATTTATCGTTTGAAGTTATTACGGCGGGCAACAGCCACGTCTTTGATTCTTTTGAATGCGCTATCCATAAACTTGCGCCCGTTTGTTCACACTGCGGGTGCAAAATTATTGGTCACGGCATCGAGGCGAAAGAAACTTTTTTCTGCTGTGCCAATTGTGCCAGACAGTCCGGCGTGAGCGGTGTCAAAGACCATATCTGGGGACGAGAAAGAGAAACCTCTGAAAAGTTTTCAAATGAATAAGGCGAATTAGAAAAACGATAATAGATTATAACTTGCAAGAAAGGGGGGACAAGGGAATTATGAAGTTAAAAAACATATCTGAACAAACGATAGTTATCACCGGCGCGACGAGCGGCATCGGTTTGACGACCGCCAGAATGGCGGCTGAAAAGGGCGCGAAATTAGTTCTCATTGCCAGAAACGAAGACGCGCTGCACGAACTCGCCGACGAATTAAAGGCAGGCGGCGCACAAGCGATTTATCACGCCGCCGATGTCGCCGACGAAGCGGCTTTGCGGCAAGCGGCTGAAATGGCGAAAAGCTCTTTCGGCGGTTTCGATACTTGGGTCAACAACGCGGGCGGCTCGGTCTACGGCAGAATTACCGACGTGCCGACCGAGGATTTGCGGCGGCTTTTTGAAACGAACGTTTGGGGCGTAGTCAATGGTTCAAAAATCGCCGTCGAACATCTGCGCGAAACGGGTGGCGCGTTAATCAACGTCGGCAGCGAAGTGTCCGACGCGCCGGTGCCGCTGCAAGGAATGTATTCCGCCTCGAAACACGCCGTCAAAGGTTTCACCGACGCGCTGCGGATGGAACTCGAAGCCGATGCGCTACCGATTTCTGTAACTTTAATAAAGCCGACGGCGATTCACACGCCGTTTCCCGAAAACGCGAAGAATTACTTGCCGTATGAACCGCAATTGCCGTCGCCGCTTTACGCGCCGGAACTCGTGGCAGAAGCGATTTTGCATTGTGCCGTAACGCCGACGCGCGATTTTTTCGTCGGCGGAATGGCAAAGGCGCATTCGGCGATAGCACTTAACGCGCCGCGCGTTTTTGAGAAAATGAACGAATCAATGATTGACTCGATGCAGAACTCCGGCGAGCCGACAGCGGCAAATCGTCCAGACGGTTTGCACGAAACGAATTCAAATTTGCACGAGCGCGGCGCGGCGGAACGCTTTGTCAGGGAAACCAGTTTATACCAGCAGACGAAAATTCACCCGCTCGCGTTCGGCGCGTTAGCCGTCGGCGGCGTAGTCGCGCTCGGCGCGATGTTAAAGTCGCGCAACAAAGCCAAAGAACCGGAAATCGGGAAAGACATTGAGAAAGAAACGCAGAAACCTTTGCAGGCGAATCAGGGAATCCGCGAACATATGAAAGTGGTCGGCGCGGACGGCGCGCACGTCGGCACGGTTGACGCAATTGTCTCTGATCAAATTAAATTGACGCGAAAAGATTCGGCGGATGGACAGCATCATTTTATTTCGATGAATTTAGTAGGGTCGGTCGAAAACGATTCGGTTCGGTTGCGGAATAACGCCGACGAAATACTGGCGAGTTTTCAGGGCAACAAAAATAACTTGACTGCGCGAGCGTAAATATATAATGTATAAAAAACTTATATCACGAAAAATGCACAGTTTGGTTACCGATTATCCACACGTCGCGCTCGTTTAGACCGCGCCGGAAACGTTGGGTTTTAAAGACTTTAGAAACGGCGATGAATTTGTGCCGCATAATAAGCGCAGGATTTTGACATCGAACCTCTTGACCTGAGCCTAACAGAGCGCGATTCCAGCCATTTCATTCAAAACGCATCTCGCATTCGATGTCGCCAACCGACTGTTGGCGACATCGAACATACTGCGGCTATTCGGTTATTCGGAAAATAAGCGGGCGCGAAAT
>CBDUBY010000395.1:0-2611 GCA_965365505.1 uncultured Pyrinomonadaceae bacterium | reverse complement strand
TTTCCGACCCGGTTGCTGACGGCGTGACGATTCAAGCATCAGCCGAACGCGCTTTGCGGAATAAAGTCGGCGTAAAAGACGTTTTGAAATTGGTCGCCGACGTTCGAGCGGAAAAATGCGAAACGCCGATAATTTTGTTCAGTTATTTCAATCCGATTTTGCAGTTCGGCTTGGAAACATTTGCCGACGCAGCGAAGAAATCGGGCGCGGACGGCGTTTTAGTAACTGATCTAATTCCCGAAGAAGCCGAAGATTTTCGGCTGATATTAGCTGAAAAAGATTTGGCTTTGATTATGCTTGCCGCGCCGACTTCGAGCGATATGCGATTGAAAAAAATTTGCGAAAAGGCAAGCGGCTTTGTTTATGCCGTTTCCCGTGCCGGCGTAACCGGCGCGAGCAGTGAATTGAGCAATGATGCTGAAACTTTGGTAAATCGTCTGCGAGAATTTACCGATTTGCCAATCGCCGTCGGCTTTGGAATTTCAAACGCCGTTCAGATGAAAAAAGTTTTGAAATATGCGGACGCGGCAGTCGTCGGTTCGGCAATCGTCAAGGAGATTGAACGCACTGCTGAACCGGAAAACATAGTCGAGAACGTTCGGGAGTTTGTTAAGAGCTTATTGCCGAACGAATTTTCGGCTTCCGAATTGCTATAAACTAAATGCGTTATTTGAAGTTTGGGAAAGAAGGATATTCTTTGGAATAGATAGCAGATAATAGTTGGCAGATGATAAATTTTCGTCCGTTATTTATTTCAAGCGGGTGAATTCGTATCGTAAAATGCCCATCGTTTTGGCAGTTTGCAAAACGGCTGGCGAAAAATTAAAGTTGAAAACTTAAATTATGTTAATTGTAATGAAACCCGACGCGTCTCGTTCAGATGTCGAGCGCGTCATCGAAACTATCGAGAAACTCGGATTTAAGCCGCATGAATTGCCGGGCGAAAACCGTATTGCCATTGGGATTACGGGCAATGCAAGTTCGATTGACCCGGCGCATTTTGAAAATATGTCGGGTGTAGCGGACGCGATTCGCGTGACAAAACCTTATAAACTTATCTCGAAGGATTTGCGTCCTGAAAGATCAATTGTCAAAGTCGGCAACTCGGAAATCGGCGGTGATGAATTAGCGATTATCGCCGGACCTTGCGCGATTGAAAATCGGGAACAAGTTTTTAGCGTCGCGAAAGCCGTAGCGAAGAGCGGAGCGAGATTTTTTCGCGGCGGCGCGTTCAAACCACGCACTTCGCCGTATGCTTTTCAGGGAATGGGCGAAGACGGTTTGAAAATTTTGGCTGACGTGCGCGACGAATACGATTTGAATATCGTGACCGAAGCGATGGACGAGCGCGGCGTTGATTTAGTGGAAAAATACGGCGACTGCATTCAAATCGGAGCACGCAATATGCAGAATTTTTCACTGCTTAAATACGTCGGGCAGACGCGCAAACCCGTTTTGCTTAAAAGAGGGCTTTCGGCAACGCTCGACGAATTGCTGCTCGCCGCCGAATACATTATGGCGGAAGGAAACTATGAAGTAATTTTGTGTGAGCGCGGCATTCGCACGTTCGCGGCGCACGCGCGTAACACTCTGGATTTATCTATCGTTCCGGCAATTCACAATGTTTCGCATCTTCCCGTCATCGTTGACCCATCGCACGGCACGGGCAGAAATTATATGGTTGATCCGATGGCGCGTGCCGGTGTCGCGGTCGGCGCGGACGGTTTAATCATCGAAGTTCATTCAAATCCCGAACAGGCACTTTGCGACGGAGCGCAAGCCTTGACGCCGATGCAATATATGCAACTCGTCAGAGAAGTAAAAGCGATTCACGAGGTTTTGTCGCCTGTTACTGTCTAAATCAAAACTTATCGCGAAAAAAGTCCGCGTTTGTTTCCCGAAAACAAACGCGGACTTTTTTACTACTTCGCTTGCGCCTTTTGCCTATTTTGCAAGACGAAGTTTAAAGAAACCGTAAAATTGAGAGTAGCAACTGACCATCGCCGTTACAATGAGCAAGGTCATCGGCAGAAACCGGAATGTTTCCGGCAGAACCACGCCCAGCGATTGTTTGAAGATCGCGCCGAGCAGAGTCGCAAAACCGACAATCAAACTTCTGCCGAGCAGCCAACTTCCAAACGTCGGCTTTTCCCCCGAATCAATAAAATACGGCAGAACAGCAACCATTACGAGCGTCAGCAAAAGAAGAACGTTATCCAGGGTCAAAGAGAAAACCATCCTTCCGAATTCGACTGCCAAAAAGAAAAGCACGAACGAGGTATCAAAGCCGAAACTTTTTCCGCTTGTCATTTCGTTTTGAATTTCTTCAATATGCAACTGCGTTTTCATATTTTCTATTGAAAGCGGGAAAATACCTTTCTGCATCTTGATGCCGTGTAGTTTACCCGTAAAACTCGGAAAAAGTTCAGGTTCGGACAGAATTCGTAATTTTGAATTCCACTCGAATTCGTTTATTTTTTCGTCGGACTGCTGAACTGCGTATAAGCCACACGAAACAATTCCGACAAAGCCTTGGCGGTTTCCGGCGTTAAGTTCCGGTCGGCGCGAAGATGCGCTTCGATAATTTCCGGCATCGCTTCGTGCGGATAAT
>CBDUBY010000394.1:0-2616 GCA_965365505.1 uncultured Pyrinomonadaceae bacterium | reverse complement strand
ATTTAGCCGATTATAAAAATATCGTTTTCGGCGGCTGGGATTTGTTCGGCGAACACTTAGCAAAAGCGGCGGCGGAACACGACGTTTTGACGCATAAACAATTCGTCGCGGTCGAAGACGAATTAAAAAAAATCAAACCGTGGCGAGCCGTCGGTAATAAAGATTTTCTGGCGAACATCGTGGGCGAAAATCAATTCGCTCAAACCGATTCGCACCGGGAAACAATCGAAAAAATCCAAAACGATTTGCGCGAATTTAAAAAGACCTGCGATGAAGCAGTCGTTATCAATCTCGCTTCGACCGAAAAGCTCGCCGACGAAGGCAATGAAATTTTTAATTCGATTGCCGATTTCGAACGGGCTTTAGACGACGATTCAACGGAAATCTCGCCCGCGATGCTTTACGCTTACGCTGCGATCAGCGAAAAAATTTCCTACGGAAATTTCACGCCGTCGGTTGCCGCTGACGTTCCCGCGATTGTCGAATACGCCGAAAAACAATTTGTACCGGTTGCCGGAAAAGACGGCAAAACAGGTCAGACTTTTATCAAAACCGTCATCGCGCCCGCGCTCAAAACCCGCGCTTTGAAAGTCGAAGGCTGGTTTTCGACCAACATCTTGGGCAATCGCGACGGCTTGGCGTTGTCAAACGAAGCGTCGCTCGCGTCGAAAATCAAAACCAAAGGCTCGGTTCTGGACGATATTCTCGGTTACACGGTCGAAGACCATCTGGTTGACATTCGCTATTATCGCCCGCGCAAAGACAACAAAGAGGCTTGGGACAACATTGATATTACGGGTTTTCTCGGTCAGCCGATGCAGTTGAAAATCAATTTTCTGTGCAAAGATTCGATTCTCGCCGCGCCGTTGGCGATTGAAATCGCCAGACTTTTAGATTTGGCGAAACGGCGCGGAAGCGGCGGCATACAGGAACAGCTTTCCGTTTTTTTCAAATTACCGATGTCGAAAAGCGGCAATCCCGAACACGCTTTATATAAACAGGAAGCGATGCTTTTGGATTGGTTAAAAAACTAAACCACCAATGAACGCCGGATTTAATCTTGAGTTTTTCCGTGTCTGCCTGTGAATTTATTTTCGCTGTGGTAAATTATTTTTATGTTAAATCAACTGACTTATTCGTTACCCGAAGACCTCGAAGCAGCCGTTCAAGAAAAATTCGACGAATGGCAAACGGAAAATAAAATTGCCCGCATTTGGTCAAAAGATGCCAGTGTTTGGACTAACGACGACGAAGCAAAATGGCTCGGCTGGCTCGATGTAGTTGAGCGCGAGTTAAGCGATTTACAAAAATTCCGCGATTTTGCCGAAGACGCGCGCGAATTTTCCGACATTGTTCTGCTCGGAATGGGCGGTTCGAGTTTAGCTCCCGAAGTATTCTCAATAACCTTCGGGGTGAAGAATTTCCACATTCTCGATTCGACCGTTCCGGCACAAATCAAAACGCTCGAATCGAAAATTGATTTGGTGAAAACGCTTTTCATCGTCGCCAGCAAATCGGGTTCGACGCTCGAACCGAACACATTCAAACAATACTTTTACGAGCGTGTTTCTGAAGCGGTCGGCGAAGAAAACGCCGGCAAACAATTCGTCGCCATCACCGACCCGAATTCAAAAATGCAGCGAGTCGCCGAAGCCGACAATTTCCGAAAAGTATTTTACGGCAACCCGGAAATCGGCGGCAGATTTTCCGCGCTGTCGGTGTTCGGAATGATTCCGGCGGCGGCAATGAGCATTGACGCAGAAAAATTTTATCGGCGCACCGACGAAATGATTACCGCTTGCCGCAACGAAAATCCGGCGGAAAATCCGGGCGCAATTTTAGGAACGATTCTCGGCGTTTGCCAAACTCACGGGCGCGATAAATTAACTATTTTCACTGCACCAGAAATTTACGATGTCGGCGCGTGGCTCGAACAGTTGATTGCCGAATCAACGGGTAAAGACGATATTGCAATCATTCCCATTGACCGCGAGCGGATTCAACCGGCGGCGAACTACGGCGACGATAGAATTTTTGTTTACCTTGGAGTCAAAGACGGCGACCTTAACTCGGAGATGGTTGCATTTCAGAAAGTCGAAAAGTCTGAACAGCCGACAATCAAAATCGAAGTTCAGGACGGATACAATCTCGGACAAGAATTTTTCCGATGGGAATTTGCCACCGCCGTTGCCGGTTCGATAATGAATATCAATCCTTTCAACCAACCTGATGTCGAAGCGGCGAAAATCGAAGCCAAAAAGCTGACCGAAGAATATGAAGAAAACGGCAAACTGCCCGACGAAACGCCTTTTTACGAGGAAGCCGGCATCAAACTTTTCACGAGCGAGCGATACGCCGCCGAACTTATCGAAGCCACCGACGGCGAAAAAACTTTGAAAAGATTTCTCGAAGAACATCTTTTTAATGTCGAGCGAACCGATTATTTTGCGCTTCTGGCTTATATTGAAATGAACGCGGAAAACGAAATGTTGCTGCAAAACATTCGCACTAGAGTTTTGGAAACGAATTTGATTGCGACCTGCTTAGGCTTCGGACCGAGATTTCTGCATTCGACCGGACAAGCCTACAAAGGCGGCGCGAACAACGGCGTGTTTC
>CBDUBY010000393.1:0-2621 GCA_965365505.1 uncultured Pyrinomonadaceae bacterium | reverse complement strand
TTGCAAAAGTTTTAGGTATTTATTTAACGTGAGTTCGGGATAAGAATCGAGCAAATGGAACGCCGTCATCTTGACGGCAATGAACGCGACAGCGTTCAAACAGTGTTTGGTTAAATTCAATTTGAACGTTTATCAACGCCGTTAGATGGCGCGGCGCAATCTTTGCCGTCAAGATGACGGCGTTCCATCCTTATCCCGAACTCACGTTATTTGAAAAATTAGGGTTAGAATTTGCACACTTTCGCCGCGCCGAATGCCAGCGCGAGCAAGACGGTTGAAATTGGCAGGCAATTCTGATTTTGCGCCGCGTTTTGATTTGAGTTAGCCGGAACATTTTGCTTTTCTTCAGCGATGTTCTGTGACGAAGCATTGATTTGCGTCGTCGTTCCCTTTCGCCGCACGTAATAAACCACGCCGCTAAAATCGTCGGTGAACAAAAACGAGTTGGCATCTAATTTCAAAATGCCGCACGGACGACCCAGCACGTTTTTGTTTTGCAGAAATCCGTTAATGAAATCCTGATTTTTCTCGCCCTTTCGCATCAACACGATTTTGTAACCGCTGCCGACGTTTTTATTGGTCGAGCCGTGCAGCGCGACGAGAAACGAATTTTTCAGCGGCGAATCCGCGTCAGCGTCGTCGAAATAATCGAACCCGAGCGCGGACGAATGAGCCGGAAAAAATGCGTAAGGCGCGGAAACTCCGGCGCACGATTTTAGGCGCGTGGTCGGCTTTTTCAAAGTATTCGGCGCGGTCGTATCGTAAAAAATTTTGCCGTTTGCCGAGTAACACGAACCCCAGCCGTAATCCGCGCTGTCCTTGAGCGCGTAGAAAGTTTCGTCCGGTTTTCGCAAACCTAAATGGTCTGAGCCTTGATTAGTCGCAAAAAAAGATTTGCCGACCCATTTTAAATCAACCGCGTTTCGCAAGCCTTTCGCGTAAATTCTCTGATTGCTTCCGTCCGGGTTCATTTCCAAAACCGAAGCGCGAACCGCTTCTTTTTCATCGCAGGCGTTACAGGATGAGCCGACGGAAACGTAAAGTTTGCCGTCGGGCGAAAACGCAATCGTGCGCGTCAGATGCCAGCCGCCGTATTTGTAGCTCAAACCGTAATCGGGAAATGTAGCAACGGTTTGCGGTTTCGTATCGGTCGGTTTCGTTTCGCCGCGCGTGAATTTGCGGCGTGTTAATTTATCGGTTTCCGCCAGATAAAACCAATTTTGACCTTGCGCGTCAGTATAAAATTGCGCGCTGTTCGGATTTTTCAAGTTCGTCAGATACGGCGTAACCGTGCCGAATTTCCCTGTCTCGGCGTCCCAATTTTCGAGGATATAAACCGCGCCGCGCTGGTTGTCGGTCAGGTTATACATATCGGTCACGAAAATTCGATTGTCGGGCGATTTGGCAAAAAAACGCACGCGCTTTAAGCCTTCCGCCGCCGGAATGATTTCGTATTCGGCGGGCAAATTCAGATTAAACGTTTTGCCGGTTTTGAGAGAAATTTTATGCGGCACGAGCTTGCTTTGCGCTGTGGCGGACAAAACGAAAAGAAGCAGAACGAGCAGAATTGTTTTTATCATATTTTGGTTTTGCGTTTATTTGTTTTTTCGCCTTACCAGATAAACCACGCCGCCGCGGTCGTCGGTAAATAGAAACGCGCTCGAAGAGATTTTCAAAACGTCGCACGGGCGACCGAAAATGTCGTTGCCCGCGACGAATCCGGTAACGAAATCTTCCTGCCGGTTTCCCTCGCGCACCGACACGATTTTATAACCGCGCCCGTCGCTCCGATTCGTCGAGCCGTGCAGCGCGACAAGAAACGAATTTTTCAAATCGTCGTCGAAAAATTTCTTATCAAAATAATCAAAACCAAGCGCGGACGAATGTGCCGGGAAATAAGCGTAAGAGGCAGGAACGCGGCTGCAATCGGGCGGCGATTGATTTTTTTTCTTTAGCTTCGGGTCGAATGTAATTTTTCCGTTCGCCTGAATGCACCGCGCCCAGCCGTAGTCCGCGCCGTTTTTGAGTTCGTAAAAAGTGTCGTCCGGCGCGTCGAGTCCGAGATGGTCAACGCCTTCGTTGGTCGCGTAAAATTTATCGCCGACCCATTTTATCCCGACGGCGTTTTTGATGTTGCGGGCAAAAACGCGCCGGTTTTTTCCGTCCGCGTCCATTTCTAAAACAACGCCGCGAATGTCGCGCTCAGCCTTTTTCTCTTCGCACGCATCGCAGCTCGTTCCGATGGAAACGTAAAGTTTTCCGGCGGGCGAAAAAGCAAGCGTCCGCGTCATATGCCAACTGCCGTGTTTGTAGCCCAAACCGTAAGCGGGAAACTTCATCAAAACTTCCGGTTCGCCCGTCGGCGCAATGGAATTTTTGACGAATTTATAGCGCGTGAGTTTATCGGTTTCCGCCAGATAAAACCAATCCTGACCTTTTTTATCCGTGTAAAAAGCGACGCTGTTCGGGTTTCGCAAATTCGTCATAAACGGGACGACCGCGCCGAATTTTCCTCGTTTAGAATTCCACGCATCAAGAATATAAACCGCGCCCAGCCGATTGTCGTCCATATTGAACATATCGGTCACGAAAATGCGACCGTCGGGCGCGACGGCGAAAAA
>CBDUBY010000392.1:0-2622 GCA_965365505.1 uncultured Pyrinomonadaceae bacterium | reverse complement strand
GATTTGATTTTAATTTCAAGCGACGAAGGCGATAAATCGCGCGTCGAAGCGGTTGATTTGTTGAGCGGCGCGACGCTTTGGCGTTCGGACAAAGTCAAAGGCGATGTTTTGCAGTTGGCAGTCGAGCCTGAGCAGGATTTGCTCGCCGTCGTGCTGGTTAAAAAGGCGCGAGGCAAAATCGGCGATGAATTCAAACGCACGCCGACGATTCACGTTTTTCGATTGTCGAACGGCGACGAGCTTTGGAAGGAAGAACTCGATTCGGACGTGCAGATGATGCCTTCGCGCTTTGATTCTGACGCGGAAGTCGCCTACACGCTCGACAATTACCGCGCGCCTTTGATTCTCGACGGCAAACTTTATTTGTTTTACGAAGGCGCGACTTCTTTTGACGCGCAGACGGGAAAAGAAATCGAACGCGAAAAATTCGGCATCAACGAAGGCGGCTTGGCTCTGACCGAAGCCGATCCGGTTTTCGACGAAAAATTTCTTTACACATCGGGACGCGGCAAAGTTCGCGCCGTCAACCGGCAAACCGCTAAAGTCGAATGGGAAGCCAAAGATTTGGGCGTCGCGGCGGAAATGGCGATTGTCAATTCGGTTCTTTACGTCAGAACCGGCGGGCAATTTACCCGAATAAAAGACGGCGAAACGGAAAACAAAGGCAGCTTCGGCGTGTCGGCGATTGACACCAAGAACGGTAAAACTCTGTGGCGTTACAAAGGCGCGGACAAAGGTTTGACGAATTTTATTTTTGCCGACGTGAACACGATTTTAATTGCCGATAAAGACGATTTGATCGCGCTCGACGCTCAGAGCGGCAAACGCAAATTCAAATTTGAACACGACATCGAACAGGCGCAGTTTGTTTTGATTAACGAAGGCGGCAAAGCTGTCGTCGGCGGGCGCGACGAGATCGCGGCGTTTCAAATTTCAGGTTCGGAATTTCGAGCATCAAAGCGTTCCGGTTTTCAAAACGCTTTTCTCGAAGACCGAAAGACAAACGAAATCTGGCGCGTGAAACACAAAGCTCCTGGTCGCGGCGTTTTTAGCACCGTTTTAGGCATCGCTCTGCGGGCGACCGCGCTTTATTTTCGTTACGGCGGTTTGGCGACATCGGCGTTGAACATCGCGCGCGGCGGATTGGCGGCGCGTTCGATTCTGAGTTTGCGCTGGTCTGGATTAAAAACCAGATTTTCTTCGCTCGATTTAACGACGATTGCCTCAAACTCGGCGAAAAATTACGTCACAAATCGAATCAGCGTCTTTGGCATCGCGTCGAGAACGCCGAACTTTATTAATCGCATAAACGGATTGCAAATTACAACTCCGTCAAACATTCGCGGTAATGTCGTCGGCAGCATTGCGAATCGCGTCACCACTTCACGCGGCGACGTTCAGGAAAGTCTGCTTGATAGAATTGACCCTGTTCGGCAAGTCGAAAAACTTTCCGATTATTTCTTGCGCCGCAAACGACTCGCCGAGATTCGCGGAAACTATATGTATTTTTACACCGATTTGCCGAAGCCGTTTGACAAAAAAGGTCTTGTCGGCGTGAACGTCCACACGGGCAAAGATTCGCGTTTCGTTTTAATTTCCGAACCGGACGCGAGATTTACGACCGATGAAACCGTCGGCTTGCTTTATTCGGCGGACGGCAATCGGCTTCAGGCGTTCGATGTTTTAGAAAGATAATTTTCAAGAAAATTGTTCGCCGATGGACACAGATGAACACAGATTTTATTTTTCTTATCTGAGTTCATTTGTGTTAATCTGTGGACAATTTTCTTTGCCGATTAAAACTTATGAAACCGAAAATCATTGTTATCTTATCTCTCTGTCTGTGCATTTTTGTCGTAAATTCTTTCGCTCAAAAATCAAAGGAAAAACCGAACGCGGAAATCGCCAAAATGCTGAAGGAAGTTTCCGCTAAACGAATCGAAACGGACATCCGTAAACTCGTTTCGTTCGGCACGCGCAATACTTTGTCCGAGCAGGACAATCCGACGCGCGGCATCGGCGCGGCGCGCGATTGGATTTTCAGTGAGTTTCAAAAAATCTCCGCCGAGTGCGGAAATTGCCTGACCGTCGAGAAGCAAACTTTTCTTCAGCAACCGACGGCGAACAAGCGCGTGCTTGAACCGACGAATTTAACAAATGTTTTCGCCGCCTTAAAAGGCACGAGCGACCCGACGAGAGTTTATGTCATCAGCGGTCATTACGATTCGATGTGTTCGTCGCCGACTGACGCGAAATGCGATGCTCCCGGAGCGAACGACGACGCTTCCGGCACAGCCGCCGTGATTGAAATAGCTCGCGTAATGTCGAAAATGAAATTCGACGCGACGATAATTTTTATGACCGTGGCGGGCGAAGAACAGGGCTTGCTCGGCGCAGGTTATTTCGCCGAACAAGCCAAGCTAAAACGAATGGATATCGAAGCGATGTTCACCAACGACATTATAGGCGGCGTGACGACCTTTAAAAATTCGCCGGACAGAAATTCCGTGCGCGTTTTTTCCGAAGGCGTTCCGACCAACGAAACCGACGCGGAAGCCGGAACGCGCCGCAGCGTCGGCGGCGAAAACGATTCGGCTTCGCGGCAGCTTGCGCGGTTTATCA
>CBDUBY010000391.1:0-2629 GCA_965365505.1 uncultured Pyrinomonadaceae bacterium | reverse complement strand
GCCAGATTATAAATCGCCCACGCGACATCAGGATGATTTTCACCGAAAACTTTACGGCGAATCCGCAACGCTTCGAGAACTAAATTTTTCGCTTCCTGCGATTTCTCTCGATAAATTACTCCGGCGACATTTAGCAAACCGCTCGCCGTGTCGGGATGTTCGTCGCCGTAATTGGCGCGGAAAATGTCGAGCGATTGACGAAGCAGCGGCTCGGCGTTTTTGAAATCTTCGAGATTGATTAAGACTCTGCCGAGGTCGTTGATTGCCCGCGCCGTTTCCGGGTGATTCGCGCCGAGATTTCGGCGGAGAATTTCGATTTCTTCGCGGTAAATGCCGACGGACTTTTCGTTCGCGCCTTTTAAGCCGAACAAATATCCGAGATTCTGCAAAATCGCCGCGCGGTCTAATTCCGCTTTTTTGTCGTCGAAATTTTCGATGATTCGTAACGCTTCCAAATGATACGGTTCGGCGCGGCGCAAATCGCCTTTCGCCTGCAAAAGCTGTCCGAAATGATTTAAGCTCAAAGCCGTTTCGCGGCTCTCGCGCCCGAAAAATTGGTGGCGGTTTTCGAGTGCCGCGCGCAGAAAAGATTCGGCGCGGTCGAGCGTTCCCAAGCTCAAAAAAGTTAATCCGATGGTCGTCTGCAAATCGGCGGCGATTTCCGGTTGGGCAGCAAAATTCGTTTCGATGTCGGCGGCGGCGATTTCCAAAATCTCCAAAACTTTCACGTCTTTTCCGACGACGCGCGGGTCGGGCGAAGCGAGCATTTTTTGCAAAAAGCGATTTATCTTCGCGGCTTTTTCGGCTTCCGCCACCGCCACGTCGCGCTGATGCTGTGCCTGTTTCGACTGCCGCCGCGTCGCCAGGATTCCGCCGACGAGCGACAAAACGATTCCCGCGCCCGCCGCCACGCCGGTTTTATTTCGCTTGACGAATTTTCCGGCGCGATAACCGAACGTATCTTCGCGGGCGATAATCGGCAACCCGTTCAAATATCTTTCGATGTCGGCAGCAAATTGTTCGACGGATTGATAACGCCGCGCCGGTTCTTTTCTGAGCGACATCAAAACAATATTATCCAAATCGCCGTTTAACGATTTTGGATTTTGGATTTTGGATTTTGGATTCGCATCATTTGATTTTCCATTTTCCGCTTTTCGCTTTCCAATCAAAAATGAACTCGGTTTTCGCGGCTCGCTTTCGCAAATCGTGTGCAAAATGTTTTCCAGACTTTGATTTTCAAACGCGAACGGACGCGCTCCGGTCAGCAGTTCGTAAAGCACGATGCCGAGCGAATAAACATCGGTCGCCGTCGTGATATTTTCGCCGCGCACTTGTTCGGGCGAAGCGTATTCGGGTGTCATCGCGGCAAAATCCGTGCGCGTTTGACGGGTTATCGGCGCGGCTGAATCGGAAGCGAGAAGTTTGGCGATGCCGAAATCGAGCAGCTTCGGCGTGCCGTCAGCGGTAACTAAAATATTCGACGGTTTCAAATCGCGGTGAATCGTCAAATTTTGATGCGCGTAAGAAACCGCCGCGCAAACTTGCCGAAAAAGCCTGAGCCGTTCGTCGAGCGAAAGATTTTTTTCGCGGGCGTAATCGGTCAGCGGTTCGCCGCTCACAAAATCCATTACGAGATACGGCAAACCGTCCGCAGTCGTGCCGCCGTCGAGAAGTTTCGTGATATTTGGATGATTGAGATTGGCGAGAATCTGCCGCTCAAAACGAAAGCGGCGAATGATTTCGTCGGTGTCGAGTCCGCGTTTGATTAATTTGACGGCGACTCGTTGAGCGAATTCGCCGTCGGCGCGAACCGCCAAATAAACCGCGCCCATTCCGCCGCGCCCGATTTCGCTTTCGATTCGGTATGCGCCGATTTGCTCGCCAATACGCGACGGCTTCGGCTCGTCCGCCACCAAATTTTTAACGGCAAACGTCGGCGATTCAATAAAATCTTCCGCCGCTTCGTGGGCGATTAAAAGTCGTTCAATTTCTTCTTTTAAAGATTCGTCATTAGCGCATTTTTCTTGAATAAAATCGCGCCGTTCCGCCATTGGCAATTCGAGCGCGGGATAAAAAATTTCCTTGATTTGCCGCCAGCGCGAATTGTCCATAGATATTTTGGAAACATTTTTTTAGCCACAGATTTTCACAGATGCACTCAGATAAAAACCAAAGCCGATAAAAACAATCGTCAAAAA
This sequence comes from uncultured Pyrinomonadaceae bacterium, assembly GCA_965365505.1. Classification (GTDB taxonomy): domain Bacteria; phylum Acidobacteriota; class Blastocatellia; order Pyrinomonadales; family Pyrinomonadaceae. The sequence continues at coordinate 428 of CBDUBY010000391.1, read as the reverse complement.
ATCATTTCTTATCCGTGTCTATCTGTGAAAATCTGTGGCTAAAACCGTCTTAAAATTTTCCCGATAATTCAACCGTTTATTTTCCCGTAAAGCCAAGCCTTCGCCATCGCCCATTCGCGTTTGACGGTAGCGGGCGAAATTCCCAGAACTTCGGCGGTTTCCTCAACCGTCAAGCCGCCGAAAAATCTGAGTTCGACGATGCGGCTTTGCGTAGCGTCAAATTGGGCAAGCTGCGTTAAGGCTTCGTCGAGCGCGAGAACGTCGAGATTTTTTTCGTTGGCTTGATCGGAAAAACTAATCGCTTCATCGAGTTCGATTTTCTGTGCTGCGCCGCCGCGTTTGTCGGTCAGGCGCGCACGCGCGTGGTCAACTAAAATATGCCGCATCATCGTCGAAGCGGCGGCGAAAAAATGGGCGCGATCTTGCCA
>CBDUBY010000390.1:0-2631 GCA_965365505.1 uncultured Pyrinomonadaceae bacterium | reverse complement strand
TCGGCGATTTCGATGCGCTTTTCCGCCAGCCAGACTTCGCCGAAACTGCCTTTGCCGAGAAATGTTTTCAGCGTGTAATCTCTGATTTGCAAACCTTCTTTCAGCATAGTTTGATATTTTTCGACTCTAACTTTTTAATAACGGAAAGTTATTTGATTTTGCCATTGACGGGCGAAAAACGGAAATTTTGCAATCGCAGATTACTGCCGAAGCGAAACAATACTCAGCGTTTCAATCTCAAGTCGTTGTATCTCTGCCGGTCATTCCGCGCTTTTTCCTCGTTGCCGAGTTTTTCATAAATCACTGCGCGGTTGAAATAACTTTGCTCGTCCTGCGGATTAAGCTCGATGGCGCGCGTAAAATCCTCGATTGCCTGCGCGTAGTTTTTCTTCTCGCCCAAGATAACGCCGCGATTGCTGAACGCGAGCGCGTTGTTTGAATTTTGTTCGATATAACGATTGTAATCGCTCAACGCCCGCTCATAATCTTTTTTCAGGTAATTGACGTTGGCGCGATTGAGATAGGCGATTAAAAAATCCGGGTTTAACTCTAACGCTCTGGTTAAATCTTCGACGGCGCGATTGTAATTTCCCTTGCGGGCATAAGACGTTCCGCGATTGCTGAAGGCGAGCGCGAAATTTTCGTCGAGTTCGATTGCTTTTGTGTAATCTTTAATCGCCGCGTCGTTATTTCCCTGCTCGTCCAGAGCGTTGCCGCGATTATTATAGGCTTCCGCGTAACTGGCGTCGAGTTTTATCGCCCGGTTATAATCCGCAATCGCCTTGTCGTATTCTTTACGATTAAAAAATGCCAATCCGCGACTGAAAACGTAATTCGCATTTTGCGGGTTCAATTCGATTGCTCTGGTGTAGTCTTCAACGGCGCGGTCGAAATCGCCGCTGTTTGAGAGAGCCGCGCCGCGCCCGTAAAATCCGGCGGCATCTTCGGGCGCGAGTTTAATAACGCGGTCGTAATCAGGAATCGCCAGCGCAAAATCTCCGTTCGCGTAATAAACGGCGGCGCGGCGTTTGTAAGCCTCGATTGAATCCGGCTCAAGTTCAATCGCTTTGCGGTAATTATTTATCGCGCACTCGTAATCCTCGGCGGCAGCACATTTGCCTGCCAGTTCGAGATATTCGGAAACATTTGTCGAGAAAAAACTCGCGGCGATAAAAAATACGCCGACCGCGAATATCAAAAGCGCGGCGATTGCCGCCACGAAAAGATTGTTGCGTTTTATTTTTCTGCCTGACGAAGCAGCAACCGTAACAGTTTGAAAATGTGTTTTTTCAATTGGCGCGACGGACGGCTGTTCGAGAGCAGCGACACGGTTTGTTTCGGCAAAACTGTTGTCAATAATAGTGTCGCCGGCAATCGCTGATTTCGGTTCTTCGGAAACTTTAACTTTTTCTTCAACCGGCGGCGCGGCTTTTTCAATCGTCCCGCTTTGATAGCATTTCAGCGCGTCAGTCATTTCCTGCGCCGAAGCATAACGGTCTTCGCGTCGTTTGTGCAGCGCTTTTTTGACTATGACTTTAAGCGCGGGCGGAATGTCGGCTGGCATTTCATCGGGTTCGTCGTGAACAATCGAATACATCAGCGACGGAATTTCCGTCTGTGCGAACGGCAGTTTGCCCGTCAGCAGTTCCTGAAAAATCACCGCCAACGCCCAGATGTCGGTGGCAGGCGAAACCGTCGGCGTTTTATTGAACGCTTCAGGCGGCATATAATTGTAAGTTCCGGCAGTGTGCTGCGTTACCGAATGCGTTTTGATTTCCTTGGTCACACCGAAATCCGCCAGACAAAACGTGCCTTTGCGAATCAGAATATTGGCAGGCTTAATATCGCGGTGAACGAATCCGGCGCGGTGCAAATAATCCAAACCGTTCAAGATTTCTAAAATAATCTGGACGGCTTGCTCGACTTTCCAAGCCTTGCCGCCGTTTGCCGCCAGCCATTTTTGCAGCGAGCCGCCGTCGGCGTATTCGCTGACAATGTAAATATAATTTTCGTAAAAATCGGCTTCGATAACCGCAATGACATTTGGCAATCCGCTGATTCGCTGCCAGACTTCGACTTCTCTTTGCACGGTTTGAATCTCAATCGCATCATCAGCCGCCGGTCGGAAAAACTTTAATGCAAATTGCGAAATTGATAGCGCCGTGCGCTTTTCAGCCAGCCAGACATCGCCGAAACCGCCGTGCCCGATTTTCTCGATTAAAACGTATTCGCCGATTTTCTTTCCCGCTTCGAGCATTACTTTTCAAATTTCACCCGCAGCGTAAAATCATAAATCATAATCTCGCCGTCGGCGCCGAGCTTCGCCCGCTCGCCGCTGCGGACGACCTGACCGGAAACAATAGTCGGGTTTTTATGCAGAGCCGTAACCCAAACCTCGCCGTTTTCTTCCAGATTTATTTCGGCATGGAAGCGGCTGATTTTTCGGTTCTCCGACGGCAAACGCAGATTCGCCGCCTTTGAAACGTCGTCGCGCCCGATGGTGTTAACTCGCTGAATTATTGGATATTCGTTGATGCGGCGCGTTCCCTGCCAGATTTCGACGCGATAGAGAATGCCGAGTTTGGCGTGAGCATCTTCGACCGTCGCGTAATCGTCAATCGTTTCGCCGCC
>CBDUBY010000389.1:0-2648 GCA_965365505.1 uncultured Pyrinomonadaceae bacterium | reverse complement strand
GATTTCTCGCGCCCGACGCGACGCTTGAAGATTCCGCGATTCGTGAATTAAAAGAGGAAACTCAAATTAAAGTTCCGGCGCAAGTCTTGCGCGGCAGCATAAAAAACTCGCACGCCTTCGATTATCCCGACCGCAGCGCGCGCGGGCGTACCGTCACGTTCGCCTATTTCATTGAGCTTGCGCCGAACTTAAAAGACGGCTTGCCGCGCGTCAAAGGCGGCGACGACGCGGCGCGAGCCTTCTGGCTGCCGCTGTCGGCGTTGGGCGAAAAGGAAGAAGAATTTTTTGAAGACCATCTTTCGATAATCAAATATTTTTTAGGTTTGTAGGCTTTCAGATAGAAAGCTGAAAAGGAGAAAAATGAATAATCCAAATAGAAAAGAACTTGCTCAGGAAACTTTGCAGATAATTGAAACAGGAAACTACCGAAACAATTTAGGCGAAACAGTTTCAATCAAAAACGAAACGGATTTTGCCGTTGAAAACTCAAATCTTTTTCGCACGGAAGATTTTCCGAGTGAATTTAACTTAACGAAAATCGCGGGCGAAACGCGCATTGAAGTTACTGACGAAACGACGCTCGAAGCGGCGAAAAGAATTTGCAAGGAAAATGAAAACGCCAACCCATTTGTTTTGAATTTCGCTTCGGCGAAAAATCCGGGCGGCGGATTCTTAGGCGGCGCGCAGGCGCAGGAAGAATCGCTGGCGCGTTCGTCGTCGCTTTATCCGTGCTTGACGGCGAATTTTGAAATGTATCAATACAATCGCAAAGGCGATTCGTGTTTGTATTCGGATTGGATGATTTACTCGCCGCAAGTTCCGGTTTTTCGCAACGATGACGGAAGTTTGACGGCAAAACCGTATCTCGTTTCTTTTCTGACTTCGCCCGCCGTCAACGCCGGTGTCGTCAAGCAAAGAGAAACAAACAAAATTCATTTGATTGAAGAAACGAACCGCGAACGAGCGCGAAAGTTTTTGTGGATTGCCAACCAAAACAATCATCGAATTTTGATTTTAGGCGCGTGGGGTTGCGGAGTTTTTCAAAACGAACCGCAAATGATTGCGCGGATTTTTGACGAATTACTGAAAGGCGAATTTGCAAATTGTTTCGAGCGCGTGATTATGGCAATTTACGACAAAACGCCGACGCGAAAAATTTTGCAGGCATTTGTCGAGCAGTTTAACTGAATAGTTCAGCAATCTGCTGGACAAATTTGTGCAAGCGGCACTTGCACTTTTGTATAAGCTAGTAGTCCAACAAGCTGTTGGACTACTAAAATCAGAATTCTTTGAAAAGAAACACTAATTGTCCAAGCGACGCTTGGACAATTATGCAACAACTTGTTGCACGAAATAGAAATTAGGCTTTCGGGTAGAGAGCCGAACAAGGAGACAAAAAATATGTTTGAAATTAACAGAATAATTGACACGGATTCGTATAAAGCGAGTCATTTTTTGCAATATCCGCCGAACACAACGAGAGCGTTTTTCTATCTCGAATCGCGCGGCAGCGATAGGGATTGGAATGAAACGGTATTTTTCGGGCTTCAATATTTGCTGAAAAATTATTTTCTCGCGCCGTTCACGCAACCGATGGTCGAGGAAGCGCGCGAAGTTATCGAGGCGCACGGTTTGCCGTTTAATTATGACGGCTGGACGAGTTTGATAAAAAAGCACGGCGGCAAACTGCCTTTGCGGATTCGCGCCGTCGCGGAAGGTTCAATCGTGCCGCTGCATAATGTTTTGATGACGGTCGAGACGACCGACGACGAATTTGCGTGGCTCGGCAGTTGGTTTGAGTCGCAGTTGATGAGGATTTGGTATGCGATTACGGTAGCGACGCAAAGCTGGCAAATCAAGCGCGATGTTTATCGAGTTTTGCAGGAAACGGCTGACGACGCGGACGCGGAAATTCTTTTTAAGGTTCACGATTTTGGTTCGCGCGGCGTATCTTCGCAGGAAACGGCGGCGATTGGCGGCGCGGCGCATCTGGTGAATTTTCTTGGGAGCGATACGATGGCGGCTTTGCTTCTTCACCGCGAATTTTATCACGCGCCGATGGCTGGATTTTCGATTCCGGCAGCGGAACATTCGACGATAACGAGTTGGGGACGCGAAAACGAAGCGCAGGCTTATCGCAATATCTTGAAGCATTTCGCCAAGCCGAATTCTCTGGTCGCCGTCGTTTCCGATTCCTGGGATATTTACAACGCCGTCGAAAAGATTTGGGGCGAACAGTTAAAGCAAGAGGTTATTGATTCGGGCGCGACGATTATCATTCGTCCTGATTCGGGCGAGCCGGTCGAGGTCGTCTCAAAAGTCGCTGCAATCTTGGGCGAAAAATTCGGCACGACGACGAACTCGAAAGGATTTAAAGTTTTGAAAAACGTGCGAATTATTCAAGGCGACGGCGTGAATCAAAATTCGATTCGGCAGATTTTGCAGCGGTTAAAAACCGAAGGCTTTTCCGCCTCGAACATCGCGTTCGGCATCGGCGGCAGTCTGCTTCAGAAAATTGACCGCGACACTTTGAAATTTGCTTACAAATGTTCGGCGATTGTCGTTGACGGCGAGTGGCGCGAAGTTTATAAACAGCCGATTACCGACAGCGGCAAAACCAGCAAGCGCGGGCGGCTCGATTTAGTTTT
>CBDUBY010000388.1:0-2651 GCA_965365505.1 uncultured Pyrinomonadaceae bacterium | reverse complement strand
CTTCGATGCGAAACGCCGCCGGTGATTTGAAACGCAAATCAATGTAATTCCAAAAAACCGTCGCGTCGCGCCCTTGTTCGGCGAGCGAACCGGCGACGATTTGCGAGTGCGCGTGGCGTTCGACGATTTCAAAATTCGCCTGCAAAGCCGCGTCGTAAAGCGCGTTCGAGAGTTGGCAAAGTCCGCCGCCGACGCTCGGAATAATGCAGCCTTCGCGCAATTCGCGTCCTTCGACATAGCCGTTGAAACGGCTCGCCTGCCCGATTGATTTCCAGAAACTGAAAACCTCATCGGCGGGAATTTCCAAACCGTCGAGCTTTCTGATTGCCCGCCGCAGATTTTCTACTTTGCCCGCCAGCAGAAATTGTTCTTCGGGCGCGCTTTCGGTCCAAAGCGGCGTTTTCGATTCGGCGACGATAGGCGCGTGCGTGAGATTGGCGGCGAAAGCGAATCGGCGAACTTTTTTGTCGGTCAGATTTGAAAAACCGCGCCGCAGTTGCAGAAGCGAAACTTTCAGGCGAAAAATCGCGGCTTGCGCGTATGTATGAATGCGGTTTTCCTGTTTCATTGATTGGAGAACTCTTGTTAGGGTTTGTCTGCAAGTAATTCTTTGATAAATTACACCAATTATGAAAAATTTACTATTTACAGCGACGATTATTTTACTGTTCGCCGCCAACATTTCCGCGCAGTCAAAAAACGACAAAATTGCAGCGGCGATTCGCGCCGTGATGGACGCGCAAGCCGCTGCGTGGAACGCGGGCGACATCGAAGGCTATATGAAAGGCTATTGGAATTCGCCGAATCTGGTTTTCGCGTCGGGCGACACCGTGACGAAAGGCTTTCAGCCGACGCTCGAACGCTATAAAAAACGCTACGATTCGCGGGCGAAAATGGGAACGCTCCGGTTTTCCGATTTGGAAATCGAAGTTTTATCAAAAGACGCGGCGAAGGTTTTGGGCAGTTGGTCGCTGCAAAGAGAGGCGGATAACCCGAAAGGGAAATTTACACTGATATTCCGCAAATTCAAAGACGGCTGGCTAATCACACACGATCACACGAGCTAAAATTGAAGCGGCAGCGAGATTGCGACGGTTAGCCGGATAAATTTGTTTGTTTATTCAAATGAATTCGGCTATTATCAACCGCAAAATAAATTCAACAACTGGAGAAAATGAATTATGGAACCTGTAACATTAGGAACTCTGGCGACATTTCTCGCGCCGCTTTTTTTGGAAGGCGGTAAAACTTTAGCCGTCGAAAGCGTCAAACTCGCTTTGGCAAACAGGAACGACATCAAAGATAAAATCATAGATGTTTTCAGACCTGAAATTATCTCGCTCAATTTGAATGAAGAACAAAAGCCCGAAGAAGTCAGAGCTTTGGTCGAATCCAAACCGGAAATTGCCGAAGCAGTTCGAAGCAAACTCGAAGCGAATCCCGATTTGCTCACAAAATTGCTCGAAATTATCAAACAGCAGACGGGAAACGAGTCTTCACAAATAACCATCGCCAAAAACATCGCCGCGTCAGGCAATGTTACCATTCACAATCAAACGAACAATTTTTCATAAACTGTCATGGATGTTCACGGGAAAAACATAGGCGCGGCGGGCGACGTTAAGATTGGAATTCAGAATAATTATTTCGACGGAAAACCAATTATCTTACCCAATTCGATTCCTTCAACCGTCGGTTTCGTCGGGCGCGTGGAATATCTGGACGACTTGCGCGGCTGGTATGCGGGTGGGAAGCGGTGTTTTCTTTTGCACGGAATGGGCGGCGCGGGCAAGACGGAGATTGGCAAGCGGTTCGCCGAAGAAATCGAAGCCGAATATGAGGCGCACGTTTTTCTCGACTTGCAGGGCGCGAGCGGCAATCCGCTGTCCGCCGCCGAAGTGATGTGGCAGATTATCAGCCGGTTCGACGAGCGGAAACAGCGTCCGCAGATTCCGCTTTCTAACCCGGCGACCGGCGAACCGTTGTCCGCCGCCGAGCAAAATGCGCTCGAACTGCGAATTTTGCAGCCAGATTATCTTGCCCTTTTGAAGACATATAAAACTCTGCTTTTACTCGACAATGCCAAAGACGCGGCGCAAATCGCGCTTCTGAATCAGATTGACGAAGGTTGTTTAATCGTGACGGCGAGGCATCGTCTCGATATTAACAACTGCGAGGCGCGGAACGTCGAGGAAATGCTGCCCGAAGATGCCCGCGCTTTGCTCGAAAGAAAGTTGGGCGCGAAGCGTTTTGACGGGCAGACTGACGTTATCGCCGAATTGTGCGGTTATCTGCCGCTGGCTTTGCGGGCGGCGGAAGGCGTTTTGTTCAAAAAGCCGCGACTCAGCGCGGCGATTTATGCGGCGAAATTAAAAGAAAGCCGTTTGCAACTGCACAACACCGAACGCGACATCACCGTCGAGGCGGCGTTCAGCTTGAGCTACGATTATCTCGAATCCGCACTACAGCAATTCTGGCGGCAACTGGCGATTTTTCCCGCCGACTTCGACACAGCGGCGGCGGCGGCAGTCTGGAACGTCGAGGCAATTCAAGCCGAAGAAACTTTAGCCGATTTGGAAAGCTACGGCTTGCTGAAATGGAACGCCGAAACAAACCGCCTGAAACTGCACGACCTCGTTCGCCTCTTTACC
>CBDUBY010000387.1:0-2657 GCA_965365505.1 uncultured Pyrinomonadaceae bacterium | reverse complement strand
TGAAGTGAAGGAATATACCAGAGAAACAATTGAAAAACTGGTCAAGCAGAATGAGGTGGTTTAATTGAGTTTGGTAATTTGATTTGGGACAGTTCGGCACTCTGATTTGGCTCACTAAAGAGTCAAAGAATCGGTTACTCTATTGAGCATTCTTAGCAATGGAGGTCAAGCCGATGGAAAGGAGGCTGAAAGTGGAGTTATTTGAACAGATTCGCCGTGAATATGAACACGGCTGCGGAACGATTATCGGGACGGCACAGAAGTTCGGCGTGCATCGGAGAATGGTCAGACAGGCGATTGAATGCGCTTTGCCGCCGGAACGTAAGAAGCCCGAACGGAAAAGGGCGAAGTTTTCTTTGGTCAAAGGTTTTATCGAGCAGATTCTACGAGATGATGAACGCGCCCCGCGCAAGCAGCGGCATACGGCACACCGAATATTTATGCGCCTGCAAACCGAGATGTCGCAAGCGATGGTTTCCGAGCGGAGCATTCGTCAGTATGTCGAAGAGATTCGGCGGCAGATGGGCTTGGCAAAACGCGAAGTATTTATTCCGCAGCATTACGAATATGGCGCGGAAGCACAGGTTGACTGGTATGAAGCAACGGTTGAACTCGGCGGTGTGCGACAGGTCTTGCAGTTGTTTTGTCTGCGGGCATCAGCTTCGGGCGCGGCGTTTCACCGGGCATATCGAAGAGCCAATCAAAGTGCTTTTCTTGAAGCTCACGAACTCGCTTTTGCCTATTTCGGCGGCGTGTTCAAACGACTTCGCTATGACAATCTGAAGGCGGCGGTCAAACGCATTCTGCGCGGCTCACGGCGTGAGGAAACGACTCGTTTTATCGCCTTTCGTTCGCATTACGGCTATGAAGGCAGTTTTTGCAATCCGTATGCGGGACACGAAAAGGGTGGTGTCGAGGGTGAAGTCGAACGCTTTCGGCGCAATCATCTGGTGCCGGTTCCGCAGTTCGCGTCGCTGGACGAGTTGAATGATTGGCTGCTCGGAGAGTGTCGGCGTGATGAGCAACGCCAGATCGAAGGACACGCTCTTTCGGTCGAAGCCGGACTGGTCTTTGAACGAACCGCATTATTACCGCTGCCGACCGATTCATTCGATTTGGCGGAAGAATGCTTTCCGCTGGTTGACGCAAAAGGCTGCGTGCGGGTCAAGACGAACCTTTATTCAACGCCGCTCGCGCCGCACACGCGCTGCCGGGTTCGCCTGCTGCCGACCGGAATCGAAGTATTCTCCGGCGGTCAAAAGATCGCCGAACACGAAAGAAGTTACCTGAAACGGCAGGAAGTCTATAATCTCGAACATTATCTGGATGTGTTGGCAAGAAAGCCGGGAGCGTTCATCGGATCAAAGCCGCTTGAGCAATGGCGAATCGAAGGCAGATGGACGGCGGAGTTCGATCATCTGTGGCAACAGCTTCAACTGCGGCACGGCGAATCAGCCGGAACGCGATTGATGATCGAACTGCTGCGCGAAGGCAGAAGGGTCGGTTATGAGCGTCTGCGACAAGCGATCAAGCGGGCATTGGAACTCGGCGCGGGCGAACGCGACGCGGTCAGTTATCTGCTCAACCAAGCGGAACTCGAACGCTTTGCCGAACGCTCTCGCCTTCCAAAAACGGATGATGGGCAATTGTCGGCAACCTTGCGTCGGCACTTTTACCGCCCGCTGCCGGAAGTTACCGATTACGACGGATTGCTGATGAACCAAGCCGAAACGCTCCACCGGACGGAGGTGCCGCGATGAAAGAAACAGCAAACGTCAATAATGGTGGGACGCATCATTCGGCACTCGACGCGCGGATGGTCGAAGAACATTGCCGGACTTTGCGAATGCCGACCGTTGGTGCTTCATTTGCCCAACTTGCCGACGAAGCCGTCCGCACACATCAAACGCCGGTCAGCTTTCTGGCGGCATTACTTCAGGCGGAAGTCGAAGAACGCGAGCGCGGAACAATCGAGAGAAGAATCAAAGATGCCAGATTGCCGCGTTTCAAGACATTGGACGAGTTCGACTTTGCGGCGGCACCACAATTGTCGCCGACTCTGCTGCATACATTAGCGGAAGGCGGTTATCTCGAACGCGCCGAACCGGTTATTCTGATCGGCGATTCGGGAACGGGCAAGACGCATCTGGCAACCGGACTCTGCGTGGCGGCGTGTCAGCAGAAAAAGCGAGTTCGTTTTACGACGGCAGCCGGATTGGTCAACGAGTTAGTCGAAGCCCAACATCACAACTTGCTCGGACGCACACTCGGGCGTTGGTCGCGCTATGACCTGATCGTGTTCGATGAAGTCGGCTATGTGCCATTCGCGCAGGTCGGAGCCGAGCTGCTTTTTCAAGTGATCTCGGAGCGAGCCGAACGTGCAACGATCATCCTGACGACGAATCTGCCGTTTTCCGAATGGACGCAGGTGTTCCCGAATGCGCGATTGTGTAAAGCACTGCTCGACCGGGTAACGGATCGGGCGCACATTATTGAAACGGGAACGGAAAGTTATCGGTTCAAGCGAACCGTCAGTAGTAAAAAGGTGCGGAAATCTTAGTTTGGTAAATCGAACAGGTGAGCCAAATGAGATTGCCGTTTTTCAAGGTGAGCCAGATCAGGCTTCCGAAATGAGCCAATATAACTTGCCAAAATCA
>CBDUBY010000386.1:0-2660 GCA_965365505.1 uncultured Pyrinomonadaceae bacterium | reverse complement strand
GAAGTTTTAAGTTACGCCAACTCGGTTTCCTACGGCTTGTCGGCGACCGTCTGGACGGAAAACTTGAGCCGCGCTCACCGCGTCGCCGAACAAATCGAATCGGGAATCGTTTGGGTCAATTCGTGGTTGCTGCGCGATTTACGAACGCCGTTCGGCGGCGTGAAAGATTCGGGTGTCGGACGCGAAGGCGGCTTCGAGGCATTACGCTTTTTTACCGAAGAAAAAAATATTTGTATTAAAATAAACTATTAAGAATTATGAGCAATGAAACGCAACCGATACGAATCGAAACCGGCGAAGAAGTAGCTCTTGAATTAATGAAATTCATCGCCGAAAAGGAAAATAAAACGCTCGCGCCGGAAGAAGTGCGCGATTATTATCTCGATTTATTCGTTGAGTGCGCCCGCGCGGTTTACGAAGGCGAAAGAGATTCGAGAAACTAAAATGGTTTATGAGCGAAGATATAATCAATTCGACAAAAGCGCCCGAACCGGTCGGTTTGTATCCGCACGCCCGGCGCGTCGGGAATTTATTATTTTTGTCGGGCGTCGGTCCGAGGGAAAGAGGCACCAAGAAAATTCCCGGCGTTGAACTCAGCGATGACGGCGAAATCGTTTCCTACGACATCGAAGCACAGTGCCGCTCGGTTTTCCGTAACGTGCGCTATATTCTGGAAGACGCGGGTTCGTCATGGAAGAACATCGTTGACGTAACGGTTTTTCTGACGAATATGAAAGCGGATTTTCCGACTTATAACCGCATTTACGCCGAGTATTTCAAAGACAATCTGCCGTGCCGGACAACGGTTGAAATTAATAAACTGCCGACACCGATTGCGATTGAATTAAAAGTTATAGCGGCGATTGACGCTTAAAAAAGAGAATTTGATGAAAGACCGAGCCGAAATTCAAAACGAAGCAGACGCTTTATCGGCTAACCGCGAGCGTATGTTGCTGCCGCTTTCTATTGTCGGTGTTTGCTGTTTCGTGCCGTTTTTTATTTATGATTTAGCCCGCGGAAATTATTTTCTGAGCGCGGCACTTCTCGGAATTACGTTCCTCTTTTTTTTCAACGGATACGCGATTTACCGCCGGAGAAAAATTCCGATTCCTTACGAAATTCTAATTATTCCGGCAGCGGTGGCAATCGTGCTTTCGATAATGAATCAAGGCGTATATGGAACCTATTGGTGTTACCCGCTGCTGCTGTTTTTCTATTTTGTTCTTTCGCGCCGCACGGCAAATCTGTGCGGCGTTCTGCTGCTGGGCGTCGTGACGTTTATTGTTCTGCAATACATCGGGATGGACGTGACAATTCGATTTGCCGTTTCGCTCGGTGTTTTAATAGTGATGGCGAACATTATTCTCGGCACGATTGACGATCTGCATCGGCAGCTTCTCGAACAATCCATCAAAGACCCGCTGACCGGTGCGTTTAATCGTCGTTATATGGAAACGCGCTTGAAAGACGCCACTGCTCAGAGATTGCGGAAAGATAAATTTGCCTCGGTGCTGGCTTTCGACATTGATTTTTTCAAACGCATTAACGATGAACTGGGACACGCCGCGGGCGACGAGGTTTTGATAGGTATCGTTAAGCTAATAAGCGGGCGCGTCCGTCAATCGGATAAACTGTTTCGCGTCGGCGGCGAAGAATTTTTGCTGTTTCTGCCTGATACAAATGAAACGGATGCGGCTATTGCCGCCGAATGTCTTCGGTCGCTAATTGCCGAAGCCGCGATGCTGAAAGACCGTTCCGTGACGGTCAGCATCGGAGTCAGCGAACTTCGAGAAGGAGAATCGGTTGAAGATTGGACGAAATCAGCCGATGACGCTTTATATCGGGCTAAGGAAACCGGACGCAACCGAGTCGTTCGTCGAAGCTCGATCCAATCCGTTACTCAGGAAGCGCCTGTTGCCGCAACTAAATAATCAAATGAGAAAATACGCCGCCTTTCTGCGCGGAATTAACGTCGGCGGAAAAAATAAAATTAAAATGGAAACGCTGCGCGAAGTCGTCGGCGCGCTCGGATACACAAACGTCAAAACTTACATCAACAGCGGCAACGTAATTTTTGAAACAGCCGAAGCAGATAATGTAAAACTCGCTGTTGAAATCGGACAAGCGATTCAAAATGAATTTTCCATACTTATAAAAGTGATGGTGCGAACGATTGACGATATTAAAGATATTATCGAAAACAACCCGTTTGCCGGTCAGTTTGAAAACGACAAAGACTTGCACGTTTTCTTTCTCGATGAAGAATTGCCAGCGGAAAAGCGCGAACTTCTGCTTGCCAACAACAGCGAAAACGAACGATTCGCCGTCAGAAACCGAGAGATATTTTGCCTCTTGCGCGTCAGCGTTTTGGACAGTTTAATGGGCAAAGATTACATCGGCAAACGGCTGAAAGTTTCGGCGACGGCGCGAAATTGGCGAACGGTTAATAAAGTTTTAGAATTATAAATTATGCCGATACGAAAACCTTTTAATTTCAAACAATGGATTGACGATAATCGTCATCTGCTGAAACCGCCGGTCGGAAACCAGTGCGCCTACGACGCCGAAGATTTTATCGTGATGGTCGTCGGCGGTCCGAATTCCCGCAAAGATTATCACTGGGACGAAGGCGAAGAATTTTTCTATCAACTCGAAGGCGA
>CBDUBY010000385.1:0-2665 GCA_965365505.1 uncultured Pyrinomonadaceae bacterium | reverse complement strand
GCGTCGCGCACTTTGACGGTCGTGTAATTTTCGCCGAGTGCTGTTCGAGCAATCAGCCGAAACTGTTCGGCGGCGGAAGCATCGCTGTCCTTACCTTCAAAGGATACTTCAACATCGCCAATCGGTTTATTTTCAAACTTATTTTGCGCCTGAACGATCAGCGGCAAGCAAACTGCGGCAAACAGCAAAATCAAAAAAATACGAAAAAAGGCTTGCGAAAAAAGGATTACGGATTTTAATGAATTTTCCATTTTCCATTTTCCATTTTCCATTTTTAATCTGTGTGATGAAAAATTCATTAAAATCTTTTTCTCAAACGAACTTCGAAACTAAAAACATTATTTTTGCGCGTTACGTTGCTGATCGAGCGTTGTTCATACTGCGCGACAAACGACAGGCGGTTTGACACGCGATATTCGAGAGCTAAAATCTGATTTTGATCTTCCGACAGATTGGTCGAATACGTAACAAGCAGATTTCGGTTAATTTGTCTGCCCACAGTTAAACGCGCCGAAGGATTCAGACTCTGCCCGGAAACTACCGGATTCAGTTCAAATCTGTTCAAACCGAAAAGTTTATCAGTCGCTTTACTCAGCGGATTGTTAATCAGTTCATCGGTCAAAATTTCCGCCGCCGTGTTGATTCCAGACTGCGCGAGCGTCGGAGATCCCGGATCATTACTTGCCAGATTTCCGGTTGTAATCAGCGAAACAACATCGCCCTGCGGCAGTGCCGGACTCGAACGCACCGTCGCATTCAGCGATTCCGTATCGGTCAATGAGCCGACCAAGCTGACGGTGATTTGATAACCTTTGATGTCGGTTGTCGCCTGCAGATTGACATACGGTTCGATGCTCGTGTTCGGCGGAAATTCGATCACGCCGCGCTGCACTTCGTAGCGGTCTTTGCGAAAGAAAATCGTGCCGCTGTTGGCGGTAACTCTGCCGGAAATCTGCGGAAATTCAACATCGCCGGTAACTCGAAGCGAAAGCGAAGCCGTCAGATCAGCCAGATTATTGCGAACGACCAAAGCATCGCGTCCTTCAAGACGAATGTCTAATTTCGGCACGCCCAAAAATGACGAAGACGACGAATCCGAACCGCCCGAACCGGCTGACAGCGAACCTTCGCGCCGTCCGCTGATAATATCGGCTAAATCAATATCTTTGTTATAAATGCTGCGTCTGGCGTAAATCGTTCCGGCAATCAGCGTATTCATTTCACCATTTACGCGATTGCCGCTGATTTGAATTTCGGCATCGCCCGTCGTAATAAAATCAGGCGGCAGCGGCGCGGTAAAATTATTGCCGCGCACGTCAAAGCGAAAACCCTGTAATTCCAAACCCGAAAGCAGCGCACCGCCCGAAGCCGAAACTCTGCCGCCGCCCAAAAATCCGGTCAAGTTTTCGATCTGCGCCTGATTC
Source organism: uncultured Pyrinomonadaceae bacterium (assembly GCA_965365505.1). GTDB lineage: Bacteria > Acidobacteriota > Blastocatellia > Pyrinomonadales > Pyrinomonadaceae. The sequence goes on along the minus strand of CBDUBY010000385.1, from coordinate 1,241 downwards.
GACGTGAAAATAATGCGCCCCTGCACGCGATTGAGAGTCAAACGCTGTGCGCCGACAAATGTTGCGACGGAAGCGTTTTGAAGTTCCGCCGAACCGATCAACCGCGCCGTTTTATTAGGTCCGCTCAGACGCACGGCAACATTGGCGATACCTGTAAAAAACGTATCTCTGGAAAGCGCGTTTAAGATTCGCAGATTTACATCTCCGTCAATCGCCAGATTATTGATGCCGTCTTCGGTCAAAGTTTTTGTGCCGCTAACGACGATATTCGAGCCGCCGCCCGAAAATTTCGCGCTGTCAATTACAATTTCTTTTGTATTAAACCGCACGGAAACAGGTTCGGTTGCAATTAACGGCGTTTCGTCAATCTGCAAAGCAAGCTGGCTGAACATCGCCGCGCCGCTGATATTATCGGTTGAAAACTCGCGTTCGCCATTCGCGCCGACCGGATAAAGATTTCCCTGAACGACGACATTTCCCGTCGCCTGTCCCGAAACGTCAACTCCTTCCGGTTTGAAAAGCGCGACAAGCGGCGCAAGCTGTGTATTATTAAAACTCGTTTCGGCGCGAAACGGCAGATTTTCGTCGGCAAAATTGACACTCGCGTTGAGCGTTTGCGGCTGTCCTTGAAAATTCACCGTTACGTTGGCGTTAAGCTGTTGATTTTCGGTTTTCCCATTAAAAGTTATATCGCCGAGCGCGTTTCCGTCATAAACGACATTGCGCCCCGCGCCGCTGAAATTTATATCAAAAGTTTTCGGATCAGAACCGATGCCCAACGCTTTTGCCTGTAAATCAATAATTCCGCTGACGTTGGAAATATCAGTTCCGGCAGGAAGGAACGGCGCGATTCTTGCGACTTTAATATCATTGCCGTTGACGACAAAATTAAACGCCGTCGAATCAGTATTATAAGTTCCGTTAGCCTTCAAAGAACCGTCGCCGAAACGCACCAAGAAATTTTCGAGATTGACGAGATTTCCCTGAAAAGTCGCCTTCGCATCAAAACCGTCAAACGGCTGATTGTTGATCGTGCCTTTACCTGATGAAATGTCGGCTTCGCCATGCAAATTGCCGGGAATTCCGCTGACATCAATCGTGCCGGAAGTCTGCGCCTGAAAATCTTTGATTTGATCGGGCAGAACATCAATTGGCAGCGCGGCAAGCAGATTTCCCGTATTGACGTTATTTAATTTCGCCTGAACCGAAATGTTGTTTTCGCCCGTGCGCGGAACATTGAC
>CBDUBY010000384.1:0-2665 GCA_965365505.1 uncultured Pyrinomonadaceae bacterium | reverse complement strand
CGCAGTCGGTATATTTACATTCGATACACGGCTCGGCTACGATATACGTCATTTTTTAAAATCTCCTTCTGGTTTTTGAAAATCAAAATAAAAATATGATAACGAAAAGCATAACTTGTCAAATCGGGTTAGACAAGTGTTAGAATGCCGTAATAAATAAGTATTACGAGATTTTTACATTCGAGAAAAACCATAATGAAAAACCTAAAATCAGAGCGCGAATTGTCTTTAGATTTTCTGCGCGTGTGCGAAGCGGCGGCAATCGAGTCGGCGAAAACGATGGGTCAGGGCGACCGCAAATATTCCGACCACGTGGCGGTCGAAGCGATGCGCGAAGTGATGGACACCGTGCCAATGCGCGGGCGCATCGTCATCGGCGAGGGCGAACGCGACGAAGCTCCAATGCTGTATATCGGCGAAGAACTTGGCGGTAAAGATTACAGTGCTGAGGAAAAAGCAACGTTTCCCGAAATTGACATCGCCGTTGACCCGCTCGAAGGCACGAATCTGTGCGCTCTCGGCGCAAACAACGCCATCGCAGTTTTGGCGGCGGCGGAACGCGGCGGTCTGCTGAACGCGCCGGATATTTATATGGACAAAATCGTCGTCGGACCTTCGTGTCGCGGCGCGGTTGATATTGATGCGCCCGTCAAACAAAACTTGAAGGCGATTGCCCGCTCGCTAAACCGAGATATTGCCGATTTAACAGTTATTTGTCTTGACCGTTCGCGTCACAAACAATTGATAGACGACGTTCGTTCGGCGGGTGCACGAATCCGTTTAATTAGCGACGGTGATTTGTCGGCTGGCATTTCGGCGGCGGTTGCCGGAACAAATATCCACGCGCTGATGGGCATCGGCGGCGCGCCCGAAGGCGTTATCACGGCGGCGGCGATGCGTTGTCTGAACGGCGAAATTCAGGCGAAACTCGTCTTTGACCCGGAACGTTTGGGCGTTGACAAATCCAAAGTTCCGCCGCATGAAGAAGTAATGGAACGCCTGCAATCAATGGGCATCAAAGACCCGGACAAAGTTTATGATACGAACGACCTCGCGCCCGGCAAACGCATCATTTTCGCCGCGACCGGCGTTACCGACGGCGCACTTTTAAGAGGCGTGAGATTTTTCGGTTCAGGCAAACGCACGCATTCGGTCGTGATGACGACCGACACGAAAAACATCCGCTTTGTTGACACGGTTCACGTCGAAGGCGGACCCGACGCGGTGATTAGATTTTAATTTTTTAGCCACGAATTAACACAAATTATTTTCTGTTTTTATTCATATTGATTCGTGGCTAAATATTTCTCATGCCTGAAACAATGGAAAATTACATTCCGCAAAACGCCGTTGCCGGAATCAGGCGGCGGGCGTTTTTCGTTTGGAGCGTGTTTTCATTTTTGGCGGCGGTTTGGGCTTTTCTGATTGTGCTTGCGCCGCTCGCCGAAGTGAATAATTTTTCGAACCTCTCAAATCCGCTTTATAAATTTTTCAGTTTCCTTTGTCACCAAAATTCGGAGCGGTCGTTTGCCGTAAGCGAACACGCTTTTGCGGTTTGCTCGCGTTGTTTCGGCGTTTATTTCGGTTTATTTTTCGGGTTTGTCATTTATCCTTTTCTGCGTTCGATTGAGGAAACCGACCCGCTGCCGCGATTTTGGCTTTTTTTGGCGACGATTCCGATGGCGATTGACTGGTTACTCGGCGTATTCGGGATTTGGGAAAATACACATTCGTCGCGCTTCGTGACGGGAGCGATTTTGGGTGCGGCGTGCGCGGTCTTCATCGTTCCCGCGCTAGTGGAAATGTTCGTTCTTTTATCAAAGAAACGTAAGTAAAAAGGCTGTCACGCTGACAGCCTTTTTGCATCTAAATTGATATTCGGATACTAATTTTTGATAAAGTGTTGGCGGCGAACGGAAACGCTTCCACACGCCCCTTGATAAGTAAAGTCTATTATAGCCGCATTTTGAACCGCTTGACAAGTTTCACTCTGAAATTATTTCAAATGGATTTAATATAATAAATATTGCAATTAAACTGTTTAGGAGTTTTACTAAAAGTTTTCCACAGGTGGAAATCTGATTTATTAACAACTTTTTGATTGACTAACCGCTGAAAGAAGCGCAAAATTTATTTATCAAACGACACAATAACAAATAAAAAATGAGTTTTAATAAAGAGAGTGCAGTTGAACGGGCAAAAACGGATTTAGCTGAACGTTTGGGCGTTTCGGAAAGCGATGTTAGCGAAAGTTCCGTTACGGAGAAGGATTTTCCTGATATGTCGCTCGGCGCGCCGGTCGAAGATGAAATGGCGGCACAGATGATTTCGAGCGGCTGGCAGATAAATCTAGAATCGGGCGGCGAAAATTATGAATATCGTGCTGACAAATATCAATTGCGCCTGTGCGGTTTTAGCGGAACAAATTACCTCATTGAGTCGTGACATAATTTTATGGAAGACAAAGAATTAAAAAAGAGATTAGCGAAAATTCCCGATGCAGACAAAAACGGCGACCCGATTTATAAAATCGCTGACGTCGAAGCGTCGTACAAGTCGAAAGACAAATCGCGCCGAACTGAAAAGCGTGACTCTAAATAAAGTTTTTATAATAGACCTCTTGCGAAATTCAAGATTTAAGTTTCAGTTCGTAATTATGCAAACC
>CBDUBY010000383.1:0-2673 GCA_965365505.1 uncultured Pyrinomonadaceae bacterium | reverse complement strand
TTATCGCCGAGTTTGAATTTCAATTCGGCTTTGCCGTTTTTATCGGTGATGAGTTCCGGCTGCCAAACGAGCGTTTCAGGGAAAAATTCGCGCAGTCGCGGTGTGGATTTTTCTTCGATGACGGTTGCGACTTTTTTACCATCAGTTCCAGCCTTCGTTACCACTCGCAATTGAGTATAATTTCTTGCGTTTAAAGGCAATCCTGTAATTTGCCTGCTTGTAATTGTCGTGCCAGATGTATTTGAGGTTTGGTCAATAGAAACTTCGGCTGTCACTTCAACTGTTGAAGTAGCTCCGGCGACGTTCAACGTAAAATTTAATTCGGTTAAGTTTGAGGAACGCACAGGAGCGTTCACGACGACCGAAGTTGAGAAACCGGGCGATTCAACTTGAATTTTATATTTTCCCGACGGCAGGTTTTTCAAAAGATAAACTCCGTTCTCGTCAGACTCTGTTTCAAATTCAGCTTCCGTCTGTTCGTTCGTCGCCGTCACTTTCGCGCCCGACACAACCGCGCCCGTCGCGTCGGTAATCGTGCCGCGTGCCGCGCCTTTGCCGCCCGTGAAAATCGTTTCGGTTTTGAGTTCGACGGGTTTCGCGTCCGCTTTGCTTTGCTCGGAAATCACGCCGGAAAATGTCGTCAGCGTTCGGTCGTCGTAATTGCCGAACGCATTATCCGCGCCCGCGCTTTGCACGCGGAAAACGGCGACTTGCTGCGTGACGGGCGTGACAGTCGTTTTCTCCTTCGCCGGTTCGCCGAATTTCGCCACCGATTCGGTTTTCATTTTGTCGGCGTAACGCGAAAAAGTTTCAAACTTCAAACCGAGCGGACGATTCCAGCCGTCTCGGAAATCATCAAAATCAACCGCGCCGTTTTTCAAAACTGCTTTGAATTCCGCTTCGTCTTTCGGAAAAGATTTTCTCTCGTTCGCGTAATTCGATAAAACAGTTTGCAGGCGTGTTTCGGTGTCGGCGAAATAATCCGTCCGATTCGTCCAAACCGAAAAATCATTGTAAGAATAATCGTAATTCTGGCTGTCATCGCCGCCGCTTACAAACTCGATTGTGTAAAATCTGCCTTCCACGCCGAACTGAATTTTGTAAGGCTTGTTCCAACGGTCGCGCAGCGCGTCCAAATCAACCGACTGTTTTTTCAATTCGTTTTTCAGCGTTTCGTCATCGCGGACGAACTGTTTTGTTTCGGCGTAATAATTTGAAACGGCGCGGTCAATCGCTTGTCCGATTCGGGTAAAATATTTGAAACGCATTTCCAAAACGGTGAAATCGTCCGCGTCGCCGAAAATTTTGGTCGCGCCCGCAGATTTAATCGAAACGATGTTTTCTTCGCGCTCGGTCGTGAAAACGGCTCGGTAAGAATTGCCCCAAGGGTCGCGCAAATTCGCGTAATCAATTCCCTTTTCCGACAAAATTAGCCGTAGAGAATTTTCATCTGTCGGATGCTCAAAGTTCGCATCATAACGACTTTTTAAAGCGGCTTCAACCGTCTTAAATTGACGGTCGAAAAATTTGATAAAAACGCTTTTCAAATTCGTGTCGTATTCGCCGCTCTCGAAAAAATTCGGATAAAACGATGAATCGGCAAGATTAGCTTCGAGCCGCAACTGCAATTCTTCTGAGATTGGTTTCGAGAAATCAATCGTCGTCAAACCGCCGTCGAGCAACCGGTAATAATCGCCGAATTGATTCGCGTCCGAGCCGCCAAAATCGCTGTCGGTGCGGGCGCGTTCTTCAATCGCGCGGTCGAAGACAAACACGCCGAGCGCGGTTTCGCCGCTTGTTTTTTTGTCCGCCGAAGCAACGGAAAACTTCACCGTCGCTTCTTCGTTCGGGCGATAACTCGCCTGCGCGGGCGCAGCGTCGAGCCGCAAATTCGTCGGGCTTGGATAAACGATGCCGCGCGAAAATTTTATCGTGTCGTCCGCGTCGTCAATATACGCGGCGACCGTCAGATTATTTTTGAACGTCGGCTGATACGGAATTTTTATTTGCGCCCGCCCGTTCTTCAAACGCGCAATCCGCGATTCAATCGCCGCGCCGTCTTGCAGAATATCAACGAAAACATCTTTGTCGGTTTCGGTCGAAACGATTTCGATTTTGACAGGTTCGCCAGCGCGGTAAATCGCTTTGTCGGTGACAAGGCGAATTTGTTTTTCGTCTTCGTCCATCGAGATTTTTTCTTCCTGCGTTCCCGTCCGATTTTCCGAGTCGGTCGCTGTGACTTTTATCTGCAAATCGTCGTAATAATCGTCAGCATCAGGTTTCAAAAGCGGAAGCCCGATTCGCGCCGCGCCGAGATTATTCGTTTTCGCAGCGGCAAAAAATCGCCAATTACTCGCCGCTTCGTCTTCGTATTTGCCCGTAATTTCCACCGCGCAAGCGGCAGGCAAACCGTCGGCGTAAAAAGTCGAAACGTAAAATTGAATCGGCAGTTTCGGGCTGTAATCGTCCGAGCTAATACCGACCAGATAAACGTGGATCGCGTTTTTCGTGACGCGCAAATCAAACCGCCGCTGCTCGGTTCGATTCGTCGTCGCATCGGTAAAATACGCGGCGAAATGCAAATCTTCAAAACGGCTGTATTCTTCGTCTTTCAAATTCTCGTGCGCTTTTGATAAATCAACTCGCGCCGTATATTTTCCGCTCGCGTCCGTT
>CBDUBY010000382.1:0-2682 GCA_965365505.1 uncultured Pyrinomonadaceae bacterium | reverse complement strand
CGCGTCGCCGTCGGCGAACAAGGAGAGCGAGATGCCGCCCGCGCCTCGCTCACGAAAAACGCCGTCGTTTATTTTTCCGTCGTTATTAATATCGAACCATACGCGATTGCCGATTGAGTAAGTTACACCGATTAAATCAACCGGCGCGATGCCGGTGCGGTTGTTGTCTTCGGCGAAAACGTAAATTTGCGTCTGCGTCGAATTGACGGTTATCGGTTCGGCGTATTTGTTAAATTGCTGACCGTCGAGCGAGTAGTAGATTTTTCTCACGCCCGACAAATTATCAATCGCCGTCAGCGTAACTGTTTTGGTCGCGCCCTGCGTTTCGTAGTCGAATGAAGCGACGGGCGGCTCGGTGTCTTTGGCGTTCGCGCCGCCGATGTTAACCGTCGGGTCAACCGGAGTATCGGGAAAACCGTCGCCGTCCGAGACGTATGAAAGCATCGGGTCGCCGGAAGGCGAGAGTCTGAGTTCGGCAATTGTGTCAGTGGGAATTATTAAATCAATGTAACTCGTCAGCGAGTCGGCACGTTCGTAATCCAGCCCTTTGATAATCTGAACTTTTATAGGGCTGCCGTTGCCGACGAAGGAAACGACATACGGTGTCGCGGCGGGCATCGCAATCCACGCCGCTTTGTCGCCCATCGGAACAGCTTGCATTCCGTTGTCTCCCGCCGAACCGAACGATGGCTCGGCGAAAACGGCGGCGCGAAATCCGTTGATGTTGTGCATCGAAACGTAAAACGACGGACTTTCTGTCGTCGGCGCGTCTTTGATCTTTGCCTGGTCGGGCGCAATCGGATTGTCGCCGTCTTGCGGAAGAGCCTGAGAAGAGTCAACATTTCTTAAAATTTTAAGCAGCGTGGCGAGGACTCTCGGATTGGCGGTCAGTTTCGTATGCTCGGCAGAATCGTTAGTTTCCAGCGAGTCGGTCTTGGCGTTGACGAAAAATCTCGCCGCCCGGTTGGTATTGAGATTTTGGGTAGACGATATTCGGCGACTGCTGAGGAGCGGGACGGTTCCGTCGCCGTTGGTCGGAGTCGGTTCGTAATACGTTGTGTAATAACAGTTTATATCAATGTAATTGCATACCGTGTTTTGCAAAACTCTGACTCGACCGATGGTTAGGTTATTGTGCTGTTGCCCGTAGATGTGGTAATACTTGACGAAACTCGAATCCCAACGCCAGTCGTCCTGCGCGCCCGCGTGGTCGTCGCGACCTGGCAGCCGGAAAAGGGAAATTCGCTTTTCGTCCTGCGCGCCCGCGTGGTCGTCGCGGTGAAATCTTTCGACAATATTGTCCGGCAAAATTTCGTGTCGTTCATTCAGCCAGTTTTTCGTCTGCGTATAATTGTAATTAACCGTGTCCGACCACGGATAACGGCGGACGGCGAACGGATACTGACCGTCTGATTGTTCGGAGTTAGTATGATTTAAATGAAAATAATACTCGGACGGCAGTAACTGAAGCGGAGCCGGAAAAGTTTTCATCACCCACCTCAACGCCCTGGCAAGAACCATATTTTTCCGTATATCTGCTGTCGTCGCTCCAAAATTTGGGATGATAAAAACGCCGGTTTCGAGAGCGTGAATTGCCTTCGGCGCGCCGAGATACGGTGTTCCGATGGAAACCATTTTATCAATCGGATTGTCGTCAGGATTATCCAAAAGATACCGCCTGGCGACCAAGCCACCCATACTGTGCGCGAGCAGGACTACTCGTTTATTCGGGTAAAACCGCCTCACGCAGCCGACATAATCTTTCAACGCAACGGCAGTTTCGGCGTTACTTTTCCGCCAATCGTAAGCGAAAACGAAAACTCTGGGTTTTAGAGCTGGATTGGTCGAGTCTTGAGACATATCGCATCCGGCGGTCGTTCGTCGTTCGGGAAGTCCGGCGACATTATATTTAGTTCCTATATTCTCAGTTAAGTATTCCAATAATCTGAAATAAAAATCGGCTTGAAAATTTCCGTTAAGGTAAGTTTGATTATGAAAGATGTCTGTGGCATAAATGTTTCGCTCGCTCGGTAAAATCAGGGCAGGTAAGAAAGTCAGCACGGAACTGTAATCGGCGGGTAGCCAACGACTGCCCACGTTGGCTTCCACTAATTCGCTGGCGGCAACGCCCGGAATGAGAATGACGGGATTGCCGTCGGCAAACGGTATTGGCGGCGGGTCGCCACCATCGGCGGGTCGCCAAATCTGACGTTATCAATGCCGAAATTCCAATCGTCAGAGTCCAAGGCTTTGATGGAGATTTTAGTCACGTTTCTGACTCGCTGCGGAGTGAATCCCAAACCAGCGACAAAGAAAAGATTTTTATATAAATTTTCCGGTTCCCAAGGATGGCGAATTCCGACTTCGTAAATTCTCGATACCGAATCGTTTAAGGTGATCTGGTAGCTGGTGAGTGGTTTGGTTTGAAAACGGAAACTTTCAACCGTGCGCGGCTTGGAAAGCGTGATCGTAATGGTGTCGCTGAATTGAGTCGGTTCGCTCGTGAACGGAGTGAACCGGCGGGTGGCATAGCCCGATGTCCCGAAGCAGCTTTGATATTCATAAACGCCGCCCATCAACTGCCCGCCTTGAAAAAGAACATAGAAATCAGTTTCAACTTTATCCCTGACAATCATTAGTTTAGGAAGCAGAAAACCGCAGTAGGCTTAACCAAAAGGTCTA
>CBDUBY010000381.1:0-2694 GCA_965365505.1 uncultured Pyrinomonadaceae bacterium | reverse complement strand
AAAATCCCAGACAAGGCGCGGGCGTGATCGGCTGGACGGCGGCAATCGCGGCTTACGGTCCGTTTTTATTTTCGATTTTAATCGGCACGATTCTCGGCGCAACCGGCAGCGTAACGCCGTTTTTCTGGGGCTTGGCAATTTTCTTCGCCGTCGCCACGTTTATCAACTGGTGGTATTACACGAGACGAGGGTGCGAAAAACCTTGCTGAAAAATGCAGAAACACGCGCGAAGCAAGTGTGTTTTTCGACATCGTTTTCGCCCTTACTTCGCGCGGGCTTCTGCAAATTGAAAACTTTTTCAGATATTGAGGTATTTATATGAAACATTTTAACTTTAGCAATTATATAAAAATTACGTTTTTCAGCGTTTTATTTTTAATTTCTACTTCCGCACTCAACGCGCAAACCCCAACGCCGACACCGGCGGACAACACGCCGAATCGCATCAAACAACTGGAAGAACAGGTTCGGGCGATGCAGTCGGAAATCGAAAACTTGAAAAAATTATTTCCAACGGACGCGAATCAAAGAATTGAAATTGTTACGGCTGAAAACAAACCCGAAACAAAGGTCGCGGAAAACAAAATTGAAAATAAACCGGAGGCAAACTCCGTCACCGGCGTGAAAACGACGGAAGTGCCCAAAACGCAAGACAAAAAATCTCTCGGCGTTGAGCTGGGAAATGCGCGGCTCACGCCTTACGGCACGATTTATTTCAACGCCTTCGGCAACAGCGCGGGGACGAACAACGCCGACGTTCCGCTTTTCGCCGCGCCGACCGGAAACGGAAACGCGAGCGCAAGCGTCCGGCAAACCCGTCTCGGCTTCCGGCTCGAAGGCGTAAAGGTCGGCAGCGCGAATTTGAAAGCCGTTTTAGAAGCCGACTTTTTCGGCGGTTTCCCGTCAATCGGCATCGGGGAAAATTTCGGCGTGGTGCGGCTTCGACTTGCCAATGCAAGGCTCGATTGGGAGAAAACTTCCGTCACAATCGGGCAGGATTGGATGGTTTTCGCGCCCGTCAATCCGACATCTTTGGCGGCTGCCGCGATTCCGCAAATGGCGGCGGCGGGCAATCCTTGGGCGCGGATTCCGCAAATCAAACTCGAAAGAAAACTGAATAAAAATTTCACTTTTCAAGGCGCGATTCTCGCCCCGCAAACCGGCGATTACAACACCGCTTCAAACTTCTTTTTACAGCCGACGAGCGGCGCAAGTTCGAGCGTTCCGTTTTTTCAGAGCCGCATCGCTTATTCGGACGCGAACTTTTTCGGCGCGAAAAAATCGGGCAGTGTCGGGCTTTCCGGTCATTACGGACGCTCGAAAGTTTTCACCGGCGCAGCTAATATCGAAAACGACATTGATTCTGTCGGCGTTGCGCTCGACTGGAATTTCCCGCTCGCCGCGAGATTGAGTTTAGCGGGCGAGGCGTTTTTCGGGCGCAATCTGGGCGGTTTTCAAGCCGGAGTTTTCCAAAGCTACAACAACGATTTCGCTTTTAGAAACGGCGCGACTTTGATTTCCGGCGGTGTGCGCTCAATCGGCACGCGCGGCGGCTGGATGCAGTTGGGATTCACGCCCGACGCTTTTCAAGACCGCCTTTCGCTCTTCGGCTCAATCGGAATTGACGACCCGCGCGATGTAGATTTAATCAGCCGCACGCCGCGCGATTTCCGGCGGCAGAATTTCAGTTTCGCTTTCGACGCGATTTACAAATTCACGCCGCAGTTTCAAATCGGCGGCGAGTTCAGGCGACTTCAAACATTGTATGTTTTGAGCGGCAGGCGAAACGCGAATCACATCAATTTGAGCGCGGCTTACAGCTTTTAAGTTAAATTTTCACTGCGGTAAATTTCGCGGTGATTTTTAAGAGGAGGAGATTATGACGGCGGACGCTTCGCTTCGCGCAATCAAAACGCTTCACACAATCGTTTGGGCGTTCTTCGTCTGCTGCATCGTCGCCATTCCTCTTTCTGGCTTGACGGGGAATTATCGGCTCGCGGCAACGTTTATGGGCGCGGTTTTTATTGAAGTGTTGATTCTCGTTCTCAACGGGATGCGCTGCCCGCTAACCGGCGTGGCGGCAAGATTCACCGACGACCGGAAGGAAAATTTTGACATCTACCTTCCGGTCTGGCTGGCGCGAAACAATAAAATCGTTTTTGGTTTTTTGTTCTTGGGCGGCGTTCTGTTTACATTCGTCCGTTGGCTCGGCTGGCTCGGTTGAGCGGTTAGGAAAAAAAATTTGAATAGGAAAAAATTATGAAACGGTCGTCGCCGGTAATTAGGTTTGAAATCAGGAGCGCAGTTATTAACCAGACACCGACCGCTTGACCGCTCAATGTTTTTCGCTTTCCGTGTCGTCGTCCCGGGCGGACAGGTAATCGCCGATCCAAGTAAATGCTCGCATCGCTTCGGGAAAACCGAGCGTGGTGATGGCGAGAACGACAACGTGCTTGATTTCGTCCGAAGTAATGCCGTCGGCGAGCGCGTTGCGAACCGCCGAGTGCGTTCCGCCTTCCGTGCCTGCGCCGATTGCCAGCGCGAGCTTGACCAGTCGGCGCGTGCGCTCGTCGAGCGTTCCCGCTTTGTGGCATTCGTCGCCGAGACGCGCGAAAGCCTGCCAGACTTCGGGAAATTCTTCTCTGAACTTTTGCGGCGTTGGCGGTAATTTACTCGGCATTCGGGTTTCTCCTC
>CBDUBY010000380.1:0-2702 GCA_965365505.1 uncultured Pyrinomonadaceae bacterium | reverse complement strand
TTACCGCGCCTTCGCCGATGACTTCAAATTTATCGCCCTGCGCGACCATCGCCGTTCGTTCGTCTATTCCGATTCCCAGAACTTGCGGATTATGAGCCACCGTCGAGAGCAGCCGTCCGTGCCGTCCGCGCTGCGAAAAATGCGTGTCAATAACCGTATCGGGCAGCAGATTCAAACCGGGCGCGACTTCGATTGAATCGAGGCGCGGCGCAGCATCCGCCGTTCCTGAAACGATCATCGAGGACGAAATCATCATTGCGCCTGCACTCGTTCCGCCGACAGTCAAGCCGTTTTGAAATTTATCGGCGATTAGCCGATGAAGCGGAGTTCCGCCCATCAGAGTTGTTACGTGAAACTGGATGCCGCCGGTGAAATACAATCCGCTCGCCTGTTCGATTTTTTTTAATATCTCTTCGTCGAATGACTGGCTGCGGTCGCCGATATTGACGACCTCAAAACTTTTGACCTTTAAATCTTTGAATATCTTCCCGTATCTTTCTTCGGCGGCTTCGGGGTTATCGGTCGCCACTGTCATCAGGAAAATCCGCGCCTTTTCCGCGCCGCCGGACATTTCGATAAATTTCTCGAAAATTTTAATCGAGTCTTTGGTGACATCGCCCGATTCGCCGCCGCCGACGGCAATCAAGCCGCCTTTTAATTTTTTCGATTTCATAGCCTCTCCAACATAAAAACTAAAGATATTATAAACTTTAGATAAATATAATTTCTGTCGGGGAGATTACAGAATGAAAATCACATCAGCCGAATTTACGAAAAGCGCGTTTAATCAAACGCATTGGACGACCGACGGTTTGCCGGAAATTGCCTTCCTTGGACGTTCAAACGTCGGAAAATCTTCGCTGCTCAACTCGCTTTTGCAACGCAAAGGTTTGGCGCGAACATCAAATACACCTGGAAGAACGCAATCAATAAACTTTTTTTTGGTAAACCAATCGTTTTATTTTACCGATTTGCCCGGTTACGGCTACGCGAAAGTTTCCAAAACGATGCGGCACGATTGGGGCGTAATGGCGGAAGAATATCTTGCTCAGCGCGACGAACTCGTGCTGTCAATTCAACTGATAGATTCGCGTCACGCGCCGACGCAACTTGATAAGCAACTTAACGAATGGCTGGTTCATCATCATAAAAACCATTTAATCGTCGCTACGAAAGCCGACAAACTGTCGAATATTAAATTGAAAAAGAGTTTCGAGGTAATAGAAAAATCATTGCCCGAAAGCAAAATAATTGCTTATTCAGCCGTGTCGGGAAAGGGCAGAGACGAGGTTTGGCGCGAAATCGCGAACTCTTTGGAAAAAAGATGAAATTTTAGTTGATTTATTTCACCCGATAGAGTAATAATGAATTATTCCCAATTAACTCTAAGGGTTCATCGAGCCGAGCGGCTTGATTTTATACACATCACGACGAAATTCCATACAAAAATTTCCAAGATTTGAACGCAATTATAATTTGCAGAACTTGATGGGCATCTCAATTTAACTAATCTCGGAAAACTACGACTTAACTCGCAGGATTTTATACAAACGAACAACGAAAATGGCTACCAGAACAACACGAATTAGCAGAACAAGCAAGGTGACAAAACAAGAGGAAAACGGTTCGGAGAGAACAGCGGACAACGCGGCGGATGGGCAAAGTGCGCCGGTTGAAACTGTTTCCGAAAACGGAACGGAGAAAAAGACGGACGCTTCGTCGGCAAATAACGGCAGCGACAGAAAAGCACAGGCTTCGCCGGCGGGCGGCATTTTGGACTTGGCGAAACTCAAGGAAATGTCCATCTCCGAATTGACCGGCGTGGCAAAAGAGTTGGATGTCGAAGGCGCTTCGGGGATGCGAAAGCAGGAATTGATTTTCAAGCTGCTCGCCGCGCAAACCGAAAAAAGCGGTTTGATTTTCTCGGAGGGCGTTTTAGAAACATTGCCCGACGGCTTCGGGTTTCTTCGCGCGCCCGAATACAATTATCTTCCCGGACCCGACGATATTTACGTTTCGCCGTCGCAGATTCGCAAATTCGATTTGCGAACCGGCGACACGGTGAGCGGACAAATCCGCCCGCCGAAAGAAGGCGAGCGATATTTCGCGCTTATCAAAGTCGAGGCAATCAACTTTGAAGCACCCGAACACAGCCGCGAGAAAGTCTTTTTCGACAATCTCACGCCGCTTTACCCGGACGAACAACTGAATATGGAAACCGGTCCCGAACACATCGCGGCGCGGGTCATAGATTTAGTTACACCAATCGGCAAAGGTCAGCGCGCGCTTATCGTCGCGCCGCCGCGCACGGGTAAAACGATGCTTTTGCAAACGATGGCTAATTCCATCACGCAGAATCACCCGGAAGTTACATTGATCGTTCTGCTGATTGACGAACGCCCCGAAGAAGTCACCGATATGCAGCGTTCGGTCAAGGGCGAAGTCATCTCGTCAACCTTCGACGAACCGCCGACGCGCCACGTCCAAGTCGCCGATATGGTGATTGAAAAAGCGAAACGCCTGGTCGAACACAAACGCGATGTCGTGATTTTATTAGACTCGATTACGAGACTCGCCAGAGCGCACAACGCGGTCGTGCCGCCGTCTGGCAAGATTCTTTCCGGCGGTATTGATTCAAACGCATTGCAAAGACCGAAACGGTTTTTCGGCGCGGCTCGCAACATCGAAGAAGGCGGAAGTTT
>CBDUBY010000379.1:0-2710 GCA_965365505.1 uncultured Pyrinomonadaceae bacterium | reverse complement strand
ACGATGTTCGAGTTCAGCGAAACCAAAGCGGGCGAAATTATGACGCCGCGCACGGAAATCGTCGCCGTTTCGATTGATGCGACGGTCAAATTCGTCCGTGATTTGATTATCGAAGAAAAGGTTTCGCGCCTGCCCGTCTATCGCGATTCGATTGACAACATCGAAGGCGTAATCTACGTCCGCGATTTGTTGAACATCTGGTCGGAAGACAGCGCGATGGAAACCATCGAACAAATTCTGCGTCCGGCTTATTTCGTTCCCGAAACCAAATCCGCCGCCGAACTGTTAAAAAATATGCAGTCAAACCGCGTTCAAATTGCGATGGTCGTTGATGAATACGGCGGCGTTGCCGGTCTGATCACGGTCGAGGATATTGTCGAGGAAATCGTCGGTGAAATCGAAGACGAAGACGAAAAAGAAGAAATCGTCGAAATTATCGAAGGCGCGGACAAAAGCTATTACGACGTTCTCGGCTCGACCGAAATCGGCAAAATCGAAAGGATTTTCGATATGGAAATCGAGGACGACGATTTTACGACCATCGCCGGTTTAGTGACGAGCGAAGCCGGTTATGTCCCGAAAATAGGCGAACGTCTGGAAGTTCGCGGGCTTGATGTCGAGATTTTGCAAGCCGATGAGAAAAAAATAACGCTGCTGCGCGTTAAAAAATCGCTCGACGAGATCGGCGAAGCCGAAGAAACCGTCTGAGCAGTCGGTCAAACTTTTACCGCTTGTTACAGCGCTCTCATAACTTCTAAGCCCGCTGTCGCGCCGGATGGAAGTCGCCTGTCACAGCGCATTTCATAAAAATTCAAGTGCCGAATTTTTCATCGGTAAATATCAATATTCATTGTGTCGCTCGATGTCACAAAGCCGCGATACATTCCTTTGGAATTGAACGGGAGCGCGATGTTTCCCAAAGCGTCTACGGCAATCAAACCGCCTTCGCCGCCGATTTGTCGGAGATGTTCAATCGTTTCGTTCGCCGCTTCAATCAAACTCAAATTTTTATATTTCATTCGCGCCGCTACGTCGTAAGCCGCCGCCGTTCGCATAAAAAATTCGCCGTGTCCGGTGCAGCTAACAGCGCAGGTTTGGTTGTCGGCATAAGTTCCTGCGCCGATAATTGGCGTATCGCCGATGCGTCCGAACTTTTTATTCGTCATTCCGCCGGTCGAAGTCGCCGCCGCCAGATTTCCCCAAAAATCAACGGCGACCGCGCCGACAGTGCCGAGCGATTTTTGACTTTTGATTTTTGATTTTTGATTTTCCGTTTCCAAATTTTCGGTTTCTTCGATTAGCTGCGGTTCGTGTGCCGTGTGGTCGAGTTGGATTTTGTGTTGGCGGCGGGCTTCGAGCAGTTGCTGATAACGAAATTCGGTGAAAAAATAATCGTCGTCGGCGAATTCGACATTCATCTGGCGAGCAAATTCGTTCGCGCCGTCGCCCGCGAGCAGAAAATGTTCGGTTCGTTCCAAAACAAGCCGCGCCAGCTTAATCGGGTTTTTGACGTTTCGCACAAAAGCCGCCGCGCCCGCGTCGTGAGTTTTGCCGCACATTATGGAAGCGTCCATTTCAATTCGCTCTTCGTGCGTGTAAACTGAACCTTTTCCCGCATTGAACAGCGGACAATTTTCCAACTCGACGACCGTCGCTTCAACCGCATCGAGCGCGATTCCGCCGCCGTCTAAAATTTTCCAGCCGGTTTCCAGAGCCGCTCCCAAACCGGCGCGATATTCACGTTCGAGTTCGGCGGTCAGATGACTTTTCACAATCGTTCCCGCGCCGCCGTGAATTGCCAAGGCAATTTTGTTTTTCATAAATTTTTTGTCTGCGAAAATTACAAAAGAAAAATTAAAACTAAAAATTAAATCACCGAATTACTGGAAGCAATTTTAAAAATAAATTCAAGCGTTTTGAGTACCAACTTGAGTTGGCTTTCGGTCGGGCGAAGAACCAACTCAAGTTGGTACTCAAAACGTCACTGCCGATTTTTGGGATTGCTTTTAATGAATAAATTTTTCTTTTCGTATTTTTCGTGTGTTTTGTAATCAATGCAATTTTCAAAGTTTCAAATTTTTCAATCTCAGCGCGTTCAGAATAACCGACACCGAGTTGAAAGTCATTGCCGCGCTCGCCGGCATCGGCGACACCAGACCAAAAATCGGATATAAAACACCGGCGGTTATCAGCACGCCAATTAAATTATAAGCAAAGGCGAAGAAAAGATTTTGCCGGATATTTCGCATCGTCGCCTTTGATAACGGAAATAAACTGATTCGCCGCTCGGCTGTTCTAATTTTCCAGCCGCAGTTTTCAGCAAAACGGTCATTCCGCAAATCGGGTCAATATGTTTTTCGTCGTCATTTTATTTGTCCTTTAAATCATTTATCAGCGTTTTCATTTCTTCGATTTCCTTGCGCTGCGCTTCGATAATTTGGTCGGCGAGACGGCGGACGCGCTCGTCCTTGATGGTCGCCCGTTCGCTGGTCAAAATCGCAATCGAATGATGCGGAATCATCGCTTCCATATAATCAACCTGGTCAACCGTGGTCTGACTGCGAACCGCCCACAATGCGGCGATGAAAACAAGCGCGCTCGCCGCCAGAATGCCGGCGTTGACGCGCCAGTCTTTATACATATCGAGCATAAACAAAAGCATTATGACCGTCATCGCCGCGCCCATTATCAACGCCATATAAGCTCTGGT
>CBDUBY010000378.1:0-2731 GCA_965365505.1 uncultured Pyrinomonadaceae bacterium | reverse complement strand
TGCCGTAAATTCCATACATATCGGTATGGTAAAGATAAATCAAAACGTCGGGCGCGGGCGTTTTCCCGTCCGCTTGAAAAACAGTTCCTGAAACGATCATCGGCTCGCCTTCGTCGGTTTCTTTCGCCAGAACGGTTTTCCAGGAAATTGTTCCGGGCGCGTCAATCGCGCCCATTCCTTCCGCGCCGGTGGGCTGCGCGTTTTTCTTTATCAAACTCAAAACGTCTTCGCCGCTTTTCTGCGCCAACGTATCTGATTTGCAGTTGATAAAAAGCGGCACGGCGGCAACGGCTATCGAAGCGCGTTTTAGAAATTCGCGCCGGTTTTCATTTTGTTGATTCATTTTATTTGTCCTCGCTTTAGTGATTGAACGATAATTAGACGAAGCGGCTTTTGATTTTCTTCCAAATTTTTTTGAAACGAATTAAACTGTTCGCTGCTTGCTATGTTTATGTTTGAAACCGAAAGATTGATTTTGCGCCGACTAAACGAAACCGATGTCGAAGCAATTTACCGGATGCGAAGCGACGCAGACGTAATGCGTTTTATCCGCGAGCCGCAAAACCGTGCTGAATCAGCCAATTGGTTCGAACTCGTTTCGAGCCGCTGGGCGAACGAGCAAATCGGTTTTTGCGCGATAATCGAAAAATCCTCAAACGAGTTCGCCGGTTGGTGCGGAATCTGGAAATTAAAAGAAACCGGCGAAACGGAAGTCGGTTACGCCGTCGCCAAGGAATTTTGGCGAAGAGGCTACGCGACCGAAGCCGCCGCTGAATTTTTGCGCTACGGTTTTGGAAAATTAAATCTTGATGAAATCGTCGCCGTCGCTCGACCGGAAAACGCGGCTTCGCGGCGCGTGATGGAAAAACTCGGAATGCGTTATGATTACACGGGAGAGTTCTACGGGCGCGATTTGGTTCATTACTCAATTACGCGGGAAAATTTTTATGCTTGAAACCGAAAGACTAATCATCAAAAAATTCACGTCCGACGATTTAGCCAGGTTAATCGAAATGCGCTCGGACGACGACGTTATCAAATATCTCGGCGGCAGAACTATGCAGAATCCGCCAGCGATTGAAAAGCGTTTGCAGTTTTATATCGGCTGCTACGAGAAATTCGGCTTCGGAATGTGCGCGATGCTCTGGAAGGAAACCGGCGAAATGTTCGGTTGGAGCGGACTTCAACCGCTCAACGACACATCGGAAATCGAAGTCGGTTACGGAATGACAAAAGAATTCTGGGGCAAGGGCATCGGTTACGAATGCGCGTCGGCGTGGCTCGATTACGGTTTTAACGAAAAAAAATTAGAAAGAATCGTTGCTGTCGCCAGCCCGGAAAACACCGGCTCCTGGCGCATTATGGAAAAATGCGGAATGCGCTATGAAAAAACCGAAAAGCATTACAATATGGAATGCGTTGTCTACGCGATTTCCAAAGATGAATTTGATAAATTGAAAAGTTGATGCAGCCACGTTCCACGCCCAAGACAATCATCGCCGCCGTTTTCACCATTTATTTTTTGTGGCGCGCTTACTCGCCCGAAGACGCTTATTTTACGCATTTAATAAATCTCCCGATTCACGAAGCCGGACACATTTTGTTTCGCATTCTCGGTGAATTTATGGGCATCGCGGGCGGCTCGCTGTTGCAGATTTTGATTCCGATTATATTTTTCGGTTACTTCGTTTTTTACAAAAAACCGTTCTCGGCGGCAATTGTTTTATTCTGGGTCGGCAACAATTTTCTCGACGTTTATGTTTATGCGAACGATGCGGTCGTAATGCAGTTGCCGCTGTTGAGCGGTTTGACCGGCGCGGAAGGCGGTTTTCACGATTGGAATTATCTTTTGACCGAAACCGGATTACTTGACAAAACTAAATTAATTGCCAAATTGCTGCGTTTTACAGGAACGATTATTACAGTTGCGGCGGCAATCGGGGCGTTTGTTTATACCAGAGATGGCGAAGAGATTTTGACGGACGAGGAATTATGAATTCAAAATGCTCAACCACACTCGCTGTCAATCAAAAGTAGGTCGGTCAAGCCTTACCTATGTAATCGAAGATGAAGCGTAAAATCACTTCATATAACTTGCGTCAATCTTATCCAACTTCCTGAGCAGCGCAGGAAAAACCAAATTTGCGCCCAAACCTTTTGTCACCTGCGCGACCTGCGCTTCGATACCGCCCAAAATCTCCGGTGCGGTGTGAATTAATTCCTTGCCGCCCGATTGCGCGAGGATTTGAATGCGGCACGCCGATTCTAAAATATACATAAACAAAAACGCTTCGCCGACCGATTTGCCGACGGTTAGAACGCCGTGATTGCGAAGCATCATAAAGTTTTTCGCGCCCAAATCAGCGACGAGTCGCGGTTTCTCGTCGGCGTTCAACGCCACGCCTTCGTAATCGTGATAAGCCAGACCGGAAAGCGGGAAAAGCGATGTTTGCGAAATCGGTAGAAGTCCTTCTTTCTGCGCCGAAACTGCCGTGCCGTAAAGCGAATGCGTGTGCAGAACGCACATCGCATCTTCGCGAGCGTGGTGAATCGCGCTGTGAATCGTAAAGCCCGCCGGATTGATAAAATTCTGCGTGTCGGAAACGATATTTCCTTCCAAATCAACTTTCACAAGGCTCGAAGCCGTGATTTCATCAAATAGAAAACCATACGGATTGATTAAAAAATGATGCCCTTCGCCCGGCACACGCGCCGAGATGTGCGTGAAAAT
>CBDUBY010000377.1:0-2737 GCA_965365505.1 uncultured Pyrinomonadaceae bacterium | reverse complement strand
TCATTCACCGTCATCTTTGGCGAGTCAATCACCTTAGCGACTCACTCGCTCTTTCAAAATGTACTGCCGCTAAAATTTTCAAACTGACCTACTACCGAGAAAAGACTTTTCTAGCTATTCACATTTATTTGTGATAATTTTTTTTAGTCTGACTGTTCACATTCACTTGTGACAATTTTTCTAGACTGACTGTTCACATAAAAAAATGGTAGTGAACTGAAAGTAATGCTTGATAAGTTGCCACTAGCTTTAGCTGGTGAATAGCGTTGATAACTCAAACGGCTTTAGCCGAACAAATTCTGATAAATTTTCCGCCCGGCTTTAGCCTTATTTAAGCTCAAGCTAAAACGATGATGATTATTTTTCTTAAATTCGGCTAAAGCCTTATTTGAGCAACTTCTCTTCACCACTAGCTAAAGCTAGCGGCAATTTATCGAGAAATTTCAAACAGCATTACTTTTAGTTCACTACCAAAAAAATAAATCGGAGTACAATAAATGAAAAAACACGTCTATCTGTGTGCAGTTCTGCTTGCTTTCACAAGTTGGCTGCCGACATCTCAAGCTCAAAATCTACACTCGTATAACCGGTTGCAAACGGATGTCAGCAATCGGACTGCCGGTGTCGAACAAATTCTTTTTTCGTCCAATCGTGACGGCATAAATAATATCTATGCGATGAACCCCGATGGTTCAAACCAACGCCGCTTGCTAACGAGTTCATTCGGTGATTCCGGCGCGAAACTCTCACCGAACGGACAGAAAATCGTTTTCACTCGTTCGCTTAGTTCTACCCAAGAACAAATTGTTGTAATGAACTCGGACGGAACCAATGTTACGCCGCTCACTGACCCGGCACTTATATCTCACTATGCGAGTTTTTCCCCCGACGGCACAAAGATTTTATTTTCGCGTTGCAATACAAACTTTTACTGCAATTTGATGTTGATGAACGCTGACGGAACCAATCAAACTGAGATTCCTTTAATCAATTCAACGGATGATGAAGACAATGCATCTTGGTCACCTGACGGACAAAAAATTCTATTTTCAAGATATAACGAGATGCTTAACGCCTCAAACATTTACACCTCGAACGTTGACGGAAGCGGATTACAGCCAGTTACGACTCAGACCCAGAATATTATTGATTCCAATGCGCGCTTTTCACACGACGGCAATAAAATTATATTCACCCGCTCAACTTCCGCTCCAACTACTGCTAATGAGATTTATGTGATGGATGCCAACGGCAGCAATCAGGTAAATTTAACTAACAACTCGGTGTTTGACGGTATTCCCGAATGGTCGCCGAACAGCTCTCAAGTAGCTTTCATCAGCCGGCGCGACGTTAACACAAATGAAATTTACACGATGAACTCAAACGGCAGTTCGGTCAGCCGCTTAACAAGCAATACGTTCCAGGATACGGTTTCCGATTGGGGCATCCTATCCACGCCGCTTCGTCCAAAATTCGATTTTGACGGCGACGGCAAATCCGATGTTTCAGTCTTTCGCCCGTTGAGCGGCACTTGGTATATCCAGCAGTCGCAAAACGGATTTACGGGTGTCGGCTTCGGTATGTTAACCGATAAAATCGTTCCGGCGGATTATGACGGCGACGGCAAAACCGATGTCGCAGTGTTTCGCGCGGGCGTTTGGTATTTGCAGAGAAGTCAGCTCGGCTTCACCGGCGTGGAGTTTGGCGAAGTAAATGATATTCCCGTTCCGGCTGACTATGACGGCGACGGGAAAGCTGATATTGCCGTTTTCAGACCTAGCACCGGTGTCTGGTATCTGATTCGTTCGCAGCTTGGATTTACCGGAGTGACATTCGGACAAACAGGCGACAAACCTGTAGCGGCGGATTACGATGCTGACGGTAAAGCGGATATTGCCGTTTTCAGAAACGGCAACTGGTATATCCAACAAAGCAGTCTTGGTTTTACGGGCGTTGCATTTGGACTGGCAACCGACAAGCCGGTTCCGGCAGATTTCGATGCGGACGGCAAGGATGATGTCGCCGTGTTCCGCGACGGCATCTGGTATCTGCAGCGCTCAACTGCCGGATTTACAGGAATTACCTTCGGTGATGTTGCTGACTTGCCTGTGGCGGCGGATTATGATGGCGACGGTAAAGCGGATGTTGCCGTCTTTCGACCGTCAAGCGGAATTTGGTATCTGCTCAGAAGTCAGTCGGGATTCACCGGAATTACTTTCGGAGCAACCGGCGACCAGCCGATTCCAAACGCATTCGTCTTTTAGTAACGAAATATAAAACAAGAATAAAATCCGCAAGCTATATGAAAACTTGCGGATTTTATTTTTGAGTAAAATACAGGTTCTCAGTTTTTGTAGATCTCGACCACCGGCTTGCCGTCGCTGTTGATATATGCGCGATACATTCCTTCAGAGTTAAACGAGATGCCGATGTTGCCGAATTTGTCCATTGCAATTACGCCGCCGTCACCGCCGAGAGCTTTGACTTTGGCGAGCGTGCGGTCGGCGGCATTCTGCACGGGCAACGCGGAGTATTCCATCAGTGCCGAGATGTCGCGCGCCACGCCGACGCGGATAAAATATTCGCCCCAACCCGTCGCGCTGACCGCGCACGATTCGTTGCTGGCATAAGTTCCCGCACCGATGACCGGAACGTCGCCGACACGCCCGTAGCGTTTATTCGTCATTCCGCCGGTCGAAGTTCCTGCCGCCAGATTGCCGTCTTTGTCGAGCGCGAC